>NZ_JBIXJN010000007.1:0-331760 GCF_052871115.1 Rhizobium sp. LARHSG275 | reverse complement strand
GCAAACCGTCTCGCGCAGCACAATGCGACGGAGCAGCACCGCCCCCCTTTATCGAGACGACGATCTCCAAACCGGCCCAACGAAAAATCATGCCCTACATCCATCGGCGACGCTCCCAAATCAAAACGTCGCCAAAACAATCATACGGCCCGCAGTAAAGGAATCCGACCCCCGCAAACCGAGTCAATCCGTCGCACCGACTTATGTATATGCCCTAGCCGGCGCCGGGGGATGGATAGGAGGTCGCTGCCGCACATATCTTCTCACAGCAGGAGAGGCGCTGGCAGGCGAAGGGGTGAGCAGTGGAACTGCGAACGCTCGGAGCGTAAGCGAAGGGCAATGAAGGGCGTGCTGTGTGGCCGCTCATCCGACCCTCCACCGACAGGGAGGCTCGACCCGCCCCACGGGACTCCCGGAGAAGAAGCGAGCAAGCCTCCGCCTCCGACAATTGCCGCCACCACGCACACAATCGCGATCGAGGACTGTCGGAAACGCGTTCGAGGTCGCGGTTTTGCTGCCGTTGGTCATTCTGGCGGCATGAACACGACGTCAGAACATGATCGAGACCTGGCCGCCAAGCTCAGATCACTTTCGATCGAGCCTGCGCCCTTCAAGACAGAGCCGCCGGAGCCCCGTGTCCGGCGGCGTGTGATCCCCGGAGCAATGCTGGCCCTTGCCGCGACCGCATCGCTGGCGGTGGTTCTTTTCTATCGACCCGATACGCTGGAGCGCATCGAGACTGTGCTGGCGGGTTTCATAGGCAAGGACGAGGCCGCAATGTCGGTCGATGGAACCGACGTGCCCGCCGCCGATCCGATCCGGGCTCTGCCCTCCAATAACCCATCGGACAGGGCATTGCCGTCCCGGGAAGTCACCGGCTCCGGCTACGTCGTGGCACCCGATATCGCGACCGTCTTCTCCAAATATGAAGGTCGGATCGTTGCCGTCGAGATCGAGGCAGGCGACAGGATCGTCGCGGGCCAGGTGCTGGTGCGGCTCGATGATGCCGGTGCCCGCTTTGCGCTTCAGGGCGCCGAGATCGCCCGGCAATCGGCGGAGCTGGCGCTGACGGCGAAGACTATTGAATTGGCGCAGGCGCGGTCTTCCCTGACGCGCACAGAGCGGCTGGCCGGGCGCGATACGATGTCGGCGCAGACGCTGGAGGAGGCGAAGACGGCGTTCGACACTGCCGAAAATGCCGCCCTGCAGGCACGGCAGGACGTGGCCAAGGCCGATCTCGATATCGACAGGGCGCGCGAGCAGGTGGAAGCGCTGACCGTCCGGGCGCCGATATCAGGCACCGTCACGCGGCTGACCGCGCACGTCGGCGACACCGTGCTGTCGCGCGAGGACAGCGTGCGGGAGAATGAAAGCCTGCTTGCGATTGCCGACATGACCACCATGGTCATCGATGCCGATGTGGCCGAGGCGAATATCGCGTTGATGCGGCCAGGCTTGCGTGGCGAGGCGGTGCTCGACGGCTTTCCCGACCGGCCCTTTGCGGTGGAAGTATCGAAGATCGCGCCGATGATTTCGCGGGAAAAGGGGACGGTGACGCTTCGCCTGTCGCTCTCCTCGCCGCCGCCAGACGTGCGCCCCGCCATGGCCGCGCGCATCCGCCTTGTGGTGGGTAAGGCCGAGGATACCACAGACCATCAGCAAGGAGCAGAGCGATGACCGACACTCAAGAACCCTATATCGCGCTTCGCGGCGTCAGGAAGGCATTCAAGATCGGCACGGAGACGATCCCGATCTTTTCCGGACTCGACCTTTCGATAGCACGCGGCGATTTCGTCGCCGTCATGGGCCCTTCAGGCTCGGGGAAATCGACACTGCTCAACATGCTCGGCGGCATCGATAGCCCCGACGGAGGGGAGATCAGGATCGGCCGCAGCCATATCGAGCAGATGGGCGAAGGTGCCAGAGCCGCTTGGCGGGCACACAGCATGGGCATTATCTTCCAGTTCTACAATTTGCTGCCGATGCTGAATGCGGGCGAGAATATCGAGCTGCCGCTGCTGTTGAAGCCGCTCAAGCGGAAGGAGCGGCGGGCGCGAGTCGAGACAGTCATGGATCTGGTCGGACTCTCCGGGCGGCAGCGGCAGTTTCCATCCAGCATGTCCGGCGGGCAGCGGCAGCGCGTCGGTATAGCCCGCGCCATCGTCGGCGATCCCGAGCTTCTGCTCTGCGACGAACCGACCGGCGATCTCGACCGGAAATCCGCCAATGATATCCTCGAGATGCTGGGCTTTCTCAATCGCGAGCTTCAGAAGACCATCATCATGGTCACGCATGATCCCTAGGCTGCCTCCTTCGCCCGGCGCACGCTGCATCTCAACAAGGGCGAATTCGTCGAGCAGGAAAGGTTGGCCCAATGACCTTCTTCCGGCTGATGCGCCGCAATGCATGGCGCAAGCCGCTCAGGGCCACGCTTCTGATGTTCTCGGTCGGCGTCGCCTTCCTGATCTATGGCTTGACGGCGAGCTTCGTCAGCGGCAGCCAGGGGGCGGCCGGCGCCAGCGACAGTCTGCTCGGCGTCTTCAATAGATCGGGCCGGGGGCTGCCGCTGCCGCTTGCCTATCTCAACCGGATTGCCGCCGATAGCGATGTTGCCGCCGTCGCCTATATGACGCGCATGCGGGGCTTCGTCGATGTCGAGAAGAATGTCGTGATGACAAGCGCGGTCGATCCACGATTGATCGCCGCAGCCAATGGCGACGAGCTCGGGCTGACGCCGCAACTGATATCAGTGCTGGAAGAGGGCCGTGACCGGGTGCTGGTCGGCCGGGCGCTGGCGGAGGCGCAGGGCTGGTCGGTCGGCCAGCGCATCGGCGTCACCAGCCACCTGACAAGGGAAGACGGCAGCCGCAGCTGGAGTTTTGAGATCGCCGGCATCTTCGAAGGGGCCGACGCCAGCACCGACACCTATTTCATGATCGCCCGCTATGATGCCGTCAATGCGGCCCGCGCCCGCGGCAAGGATACAGTCGATGGCTTCGTGGTGCGACCGCGACCGGGCGTTTCATCCGGCGTGCTGGCGGCAAGGATCGACGCGCTGTTTGCCAATTCGGCGGCACCGACGCGCATTCAATCGGAAAAGCAGTTCCTCGAGGCTTTCTTGCGGCAGTTCGCCGATATCGGCCTGATCGTCAGCCTCGTCGTCGGCGCCGCCTTCGTGACCATCCTGATGATCGTGGTCAACACCATGCTCTTTGCCGTGAGGGAGCGCAGCTTCAAGATCGGCCTCATGAAGGTGCTCGGCTTTTCCAGGGGGCGGATCATTGCGTTGATCCTCGGCGAGACACTGTTCGTCTTCGCCGTCGGCGGGGCGGGCGGGCTCGTTCTCGCCAAGCTCGCGACGCTGTTCGTCGGGCCGGAATTCGGCCTCGCCTTCACTACGTCCGTGCTGCTAAAATCCGTCGCCATCATCGCCGGCCTCGGGCTCGCGACCGGGCTGCTTCCTGCCGCCAATGCCATGCGCCTGCCCATCGTCAACGCCTTCAGATCGAGATAGTCCAATGTCATCAGCGCTCAAGCAGATCTTTCTCATGATCAGAGTCAATCTCGGCAGCCTGCCGCGGCGGCTGTGGATCTCGCTGTCGATGGTGTTGTCGGTGGCCCTGGTGGTGGCGGTGCTTGCGGGTTTTCTCGCGATGGCCAGGGGCTTTGAAGCAGCCCTTTGGGGCACGGGGTCGCCAGGCATCGCCGTCATTCTCGGCGGCGGCACCAACCAGGAGACCGGCTCGGATGTGCCGGCCGAAGCGATCCGCAGCCTGACCGCCGCAATCGGCGAGATCGGCGTGGCGCGGGATGCCGCCGGCTTGGCGCCTGCCGGCGAACTGGCGCTGTCGCGCGAGATCGTCGTTCCCGTCGATGTCGTCAGAGCCAGCGACGGCGCTGAGCAGACACTGTCGCTGCGGGGCATGGATCTGGCCGGCCCCGGCTTGCGCGACCGCGCCACGCTCTCCCAAGGGCGGCTGTTTTCGCCGGGCGCGCGCGAAATCGTCGTCGGCGGCCGCATCGCCGATGAATTCTCCGGCTTCGCCGTCGGCGACAAGGTGCGACTCGGCGCAGTCGACTGGACGGTCGTCGGGCATTTCACGTCAGGCGGCAGCGCCTTCGAATCCGAGATCTGGGCGGATCTGGAGGCGGTGCAATCGGCCTTCGACCGGCAGGGACAGGTGCAGAGCCTGCGCGTACGGCTTGCGGGGGCAGGCGGATTGCCGGTGCTGCAGGAGCATATCTCCGCAATTCCCGGCGCGCCGCTCACCGCCGTCTCCGAGGCCGATCTCTATGCCGCGCAATCCGAGCGCACCGCGAGCCTCATCCGCCTGTTCGGCTGGCCGCTGGCGCTTTTGATGGCGGTCGGCGCCACCGCTGGCGCGCTGAATACGATGATGAGCTCGGTCTCCGACCGCACCGTCGAAATCTCAACGCTGCGCCTGCTCGGCTTCGGCCGCCTGTCGGCCTTTACTGCCACCTGGGTCGAGGCCGTGGCTCTCTCGGTCGTGGGGGCCGCCCTCGGCATCCTTGCCTCGTGGCTCGCCTTCAACGGCTGGCAGGCCAGCACGATGGGCGCCAACAACACCAAGATGGCCTTCCAGCTCGACGTCACCGCCGACGTCGCGCTCACCGCCGGGCTGCTGGGGCTTGCCATCGGCATCATCGGCGGAGCGTTGCCGGCGCTTGCCGCGACAAGGTTGCCGCTGACCTCGGCATTGCGGGCGAGGGGATAGAGGCTGGTTGTCTAAACCTTCCGGGCGGGTCACGTCATCGCGGCGACCGCCCTGATCGGCCCGAGGGAGACATCCGCTACAGGCGGAGCGCCGCCGCCTCATCTGTGCAGCCCGCGGAAACTATGGCATAACTAGGCCATGGCAATGAATGTCTTGGCGGTCCATCGCGACACGGTTGGGACGGAACAGGCGGCAGACAATTCGCTTGCTGCCGGCTATTCCGTGGGCATTCTCTGTTGGCTGCTGTCGGCCGGCGTCTATATCGCCGCGAAATGGGTTTCTTCGGAGATGCCGCCTTGGGCGCTCTGCTTCTGGCGCGTGCTGATCGCCTTCGCGATCCTGATGCCGATCGTGCGCCGGCATTTCGCCGACATGGTCGCGCTGGTGCGGGCTCGCGCCCTCGAACTGCTTGCGATTGGCGGCGTGGGACTGGCGATCTGCCAGGGCATGATTTTTGTCGGCCTCGAACATGCCGATGCCACCACTGCCGGCATCATCATTGCCCTGATCCCGATCATCACCATGATCCTTGCCCGCTTGATGTTGGCCGAGCCGATGGGACGCTGGCAGGTGATCGGATCGATCTTGGCCTTTCTCGGAATCGTGGTCATCATCATCAAGGGTAGTCCGGACGCGCTGATGCGGCTCGACTTCAACCCGGGTGAACTGTGGATCGTCGCCGGCGCGTTCTGTTTCAGTCTCTATACTGTCCTGCTCCGCCGCGCGAAATTCGATATGAATCGCCTTGCGCTCCTGGTGCTGCTGCTCGGTGCGGCGGTGCTGACGGCGCTGCCCTTCTACCTGTCCGAGCTATTCTCAGACGAACGCTCGACGCTCAACGGCAGCGGGCTTATCGCGCTCGCCTATGTTGCGATCCCTGGCGGGGCGGTCATGTACTACCTCTTCAATCGTAGCATCGAGACGCTGGGGGCGGCTCGGGCTGGCGTCCTCCTCTACATTCAGACCATCTTCATCGCTGTGCTCGCCTATCTGATCCTTGGCGAGCAGTTGCAGCGCTATCACCTCGAAGGCGCGGCACTCATCATCGCCGGCTTGCTTCTCATCAGCCTGCTGAAGCCGAAGATCAAGGCCGAAGCGGCTACTGCATAATTCCTTAAATCGGGATCGATTTAAGGATAAAATTATGCAGCAATTCAAAGTGCTACAGCGTCCTTTGCGCGTCTGAAAAGACGCGCGGCGCTGTAGGGCCTGAGGTCTCCCCATCGCTGCGACATGGTTCCCGCTGACCTCGGCTTTGAGGGCAGGGGGTAGGGTTTCACCTTGGAGTGCGCCTTCGCTTGCGCTCATGGCGTTCGTCGCTGGCGCTCCTCCCCCTGAGCGCAAGCGAAGGCACGAATCACATGACGCGCAGACAGAAGGCGACGTACACCCCGCGCAAACACGCAGCGATTTATTCATCTCTAAGTCGCCGATTTCTCGGCCAAAGTTGTAACGTTCGTCACACCAGGCCATTGCCTGTGGAATAAGGTCCGAGAGGCGCGCATTGCCCCATTGACAACATCTTATCGCCTTTTTGCCGTGGCCGGTTGCCCCCGCCGCATGCGATCGGCCGATCCTGGGCGGTCCCGGCGGCGACATTAGCGATCCGACGAACAGGGCAACATGGCGATATGACAGTCTACTATGTGAACTCAGCGACTGGTTCCGACCGCAACGGTGGAGCGGGCCAGAACTCGGCTTTTGCGACTTTGTCCAAAGTGGAATCCTTGAAACTGAAACCCGGCGACAGCGTGCTTCTTGCCAAGGGAAGCGTGTTCAACGAGCAGTTCGATATCAAATATTCCGGCAGCGAGAATGCGCCGATCAAGATCGGCAGTTACGGGACGGGCGCTGCGCCCGTCATCCACAGCAGCGGCGACGGCATCCACAGTCTCTATGCCTCAAACATCGTCATCGAGAACCTGAAGATATCGAATACAGCAGGTGCTGGCATCTATGGCGGCAGTGTCACGAACTGGACGGTCCGCGACGTCGAGATCGCCAAGACTGGATTGTCGGAAAACGCCGGTGCCGTGACCTTTCGGAGCAGCAAAAACATCACGGTCGAAGACAGCAAGATTTCGGACGTCAGAGGTGACGGCTTCTGGATCGAAAAGGTCAACGGCATCAAGCTTCTCAACAATACCGTGACCAACGCCCATGGGACGACGGCCGATGCCGTGCAGATGAACGACAGCAGCGACATTCTGATCAAGGGCAATCATCTCGACCAGACGCATGCCGATAGCCCGAAGGGCGTTATCGCTCTCGTCAGGCCGGTGAATGCCGTGGTCGAGGATAATGTGCTTACCGGCGGCGGCTTCGGCATCAGCGCGCAGGCTGGCAAGAATGTTGCCATCCGCGACAACGACATATCGGGTTTTCACGGCTACAGCTGGTCCTTTGCCGTCGGTCTCGGCGACAAGGGCGATACGAGAGACTACGATATCGCGGGCAACCACATCCATGACGGCGCCCGGGGCGTGGTCATCTCCGCTGCCGGCAGCCCGAGCTATGACCGCACGAATATCAAGGTCCACGACAATGTCTTCGACGACCTCTCACAGGCGGCGTTGAATGTCGACAGGCCCGCATCCGGCTCCTTTTCCAACAATACCATCGAGAGCGGCGTCAAGGCCACCAGCATATCGCCTGATATCGTCGGCGCGCACACCTTCTCCGTCAGCAACAACCATACGGTCGCCAATGTCGAGACGGCGCTGGCGAGCCCGGTTGCCAAGACCGCTGCAGCGACGGAGTCGGCTGCGGATCCGGCAGTCGTCGCTGTCCATGACAATTTGAAGATCCTGACCGATACGGGCGCTGCCCATCATGGCAATCTCCTCGAAAACGACAGCTCGGACAATGACACCCTGGTGCTTCGGCGCTTCGGGGACGAAACCGTCGGCAAGCACGGCCTGACGCTGACCGGGGAATACGGCGACATCCATGTGGACCGGGAAGGCAACTACGCCTACATGCTCGATGAAACGAAACTCCCTGACCATAGCGGACATGTAAGCGAGTCCTTCACCTATGGGATCAACGATGGAAGCTCGCATCATAGCGACGGGGATACGTTGACCGTCTTCATCCACCTGGATGGCTTGCTGAGCTGAGGTGAGCGTGCCGGGAGCGGCGCTACGCCCGGAGACCTTCCTTCCGGGGAGGCGTTGCTCTCGCCACCAAATGGCTTCGCAGCGTCCCTCATCCGGCTGTCGCCGGGTGAGGGTAAGGGGCTGCAAGCGGCCTCAACCTTTCCGGCTGGCGACTGACCTGAAACAGAACGTCTACACTCCTGCGACCATACGTCGCCAAGGAGGACGATTACCGTTTATTCACCTTTAGGTCGCTTTTTGGTAGATTTTTTCCGTATAAGTTGTCATTTTTAGGATACCGCCTCCGCCAGGCGTTCTCGGGACCAAGGCAGGCCCACAGGGTCTGCCGACCGTCGTGAAGGCAACTCGAAGGCCACGGCCTTTAGCCCCGACCGCATCCGATCCACGTGTCGCAGCCGATCCAGACGGCTGCGCGGCAATTCGAGAACAAGGCGATATGACGATCTATTATGTGAATCCGGCGATAGGCTCCAACGGCAACAGCGGAACGAGCGAGGACACGCCGTTTTCGTCGTTCTCGGCGGTGGAAAGCTTGAAGCTGCAGCCGGGCGACAGCGTGCTGCTTGCCGCCGGAAGCGTGTTCAATGACCAGCTCGATCTGAAATATTCCGGCACAGTGAGTGCCCCGATCACCATCGGCAGCTACGGGGTCGGCGATGCGCCAGTCATTCATAGCCCCGGCGATGGTATTCACAGCCTTTATGCATCGAACATCGTAATCGAGAATATCAAGATATCGGACACAGGCGGGGCAGCCATCTATGGCGGATATGTTTCGAACTGGACCGTGCGCAACGTCGAGGTCGATCATACCGGTTTGGCGGGCAAGTCAGGTTCCGTCACGTTCAGGACCGGCTCGAACATCACCATCGAAA
Organism: Rhizobium sp. LARHSG275; assembly: GCF_052871115.1. Lineage (NCBI taxonomy): Bacteria > Pseudomonadati > Pseudomonadota > Alphaproteobacteria > Hyphomicrobiales > Rhizobiaceae > Rhizobium > Rhizobium sp. LARHSG275. The sequence goes on along the minus strand of NZ_JBIXJN010000007.1, from coordinate 323,030 downwards.
ACAGCACGATCAACGACGTCAACGGCGACGGCGTCTGGATCGAGAAGATCAACGGCGTCAATTTTCTCAACAACACCGTCACCAACGCTCACGGCACCGCCGCAGATGCCGTGCAGATGAACGACAGCAGCAACATCGTGATCAGCGGCAATTACCTCGACCAGACGGGTGCTGCGACGCCGAAAGGCGTCATCGCGCTCGTTCGGCCTGTCAATGTCCTAGTCGAGGACAACGCGATTATCGGTGGCGGCTTCGGGATCGGCGCACAAGCCGGCACCAACGTCGCTGTTCACGACAACGATATTTCAGGTTATGGCGGCTACAGCTGGTCCTACGCCATCGGCCTCGGCGACCAGGGCGACACGCGGGATTACGATATCTCGGGCAATTACATCCATGACGGCGTATGGGGCGTGGCGATCAGCGCTGTCGGCACCCCCACTTACGTTCGCGAAGATATCAATATCTACGGCAACGTTTTCGATGACCTGTCCTCAGCGGCGCTGAAGGTCGACAGGCCGGCATCCGGCTCGTTCCACGACAATGTCATCGCCAGCGATGTCACGCCCTACAGCATCTCCCCCACCATCATCGCAGCGAACACTTTTCCCGTCAGCAACAACACGACGCTCGACGAGGCCCAGGCGACGATGCTTGCGAGCAGCGATAGTCTCGCGGTCGGCGATGTGACGCACACGGACACGGCGCCTGCGCTTGTCGCAACCCATGACAGCCTGAAAATCGCCTCCGATCTGGACGCCGCCCATTACGGCAATCTCCTCGAAAACGACAGCTCGGCCAACGGAACCCTGCTGCTTCGCCGCTTCGAGGGCGAATTCGTCGACAAGGACGGCGTGACGCTGACCGGCAAATACGGCACCATTCATGTCGATAGTGACGGCGATTACACCTATACGGCCGACGCGGCGAAACTCGCCGGGCTCAGCGGAGACGTGAGCGACACCTTCCACTACAAGATCTCCGATGGGACTTCGCTGCATTTTGACACGGATACGCTGAGCGTCTCCATCCATGTGAATGACTTGCTGAGCTGATAGGGATTGCCGACAGCAAATGGCGTTGCATCATCGCGGCGGCAGTCCGCCCAGCACTTGCGAAGTCTCATTGATCGCCGAGCAGGATCCTGATGACGTCGACTTCGATTTCCGCGCAGATGATCTCGTATTCGGTGATGATTGCGGGATCGGCCGATCTATCCCGGCGCATGCGATCGAGGACGGCGCAGGCTTCGCCGTAGGCGCCGCATAATTCGTAAAAATGGGGCTGGCTCGCCGCGGCTGTTCTGATCGTCGCCCGCGTCGCAGGCAGCCTCATCATCAGCCTGGCCAGCCCCTGTTCCGCGACTTGCCGGGTGATATGGGCTACGCCTTCTTTCCTGACCATGCCGTCATCCCTCGCTGCCTGTCTTTTCCCATTCAGGGGGTACGCAAGACCCATCCCCTGAGTAGTACGCAGGAATGTTGCATCTGGTTTCATGCCGGATGAAGGATTAGCGTCTCAGTGCTGGGCGTCTTCGACCGAACTCGGCATTGCGGGACAATCGGCACAGCAATCCTACGGCCGGTGCTACCAGCGCAGGAGGCGAGGCCCAAAGAGGGCGCCGATTGCACCGGTCAAGAGGATGCCGAGCGAATACCAGAGGGTGACGAAGGGCAGGCCGTTTTCCGTACAAAACCAGGAATAGACCCAGGCGCCGGATGCGCCGGCGGCAATGCCGGCGATGAAGCCTGTAATGCCGAGGTTGCTCGGCGCGCCGCCACGGAGAACCCAGGTATTTGCAATCAGGATCGGCATGGCAAAGGCAAAGATCAGCAGCGGGCAATGCAGGGCGGAGGAGCCGAGCACCAGCACGGGGTAACTTGCGGCCGGGGACAAAGCGAGCTGGATGACCGCCATGACCGCGAGAGCGAGCATGATGGCCGCGGCAATTCCGAAAAAGCGGCCTTCCGAGCCATCCGGCCGGGACAGGCGGTAAACGGCCGCGAAGGCGGCGATTGCGAGCAGGGCATTGTAGGCGGACTTGATCCAAAAGACCGGCAGCATCAGAGCCTGAGCCACATCGGTGCGAAGGCCGACGACCATCAGCATCAGCAGCAGCGAGACTGCTAAGGCCGGCAGGATGGCGAGCGCGAAGCGGCGTTCGAGCGCATGTCTCGGTACCGGCTTCAGATCCCGGACAAGGCTGTCGATCACGTCCTCAGTTTCTCTCACATTCCACCTCGCAATCTTGCCGCCAGCGCCTTGATGCCCCTGTGAACGCCGACCTTGACCGCCGATTCCGACTGTCCGGTGCGGCTTGCCGTGTCGGCCACCGACTGCCCCTCGAGCTTGATCTGCCGGATCAACTCCTGCTGGTGCTGCGGCAGGCCGCTCAACAGCCGTTCGACATCCATGCGCGCTGCAATCGCATCCTCCCTGAAGTCGTCTTCGATCTCTTCGTCCAGTTCTATTTCCGCCTTGTACCGGCCGCCATGCTTTCGGTGGTGGTCGATCAGCTTGTAGCGGGCGATCGAGAAGAACCACGCGGTGAACGGCCGCTCCCTGTCATAGGTCGCCCGGCGCGAATGCAGCGCCAGCAATGTCTCCTGCACGAGATCTTCCGTGTCGGACTTCGCGGAAGTGCCGATCCGCCCGCCGTAATAACCGACGAGCAGGGTTCGCAATGTCACGAGCAGACGCCGATAGGCTATCTCGTCCCCATCGAGGGAAAGAAGCATCAGCATCTTCAGTGCTTGTTCCGAATGGGTGCTCGTCATGTCGTCTGCAATATCATTCGGGTGGATGACGTTTTGGTTACAGGCGGTTCAAAATCTTCCGGCGGCAATTCAAAGTGTACAGCGTCCTTTGCGCGTCTCCAAAAGACGCGCGGCGCTGTAGCGCTATCACATAAGCGTGAGGCTGTAACCGTCTTCGCAAGGAGATCGAATTCAGGACTGTGAGTCGTCGGCGGGTGCCGGCGGACATGTCAATCGATCCGAGGAGACCCTCATGACCAAGATCCTTTCCAGCCTTGCCGCCTGCAGCTTCGTCATCGGCTTGTCGCTTGCCGGCGCCGCCAGCGCCCAGAGCAGCGATGCCATGAAGAAAGACAGCATGAAGACCGACGCGATGTCGAAGGACGCCATGTCCAAGGATGCAATGTCGAAGGACGCAATGGCGACCGGCAGCACCAAGGCCGACTGCATGCACAATGCCGGCATGGAGAAGGACATGATGAAGAAGGACACGATGATGAAGGCCTGCGACGCGATGAAGTAAGTTTAGCCGCGGCCGCTGAAACTTTTTCGCCGGCGGCCGCGTCTTCTTTTGTCAGGCCTTTCATGTCGATTTGGAGGAACTATAATGGCCACGACCGATGCCGGCACGGCGAGCGGATCTACGCTCTTCTACCGCCATGGCCTGCTGGTGCGCCTGTCGCATTGGGTGAACGTGCTGTGCATGACGGTGCTGCTGTTCAGCGGCCTGCAGATATTCAATGCCCACCCGGCGCTCTATTGGGGGCAGTACGGCGCTGATGACGATCCATCCTTCATTTCCATGGAGGCGGAGCAGGAAGGCGATGCGCTGAAGGGGGTGACGCGCGTGGGTGGATTGAGCTTCGACACGACGGGCGTTCTCGGGGTTTCGAATGTCGACGGCGAGGCTGCAGTGCGCGGTTTTCCGAACTGGCTGACCTTGCCGAGCTATCAGGATCTGGCATCGGGCCGGCGCTGGCATTTCTTCTTTGCCTGGCTGTTCGTCATCAACGGCTTCATCTATCTTGCCTACGGTTTTGTCAGCCGGCATTTCCGACGCGATCTGCTGCCGGCGGTCGAAGAACTGAAGCCTTCGCATCTCGGCCATGAGATCGTCAGTCATGCCCGGCTGCGCTTTCCCAAGGGGGCCGAGGCACGCCATTATAATACGCTGCAGAAACTCGCCTATGTTGCCGTGATCTTCGTGCTGCTGCCACTGATGATCGGGACAGGCCTTACCATGTCGCCGGGCTTCAATGCGGTCGCGCCCTGGCTGCTCGATCTGTTCGGCGGCCGGCAATCGGCCCGCACGCTGCATTTCCTGACCGCTTTCTCGCTCGTCGCCTTCGTCGCAGTGCATGTGGCGATGGTGCTGGTCTCGGGCGTGTTCAACAATCTGCGTTCGATGTTCACAGGCTATTACGACATCGGCCAGGGAGGAAAGTCATGAGCCGCATCATTACAAGGCGTCGCTTCCTGATCGGCGCAACGATGACGGCATCGGCGCTGGGGCTTGCCGGCTGCGATGCCCTCGTCGAAAACGATCGAACGAAATCGGTGCTCAAGATCGCCGAAGGCTTCAGCATGAAGACGCAGCGCTTCCTGCTTGGCGACGACGCGCTCGCCCGCGAATTCACCGAAGCCAATATCTCGCCGACCTTCCGCGCCAATGGCACGAGCATGCCTGATAATGCCCGGTATATCGACTGGATGAACCAGCGGTTTTCGAGCTGGAAGCTCGAGGTTGGCGGGCTGGTCGACAGGCCGATGCAGCTGTCGCTGGCGGAGCTGAAAGCCCTGCCGGCCCGCACGCAGATCACCAGGCATGACTGCGTCGAGGGCTGGAGCGCGATCGGCAAATGGACCGGCGTGCCGCTCGGCGCGCTGCTGCAGGCGGCGGGCCTGAAACCCGAAGCCCGCTACATCGTCTTCCACTGCGCCGACGAATACGAAAAGACGCTCGACGGCAGCGGCTGGTATTACGAAAGCATCGATCTCGTCGATGCGTTCCACCCTCAAACGATCCTTGCCCACAGCATGAACGGCCGCGATCTCGAAGTCGCCCACGGCGCGCCGCTCAGGCTCCGGGTCGAGCGTCAGCTCGGCTACAAGCAGGCAAAATACCTGACCGGCATCGAAGCCGTCGCCGATCTCGGCCAGCTCTACGGCGGCAATGGCGGCTTCTGGGAGGATCGCGGTTACGAATGGTATGCGGGCATATAGTCCCCGACCGACATGCCGACCTTGACGCCTTCCGCATGTCGGGTTCCACCGCCGAAGAGGTAGTCGTGGTCGAGGGTGCGGGGCTCAGGCAGAGAGACCGATGGTGATGGTGGCGGACAGCACGCCGCCATCGAGCTTCTCGAAATCGAAGATGTGATCGGCGGCGTCTTCGGGGATGATGCCGTCTTCGTCGTTGCGCGTATCGCGGGCAGGGCGCCCGAGATAGTCAGGATGCTCGCCATAGATGATGTCGCTCAGCGCATCGTCGAAATAGATCTGACTGACGAGAAGCTCCTTGCCTTCGGCGAAGATACGGCAATGAACATGCGGCGTGCGGCCCTTGTACCATCCGGGATAGGCCGTCAAAAAGCTTGCCTGCCCCTTGGCATCCGTCAGCTGGCGGCCGCGGAAGGCGAGCCCGCTGATTGCCTCGACATCGCCGAAAGTGCACATCTCCGCAGCCTCACGGCCGGAATAGATGCCGCGGTGATCGGTATGCCAGATTTCGATATCCGCATTTTCGATCGGCCGGCAATCGGCGGCATGGACGATGCGGACGGCGAGCCGCAAAGGCAGCCCGGTCTTTCCTTCCGAGACGTCCTGTCGGGCCGGGATATTGTTGACATGGCAGGGGCCAAGGGTCTGGGCGACGGTGACGACGCAATTCGGACGGCTACGGAAGAGCGGCTCGGGCAGCTTTTCCAAGGTAACCGATTTCGTGCCGCCGCTTACGAAATCGGTTCCCTTCCAGTCGAATGTCTTGGCGGCAACAACGAGATGCCGCCGTGGCCAGATCGCCACCGCAGCCACGGATGATGCGACAATGGCCGCACCGCCAAGCACAAGGGTCCGCCTTTTCATCTGTCTTCCTTTGCCTCAAGACGCAGGATTTAAGGAGGATGCGCAGCAAACTCCAATTAAATCCAGGCAATGATCGATGGCAACGCGATCATCGGCGTCAGATGTCTGCCGAGACAGTAGGGCTGCGGTCCAGAAGCGGAGATTCCGTCCCGCGCATTGACGAGAAGGCGTATTCTTCCCATGCTGGCACACGGAAGAGTTGCTCTAAGCTGTGCACTGGGGTTCGTCGCGAAAATGCAGGGTAACGCTTTGAATTGTTATATAATTCTTTGAAACGACTCCAGATTTGAATTATGCAGAAGGTATCCGAAATTCGTTGCTGAGCCGGGGCAGGGGCACATGGAACCAACCCACTTATTCGAGCTCGTCATCGCGATGTTTCTGGCGATCATCGCGCTGCACTATGTTGCCCACCGGCTCGGACTGCCGCCGTCCGTCGCGCTGCTGACTGGGGGCGCCTTGCTGGCCTTTGTACCGGGGTTGCCGGCGATATCAGTCGATCCGGAGCTGGTGCTCGTCATCTTCCTGCCGCCGTTGTTGATGGACGGCGCCTGGTCCATTGCGGCGGCGCGGTTGCGGCGGCATGTGATCGGCATCGCCTCGCTTGCCGTCGGCGCGGTGTTCTTCACCTGCGCGGTCATCGCCGTCGTCGCCCATCTCATCTTTCCATCGATTCCCTGGGCAGCTTGCGCAGCCCTCGGCGCGATCGTTGCGCCGCCGGATGCAGTTGCGGCGCGTGCCGTGCTGCAGCGCGTCAGGCTGCCGCGGCGGCTTCAGATTCTGCTGGAAGGCGAGAGCCTGCTCAATGATGCGAGCGGCCTGGTGCTCTTCCGTTTTGCCGTTGCCGCTGCCGCAACCGGAGCCTTCAGCGCGACTGAGGCGGCCGGCAGTTTCCTCGTGCTGGCGCTCGGCGGCGCCGTCATCGGCATCGTGGTGGGAACGGCGTGGTTCAAGCTCGTCCGGCGTCTCGGCGACGAATATCTCGTCATCGCGGCCTCGGTGCTGCTTTGCTGGATTGCCTATCTCGCCGGAGAACAGCTGCATGTTTCCGGCGTCATCGCCACCGTGACCGCGGGCCTCATCATGAGCTGGCACCAGCACACCGTGCTATCAGCCGCAATGCGCGTGCGCGGCGTCTCGTTCTGGACGGTGATGATCTTCCTGATGGAAGCGGCGGTCTTCATCCTGATCGGGCTGTCGCTTCGCGATGTCGTCGAACGCGGCGGCGGCCTTACCACCGTCATCGCGACGATGGGGCTACCGATGCTGGCGATCCTCGTCGCACTCGTTCTGGCGCGGTTTGCCTGGGTCTTTGCCTGCGATTTCGTCGTCAGGTTCTGTGCTTCCCTGGGCTTCGCACGGGCCCAACCGCTTGGCTTTGGCGGCGCTGTCGTGCTCAGTTGGGCGGGCGTGCGCGGCGTGGTGACGCTCGCTTTGGCGCTGAGCTTGCCCGAGGAGTTCCCGGGCCGCGACTTCATCCTCGCCACCTCCTTCGCGGTCATTCTCGGCACCGTGCTCATCCAGGGTACGACATTGGGGCGGGTGATTGCCTGGGCGCGGCTGGTGGAGCCGGAGTCGGAACATGCGCGCCTGACGATGAGCCAGGCCGAAGCCGCCATGGCGCAGGCGCAGTTCGGCATCGTCCAGAGCCTGGCCTATGACGCGGAAGGAAAACTCATCCACCCGCAATTGCTGGAGCGCTACCAGCGCCGCGCCACGTCGATCATCGACTACGCCGAGAAAACCGAGCAATACATACCGGCGCTGCATGCGCATTTCGACGTCGTTCTCGAAGCGGTTGCCATCGGGCGTCGGGAACTCATACGCCTCCATCGCGCCGGCGAGATCGACGATGAGACGCTGCTGGAGCTGGAACGGGATCTCGATCTCGAGGAGCTGAGTGCGATCTCGGCCAAGGCGTGAGGTTCAGCGCCTCGCGCCTTCGAGATCATTTTCAACGCATTGCGATATCGAGGCTGACACGAGCGCGGTCCGGACGACGAGGCCGCGCGGCGTCCTGCCCTAAATGACGATCTGTTCGCCGAGTTCGACGACGCGGTTGGACGGCAGGTTGAAGTAATCGGAGGGATCGATCGCCAAGCCCTCCAGCGCCATGAATATGCGCTCCTGCCAGCCGGGCAGCCCGGTGTTCGGCGTCCTGACGAGGTTCCGGCGGCCGAGATAAAAAGAGGTTCTCATGATCTCGAACTTGAAGCCGCCCTCGCGGCAGAGAGCCAATGCCCTGGTGACATCGGGGTCGTCCATGAAGCCAAAGGTGATGTCGAGGCGCACAAAGCGCGGCGAGAGCTGGCTGATCTTGATGCGGCGGCTGTCGGAAACATAAGGTTCGTCCTCGGTCCAGACGGTCAGAATAACATTCTGTTCGTGGAGCACGTGGTTGTGCTTGAGATTGTGGAGCAGAACATTTGGCGTCCGGTCCGGAACGCTGGTCAGGAAGACAGCCGTTCCCGGAACGGTGACCGGCGAATGGTCCGACCTTCGCTCGATCGACCTGATGAAGGAATCGAGCGGGATCTCATTGTTGGCCCGCAGTCTCTTCAGATAGGCTTGGCCTCGGGTCCATGTCCACATCAGGATCATGATTGCCAGGGCAAGGGCGACCGGAACCCAGCCGCCATCGTGAATTTTCAACAGATTGGCCGCCAGGAATACCACTTCGATGACGAATAGCGGCAGCAGTGCGACTGCGGCAAGGACAAGGGAGTATCCCCAGGCGGCCCGAAGAAACTGGAAGGCCAGCATGGTCGTGATCACCATGGCGCCGGTCACCGAGATACCGTAGGCCGTCGCCAGCGACTCGGAATCGCCGAAGGAAAAGATCAGCATCAGCACGCCGATCAGAAGGAGAAGATTGACGCTCGGCACATAGATCTGGCCGGTGTTGGTCTCCGAGGTGAACTTGATCCTGAGCCTCGGCAGGAAGCCGAGGTGAACGGCCTGGCGGGCCAGCGAAAATGCGCCTGTTATCACAGCCTGGCTGGCGATCATCGTTGCGATCGTCGCCAGGAGAACTATCGGCAGCAAGGCCCAGTCAGGATACATCAGAAAGAACGGATTGATGGCGGCGTCCGGATGGGCGAGAACCAGTGCGCCCTGGCCGAGATAGTTCAAGAGCAGTGCCGGAAAGACCAGAACGAACCATGCCATCTGGATCGGGCGGCGCCCGAAGTGCCCGAGATCGGCATAGAGCGCCTCCGCACCCGTCACCGTCAGAAAGACGGCGCCGAGCACGATGAGGCCGACAAGGCCGGCATGAGTGAGGAACAGGAATGCATTGACCGGATTGAGCGCGCCCAGAATCCGCCAATCGTCACCGATATGGAGCAGGCCGCCCGCCGCCATGGCCAGAAACCACAACACCGTTATCGGCCCGAAAAACATTGAGACGGCGGCCGTTCCCCTCGATTGGACGGCAAAGAGAACGATCATGATCGCCGCCGACAGAGGCGGGACGTATCCGGCAAAGGCGGGCGTGATCAATTTCAGGCCTTCGAGCGCCGACATGACCGATAAAGCAGGCGTGATCATCGCATCGCCGATGAAGAGGGCGGCGCCGATCAGGCCGGCGAAGAAGAGCAGCGGCAGGTTTCGTCCCATTTTCTTCATCAGGAGGGCGAGAAGTGAAAGCGTGCCGCCTTCGCCGTCATTGTCTGCCCTGAGAAGGAAGAGCACATATTTGAAGGTCACGATGATCGTCAGCGTCCAGACCATCAGCGAAATCAGGCCGATGACCTCTGCCTCATGCACGCCATCGGCGGCAAAGGGCCTCAGCGCCTCGCGGAAGGCATAGAGCGGGCTGGTGCCGATATCGCCATAGACAACGCCGACCGCGCCGATGACCAGCCCGACAAAGCCCTTCCGGCCGACGCCATCCCCCGTCTTATCCATATGCGTCGACGTCATCGTACCCCGCTCATGCGACTTGCCTATGAGCACAAACATATGCCGCATTGCAGAACGGCAAGCAAATTGATGCGGGTTCGATTTTTTTGTGAGGGGCGGATGCGGGGATCGGAGGGCGTCGTTGCGATCCGTTCAGCGTCGTCAATTCATATCCCTTGTGATTGCGCTGTCGCATGGTAAATATGGATGCATGACCTGCACCCTGAACCTATCGAGCTTCTATTACACGCTGCTCCCATAGAGCGGCGCAAGGTCATATTCCTGACACTCGAGACGCCGCACGGTCGGCGGCACGTGTGTCAACGGATGGTCTCCGGCCTCATCGGCTCAAATGGAGACCCTCGTGACACCATCCTCTCAGCCCACCGGACCCCGATCCGACTTTCTTCGCACTCTGAGCGAGCGCGGCTTCCTGCATCAGTGCACAGCTTGGAAGCACTGGACAGCTGGCTTTGTTCAGGAGCCGGCACGGCCTATAACGGCTTCGATCTCACTGCCGACAGCTTGCATGTCGGCCATCTCATTCCAATCATGATGCTGCGGTGGTTCCAGAAGACTGGTAACAAGCCCATCGCTTTGCTCGGCGGTGCGACAAGCCGGCTGGGTGATCCGAGTTTCCGCGACACGTCGCGTCCTTTTCTCAGCCAAGGGCAGATCATGAAAAACTTGATCGGCATCCGGAAGGTCTTCGAGCGCTTCCTCGCGTTCGGGGACGGCCCGACCGATGCTGTCATGGTCAATAATGCCGACTGGTTGGGCGGGCTCAACTATCTCGATTTCCTGCGCGATATCGGACCGCATTTTTCAGTCAATCGGATGCTCACATCGGAGAGCGTGCGCCAACGGTTGGAACGAGAGCAATCGCTGTCATTGCTGGAATTCAACTACATGGTCATGCAGGCTTACGACTTCCATGTCCTCGCGGAAAGCCGCGGCTGCCTGCTTCAACTGGGTGGCTCCGACCAGTGGGGCAATATCGTCAGCGGCGTCGAATTTGGACGGCGGATTGGCGGGCGAGCGCTGTTTGGATTGACTGCCCCGCTGCTGACGACGTCGTCGGGTGCGAAGATGGGCAAGAGCGTTTCGGGCGCGGTTTGGCTGAACGCCGATCGGTTGTCGCCTTATGAGTTCTGGCAATTCTGGAGAAATGCGGCAGATGTCGACGTGGGTCGTTTTCTCAGGCTGTTCACTGAGTTGCCCTTAAGTGAAATTGCACGCCTCGAAGTGCTTCGGGATTCCGAGATCAACGAAGGGAAAAAGATCCTTGCCGACCAGATCACGAGCCTGTGCCACGGGGCAGATGCGGCAGCGCAAGCTTCCGAAACCTCCCGGCGCAGCTTCGAAGCAGGCGAGGTGCCGACGGGTCTTCCGACAATCAATCTCCCGGATAGCCTTCGCGGTGATTTTCCGTTGGTCGACGCTATGGTCGTTGCCGGGCTCGCCAGGTCGAAAAGCGAAGCACGTCGATTGATCGTCGGCGGCGGTGTGCGGGTGAACGGCGGCAGCGTGAAAGACGAGACAACGCGGCTTGGCGACTCCGACGTCCAGGACGGCGTGATCCGGCTCTCGGTCGGCAAGAAGCGACACATCCTCCTTCAGCCGGCCTAGCGTGGCGTGTTCAATTCGGGGAGCGGGCAAATTCGACCACCTGTCGCGCTCCCCATCGATACAAGTTTGATGTGGCAGCGTGTGCGGCAGCGCCCTCTTTCACCCGAACGACCACGAGCCGCCTGTTCAAGTCGCTCCAGGCCGTCTTGCCACTTCGTAGCGAGCCCGGCTCAGGCTGACCAGGCTCGCTATTGCCGCGCAGCCGCCTGCAGTGACGATCGCAAATTCGAGCGCGCTCGACAACGGCAATGTTGCGAAGATGATCGACATGCAGATCCCACCCAGGGTTTGGCCGAGAAGCCGCGCGGTGCCTTGCATGGCGCCGGCGGCGCCGCTTCTGGCTTTCGGCGCCGACAGAAGGAGAATTCGATTGTTCGGCGTTTGGAACAGTCCGAAACCGAGGCCGGCGATCACAGTGCCGACGAGAAACGCGATACCTCTCGGGTCGGGCGGGGTGAATCCGACCACCAGGAGGCCCAGGGCGAGCAGCGCGCCGCCGATGGCGCAAAGCCATGCCGTCTTGACGCGGTTTGCCAAACGTCCCGAAATGGGCGCGATGACCGCGGTCGCGGCAGGCCAGGGCATCATGTATAGACCGGCCAGAACCGGCGTCATGCGCAGCGTGTGTTGAAGGTAAAAGGGTAGCGCGATGTAGCTCAGCATCTGGCCGCAGAAGCAGGATACCGAGGCGATGACCGCCACGCGGAATGCCGGTTCCGCCAGCAGGTCCGTGGGAACGATTGGTGCGTCACTGTCCCGTTCAAGGCGCAGCAGGACGAAAAGGCAGGCCAGCGAGGCGGTAATGAGGACAGCACCGCTTATCGGCGCGATCGCTATCCGGTCGGCGCCGCAGAAGAAAAGGATGAACATCAGCGTGTTGGCCAGCATCGCCTTGGCGTTCAGCTTTCGCTTCGCGCCCTGAATTTGCCCGAGCAGACCGCCGCCGAGCAGAACGATGGCGCCGAGTGGTATATTGACTGCAAACAGCCAAGGCCAGGTGGTGACGGAAAGAATGGCGCCGGCAATGCCGGGGCCGGCAGCGGAAGAAATGGCGATGACCATGGCATTGATGCCGATGATCGGACCGAGCATATGTTGCGGCACGGCCGAGCGCAGGTTCATCATGGCAAGCGCCATGATCGCGCCACCTCCCAAGCCCTGCGCGAAACGAGCAAGGATCAGCAAGGGAAGGTCGCCCGCAAAGGCGCAGGCCGCGGAAGCCGCGGTGAACAGCGCGACGCCGATCAGGAAGACCCGCCGCGCGCCGTAGATTTCACCCAGCGCACCACATGGAAGAATGGCGATGAGCACGGCCAGCTGATAGGCCGAGACGACCCATACGGTGCTACCCGCCTTCGCCTGCAGCGAGACCGCGATCGAAGGTAAGGCGACATTGGCAATGGCTCCGTCCAAAACGACAAGAACAAGCGTAAGAAGCAACATGGCAATAGCCAGGTACCGTCGAGGCGACGTCAGGCCATCTTGAGAAACTGGTGCGGCGTAGGTGAGGGACATGAGAACTCCTCGCTGGTTGGTGGATGGTCGACTAGTTAGGCTTTGCTGATTGCCCGCGCCAGACGCAACAAAATCAATCGACTGTTGCGTACTGCGCCATACCTGAATAGAATTCAGCCATGTCTGATCTCGATCTCAATCTCTTGGTGGCACTGGATGCGCTGCTGCGCGAGCAAAGCGTATCGGCCGCCGCTCGTCGGCTTGGCCTCAGCACGTCCGCCATGAGCCGGACGCTGTCACGGTTGAGGACTGCGCTGGGTGATCCGATCCTTGTTCCGGCCGGGCGCGGCATGGTTGCGACGCCCCATGCCCTGGCGATTGGCGCCGAGGTACATTTGTTGAAAGAAGCTGTGCAAGCCGTGCTTAGTCCGCCGTCGACCGTGGAGATCCGGGAGGTGCGCCGCCATTTCACCATCCGTGCCAATGAGGCATTCGTGCTTCTCTACGCCGCGGGTCTCAGCGCCGCCGTGACGAGCGCTGCGCCGGGGATAAGGCTTCGCTTTGCGCCGAGATCGGACAAGGATGTTCAGGCATTGAGGGACGCAGCCATAGATTTGGACATCGGTGTCCTCCCGCGAGATAGCGGGGAGCTGCGTTGCCAAACCCTTTTCGAGGATCGGTATGTCGGTCTCGCAAGGCTAGGGCACCCGATCTTCGATGCAGATCGGATAACGGCGGAGCGTTATGCTGCCTGGGGCCACGTGCTCTTCTCGACGCAAGCGGATTTTGCCGGTCCGATCGACAGGGCGCTCGCCGAATTGGGCCATGTCCGTGATGTCAGACTGATCGTGCCAAGCTTTCCCGCGGTGATAGCCGTTGCGGCGGCATCCGATTTGATCGGCTCGATTCCGAAGTCTTATTGCAAGTCCGCCGCGATAAGCCATATCGAAACCTTTGACCTGCCCGTGCCCGTGTCGGGTTTCAACATCGTGCAGGCGTGGCACCCCCGCATGGACGCAGATCCCGTGCATCGCTGGCTGAGGGCGCTGATTTTTGAAACTTTCCACTCAATGAACTGAGTGTGTGGCGCGCCAAAACAAGCGCTTCGTTCCCATTCCGCAGATGTGTGATCAGCGATGTTGTTTCGCGCTCTCAGGCTTCGGCCTGATGGGTCTGCTCTTCGGTCTATCCGCTGGCCATCTCGGCTGCGGCCCGGCGCACAGATCGCCCCGCACCGGTTAATGTAGCGGCGCTGGCGCACACCACGTTTCTCGTGTTTTTCGCAGGGCCGCCGCTGCTCGGCCTTGTTGCCGAACATTTCGGCATCCGCTTTTCGTACTGGATGGTTGTCCCGGTTATCGGTGCCGCACTCCTGGTCACCAAGGCGCTTGCCGCTGCTTCCGCGCCGGTCACAGGGCATCCCGAACCGGTGCAACCGCAGGGTTGAGACGCTTGCGCCGCCCGTCGGCGATCCAAGGTCGTGCATGTTCGAAACCGGCAGAGCGCGACCACCGGCCTTTGCTGGTGAATGGAGCGAGGCGCAATGTATTTCCCATCGCGTCGAAGTATTACAAATGATCTCCTGAAATATAGCTCATATAGGTGACGAGCCAAGGTCATGCCCAACCGTCGACTCTGGACGAATGGTCTTGTCGTTCAAGTACTTGCGGGCGCGGTCGATCTCCTCGGAATGAAACTGGTTCGGATGGTGAAGTTCCAGCCTTTCGTGCTTGCAAAACATATGTTTGCGGGTTTTTCGATCGTCGCCTTCTGCCGCAAGGTGAGGCTCACAGGCGGCGTTCCTGCGCCTCGCTTCGGACAAATTTCTGCCGCCAAAATGCCAGTATCAGTTGTTTCTAATTCACGCCATAATTCGCATTTACGTTGCTCCGCCTGTTTTATTCTTCGCCACATTTCGGATTTTCAACATTATACAAACAATGGTGGGTAACTATGAAGGTTATTCTCGTCATCGTCCTCACGGCGCTTGCCGTGCCCTGTGAGGCGGACATGCTCGGCACGGCATCCCGATACAAAAGCATGCATGAACGCTCCATCTCCTTCCTTGGCATCAATCCGCGCCGGGTATCGTGGTGCGGCGCATTTCTAGCCTTTGTCGCCAAGCGATCTTCGCGACAGCCGCCACCCAACCCCAACATGGCGGCGTCCTGGAGGAAGTTCGGCCAACCGGTCGGCGTCCGCTCCGCCAGACGAGGGGATGTCGTCGTGATCCGCACCGGCAGGCGCTTTCATGTGAGCCTGTTCGATCACATCGACCCGGGCCGGCAGTACATCTACTTGTTCGGCGGCAACCAATCCAACCGGGTCCAGCTGTCCAGATACCGCGCCAGTTCGGTCGTCGCGGTGCGACGATGATGCCGTAAGGAACGTGAGCAGGCATCGCTTCCGAAAAAGGCGAAGTATCACTCCTTGAAAACCTCTTGTCAGAATCGTTGGCTGAGAGGTTTTAAAGGGGTAACTTTTATAAAAGAGGCAGGCAGTTTTTGCAGCTGATGTTTCGGGCTTTCCCGGACCAGTGGGTTTTCAGGCCTTGCGCGCCCTGACGTGGAGGAAGATCGGCGCGATGCGGGTATCGGCAACCATTGGCTCGGCGAGCGCCACCTCGACTGACGCCATGGGCTCGCCGAAAGCTTCGATCGTCAGTCCCGCTTCGACGATCATCGACACCCAGGTCGACAGCGTCCGGTGAAAACGCGGAATGGCAAACGGCGTCAGCGTCGCCCGTTCCGCTTGCGGTATGGAGGAGAAAATCCAGCGCTCAATCCGGCCGTCGCGCTCGTCGAAATAATCGGCGATCTCAACCGCGACAGGCTGGCCGGCTTCATTGTGAATATTGCGGCGCGTCGGCGGCACGAAACAGGGATGCAGGATCGAAAACTGCAGGAAGCCGCCCGGCTTCAGGACGCGGTGGATGCCCTTCAGCACTTGGCGCTGGTCGGCCATGTCCATCATCGACATGAAGGCGGTGACGAAGTCGAAGCTCGCTTCCGGGAAATCGATGCTCTGGCCGTCGCCGAGCACGTAGTCGATGCCGAGCGGCGCTTGCGTCTCGGTCTCGCGGGCATAGCGAATGAAGGTCGGGGCGATGTCGAGACCGGTCATGCGGGCGCCGAGGCGGGCGACGGCACGGGTATTGGAACCTTCGCCGCAACCAAGGTCGAGCCCAGCAAGGTCCGCCACCGGCGGCAGCATGTCAAGAAAGGCCGGGGTGTTCAGCGCGTCGCGATATTTGTCATAGCCGGCGCGGCTATAGATCGTCCAGGTCTCGGCATTACTCTCCCAATGGGCGGCGACATCATTGGCGTTCATGGCTTTCCTCCTTGCTCGATCGGGATGGGCGGGGAGCTATAACCGCAGCCTGTGGCAATGGGAAGACGGGCGAAAAGGAGGCAGGCAATGCTGCCTGCCTGGACATTCGGGAACGCTAATCGCCCGGTATAGAACATCGGATTGAGCATCCATTGCCGCGTCCGCGTCAAGGACGGAAGCGAGGCCTTTACACTTCGGAGCGCTCACGGCCGGCGAAGGCGGTGATGCGCCTCGACATAGCTCTTTTCCCAGGCGCGGAGTAATGCAAGTTTGAGCCACGTGGAGAAATGGAGGAAAGGATTGTGACTGCTCTTTCACATGAACAGCAGAGCGAATTGAAAGCTTTATGGCACAGTCGAGACTTCCGAGCCTGGTTCGCCCGGCTGCAAGAAATCGCGCCCGAAGAAGTGGAGAAACTGCCAAGTTTTATGCGCGACGCGTTTCTCAAGCTCAACGACAATCAAGACAACTGCTTCGCAATATATGTGCCGCCCGAATGCGCACCAGAAAAATTGGCCCATTATGAGGTTGCGCCCGACGAAGAACTTTTGGTCGATCTCCCGTATCGCGACAAAGCGTCCGGTGAAACGCGCTTTGAACAGGGAACTGCCGCGATGTTGCGGCAATTGGTTGAACTGGCAGAGCGTGATCCTAAGATCGTTTATCTTGTCATGGAATATTGGGAGGCACTTCAGAAAGGTGAAGAGCTGAAGCAAGAGGTGGGTAGTGACGAATTGTGGCTCTCTCTACTGGAAGCTTATGATCATTTACTTGCAGATGTATTTGGTCATGGCAATGGGCGGGGACGCGTCGGGGTGAAATTGCTGAATATCTCGATTCACATGATCAGAAGCCACGTTCTCTCTAATCGCGAGGCATGAGAAATCGATGATAAAGGGACGGGCTGTTTGATGAAGGCAGTCGGCACCACCTCAAAGCAGTGGTTTGCGGTAGTCGAAGTGGACGATTCGACCGACAATAGGTGCTCTGATGACTTTCTTCAGGGCATTTTGGCATCGCGTTCGGTTCCTGCCTTTCTGCCGGCATCTGCCGCTGATGGCAGAAATATAAGGTCATGGGCAGCGTAAACGGAAGGTTCGTTGCCGAAATTGGGAAGGACGTCGCCAAGATGACCCGGGATCGAGACCGTCGAACCTAGAGATGCCGAGGTACCTTCGCCTTCAACAGCCGAACGAGCGAAGGATCCATGAAATCGTAGTCATCAGGAATATGAAGGCAGATCAACCGCTTGTCCTTGAGAGCTGACCTGTACTTGCCCTGGACTTTCGCACGGTGTGCCTTCTCCATGACGAAGACGATATCAGCCCATTCGATCAGTTCTGTCGACAGCGGGTTTTCGCCATCCTTGTTGGTGCCTGCCGAGGAGACTTCGATATCAGGCCAGCTCGCGAAGACCTGTTCGGCCGTCGGACTGCGAAGCTTGTTCTGACTGCAGACGAACAGGACGTTTTTCACGTTTCGATCTCTCTTGGACCGGCGACGGAATCGAGCGCCCCCAGGAATGCCGTCGGGTCGATCCGGCCCAACACGTCGGTGGGCAGGCGCAGCACGCGATCATGCCCGAGGCCAACGAACTGAAGCGCGGAGAAGACGGTGGTGGGCGTCGTCGCCGATGAGCACGGTAATCTCAGGCGCACCGAACAGGCCCTTTGCATCGGCATCCCAGCCCACCTGGCGCAGCACCTCGCCGCGTGCGGCGGCAAGGCAGGTGAAGTTCGCCACCGTCGCTCCCGTGACGAAGCCGACCGACCTTTCCGCCGGCAGCTTCAGGAGATCGAGAAGCCATCTCGCCGCGACGGTCTCGACGGCGGCCGCGGCCGGGGCGACGACATGGTTTCCGGCATTCTGGCCCCAGGCGCTGGTGAGGAAATCGGCGGCGACGCCGACCGGATGGGAGCCGCCGATGACCCAGCGGAAAAAGCGCGGCCCTGTGGTTGCATGCAGCCCAGGTTCTGCGCCATCCGAGAGGCGCCTGATGACATCAAGCATTCGGAACCGGCCGCCGGCAGCGGCTCGTCGAAACAGGCAAGCGAGGCTGCGTAGTCATGGGTGGGCATATGGCGGGCGGGCGCTGCCTGCCGGAACGCGGCGGCAAGGCGGGCGGCTTCCTGAAACAGAGATGCGATTGCCGACATGCGAATCCCCCTGCCGCCGCCGATCCTAAAGGACCGCCCTCAAAAAGCAGGCTGCTGGCGCCATGCTAGCCCATATCGCCGACGCTGTCTTTGCCCCTGGCTGTTCCTCGTCCTTGCCCAGACCCTCAAGACAATTTGAGCATCGGGGAGAGGCTTGCTAACTATATACAATAATTACCTTATTCAGTGCTGTCCATTTTTCAAAATTTGGGGCCCTTGTTGAAAAATGATTGCCTTCGTCGCAAGTATCGTTCAATAATGCGGAAATATCATTTGCACCATTGTCAAGTTGGTGCTGCCAAACAGCGAGGGATATGCACTGAAATATTTCCTTCTCTACGCGCTGACATGCACGTTGGTCGGGATAGTTCTTGTCTTCACCATCGGCGAAGTTGTGCGGTTCAAGATCGACAAGCCGACCGATCAATCGGTGGCCGAACCAACTGATGAGCCAGTTGCCGCCGTCCAACCAGTCGATCCCTTGGTCGTCCGATCCACTGGCCAACCGGTCGACGGGCCAGCCCGTGAACCGGTGGTCGGGCCAACCGGCGAACCGGCTGCGAGGCCGACCGATCAATCGGTGGTCGGCCCGAGCAATGAACCGGTCGTCCGGAAGGGCGGCCGGCTCGGCAGTCCGGCGCAGTGATCGGCGCTTGAGATGATGGATTTCTATTCGATCTCATAACTCTAAGCATAGGCCGAAGGACGAGACTTGCTGACACCGGTTGACGGCTGCGGCCATCTGTATTGAGAGTACCTCTCATCTTGCAGGAGGTCCCGATGGATGGAAGCGGCACCACGATCAGACATATCCAGGCAGACGAAGTGGAGGCCTTCCGGCGTATCCGCCTGGAAGCGCTTCGCGCCGAACCGTCCCTCTTTGCAAGCCGCTACGAAGACTGGGCGGCTCTTTCTCTCGAGGAGTGGCGCAATCGCTTGACTGAGCCGGTTTTCATCGCCTTTCAGGATGGCGAACCCGTTGGCATAACGGGCCTGCTTCGGCAACGATCGAACAAAATGGCCCATCGCGCGACGATCATCATGGTTTACGTCAGAAGGAGCCTGCGCGGAACGGGCCTTGCGGGCAAGCTACTCAGCGCGGTGGCCGTTCATGCGCGCGATCTCGGCATCCTGCAGCTCGAACTCTTCGTCAGCGCGGAGAACCCGGCGGCAATACGCTTCTATCAGCGGCAAGGCTTCTCAGAGATCGGCCGGATTCCCGGCGGGGTTCTGGAAGAGGGCAGGGAGATCGACGACGTCATGATGGCTCGCCGTCTAGTCGGTTAACTCCCACCGAATATCAGCCCGTATCCGTTCGTCTGACCTATTGACCTCAAGCGGGGTTGGGATTGCAGCATGCCGGCATGGGCTGGAGGTTTGGCCGTGACGAAAATTCTGAAAGACGAGGATCTGGTCGGCAGCACGCTGATGGCGGTCGCGATCGATGCGCTCGAGACCGCTTTTCTCGCGAGAGCCGGCGATCGACTGATCTCTCCGCCCCGGCACCATGTCTCGTTTCCCGATCGAGGTGATCTCGTCTTCACCGTCGGCGGCATCCTCGGCGACAAACCGCTCGCGGGCTTCCGGGTCTATGAAACATTCGACGGGGCGGAGCATTCGCAGATCGTCGCGGTGTGGTCGGCCGACGACGCCAGGCTCAAGGGCATTATTCTCGGAGAGCGTCTCGGCAACCTCAGAACCGGCGCGATCGGCGGTCTCGCCATCCGGCATCTCAGCGCGCCTGATGCCAGGATCGTCGGGATCCTCGGAAGCGGAGCGCAAGCGCGAACCCAGCTTGCCGCAGCGGCCGCCGTTCGAAAACTGAACCGCGCCCGCGTCTATAGCCGCGACGAGAGGAATCGCGCCGCCTTTGCAACGGAGATGCAGCACGCGTTGGGTATTGAAGTGGAGCCTGCCGGCAGCGCCCCTGAAGCCGTCGATGATGCCGACATTGTCATCTGTGCGACGACGAGCCGAATGCCCGTCATTCATGCCAGGGATTTGAAGCCCGGCGTGCACGTCAGCACCGTCGGCCCGAAAACGCGTGAGGGATACGAACTCGGCCTGGATGTCGCCGATGTCGCAGCCGTGATCGCAACGGACTCTCCCGAACAGACGCGCGCGTATGCTTCGCCCTTTTTCCTGGCCGGCTCCGGCAATGAGCACCGCATGGCCGACCTTGCCGATATCATGGCCGGGAAAGCGGCGGGGCGAGGATCGCCTGGCGATACGACCTTGTTTTGCTCCGTCGGCCTAGCTGGAACCGAAGTCGTCGTCGCCTCGGCAATCCTCGATATGCTGTGAGCCTGTTTTCCTTATTCACGCCAGACCCAGCACGTCCCCCATGGCGTATTCGCCGGGCGCGCGCCCGGCGATCCAGCGGGCGGCGGCAAGCGCGCCGCGGGCGAACATGCCGCGATCGAGAGCCGAATGGGAGAGCGTCACGACCTCCTCGGCGGCGGCAAACAGGACGCTGTGTTCTCCGACCAGCCCGCCGGCCCGCAACACGGCAAAGCCGATTTCGCCGGGCGGCCGCTCGCCGGTGATGCCGTCACGCCCGCGCCGCTCGACGGATGCGAGCGAAACGCCGCGGCCCGCGGCGGCGGCTTCACCGAACATCAACGCCGTGCCGGACGGCGCGTCAATTTTCCTGTTGTGATGGGCTTCGAGGATCTCGATATCCCAGCCATGCGCGGGAAGGGCGCGCGCTGCCTGGGCGACGAGGCCGACCAGCATGTTGACGCCGATGGAGAAATTGCCGGAGCGCAGGATCGGAATTCTGCGGGCGGCCTCTGCGATCCGTTGGAGCTCATCCGGCTCGAAACCCGTCGCCCCGATCACCAGGGCCGGTCCGCCGGCCGAAGCGCACAAGCCGGCAAGTTCAGCGGCAGCACGTCCCGTCGTGAAATCCAGGATCACGTCGGCCACCTCAATCGCGGCCGAACGGTCGATCAGCCCGGCGTCAGTGGAGCCCTCACGGCCGATGCCTCCGACGAACGCGGAATCCGGATCGGCCGCCAGCAGCGGCAAGATGGCGCGCCCCATGCGGCCGTTCGCGCCGGCGATGGCTATTTTGATTGGTGAGGTCACGGACTTTCCTAACTCAGGAGGGCGAATGCGGCGCGAGGGAGGTTTGTCGCGTTAGACGCAGATAAAGCAGAATGACAGCATAAACGACGAGTACGATCGGTGTTTCTCCCAAGATTGGAAGCAGGATCATCCCGTCGCCAGGCCCAGCCTCTTCTCCTGGCGCCATCGTCGGCGTTGTCAATATGGCAAGCGTGAATGGCGAGAGGAACACCCATAGAAATGCGAATGTGTGTGGCAGCCATCTCCGTCGCTGGAGCATTCGGGGCAATGAAGATGGCCGAAACGGGTATCAGGATGTTCAAAACGAAGACAAGCGGAAGCGCGATCAGGTCAGGCAGAATTGTCGGGTAATCATATTCCATCAGGTTTTCTCAGAGGCTGCTATCGATGGGATGTCGGCCAGTCCCAGCGGCCACCTGAGGCTCACCAGTTACCGGGATCGGCGGTGTGATCGATGGTGGCGAATTTGTCGGCCTTTTCCCGGTCCAGCTTCACCTCTGTGGCAGCGTTCGTCTCGTCGACGACCCAGTAGCGGTCGGGGGGCGGTTCCGTTGATAGTTCCTGGTACATGAGCAAGGCGGCCTCCTCGGCGGTATCGGCCTCGATCTCTCGGGTGATTGATACGGTGAATTTGTGCATAGCTTCGGCCTTCTCGATCGGCGCACCGGCGTGTGTGCAGCTTGCACAGTCTGCCACGAGTTTTGTGTCGATGACACTAAAACTGCTCGCTTAGAATTTTAATCACTCGACGGCTTCAGGTCTTTGTTTTTATGAATGTCGTGGTGCCAAGCCGCCACGCCGTTTGGGCGAACTCAGCCGAGGAGATAGATCATGCGCCTGAACCAAGTAACCGTGACGATGCCTGACCTCGATGCGGGCTGGAAGTTCTACTGCGCTCTCGGTCTCAAGCCCGTCGTCGACGCCCGTCCTCGCTATGCGCGTTTCGTCTGCCCGAATGGGGACAGTACCTTCTCCCTGCATCAGGGCGAAGGCGGCGGTGGCGGAACTACGGTGTATTTCGAGTGCGAGAAGCTGGACGAGACGGTTGGCAGTCTCGGCGAAGCCGGTCTTTGTTTCGTCACCGGACCGGAGGACAAGAGTTGGCTTTGGCGCGAGGCCGAGCTGTTCGACCCCGGCGGCAACCGCATCATTCTTTATTTCGCCGGTTCGAACCGCCTCGATCCGCCGTGGCGGGTGGATCAAGGTCAGCCCGCTTGAAGTAGGTGCTCGGCAGCCGATCCCGGTCATTCCCCGAATTGACGAATCGCGGTCGCCTCGGCATCTTTGTGTCGGCGTGGCCTAGCGCCGAACCTCCCAGGACCTTCCCCAGCAGGGTCTTCAACCGGAGGCAAAGGGACTTTCGTCTCGGGTCGTGATCCTTGGTCCTGATGTTTCGGGCCTGTTGCTGGGGAACGATGTCCGGAACGTGAGAGGCCCTGAAATGACTGAGAATGGAAATTTCAAACGGCGGGTGCGTGCGCGCGCCGCCAAGACGGGTGAATCCTACACTGCCGCCCGCATGCATGTTCTTCCCAGGTCGGCGAACGATGCACTGCCTGAGGCAAGACGCTTGCGTCTCGCCGTGGCCCAGACCACCCATGCAGACGATCCACGCGATGCCGACAAGCTTCGCCAGAGCGGACAGGAGATGCGCCTGCTGATGCGGCGGGCGCGAGAGGCGGGGGCACGGCTCATCCACTTTCCC
Organism: Rhizobium sp. LARHSG275; assembly: GCF_052871115.1. NCBI lineage: Bacteria > Pseudomonadati > Pseudomonadota > Alphaproteobacteria > Hyphomicrobiales > Rhizobiaceae > Rhizobium > Rhizobium sp. LARHSG275. The sequence continues at coordinate 299,922 of NZ_JBIXJN010000007.1, read as the reverse complement.
GAAGGGACGACATCATCGCCGAACAAGCGCATCATGTCGGAAATCGGGCCGAGGGAGATCGGGCCCTCCGATTGGCGGCGGTTCGAATGGGCCGTGTTGCGTGAGGAGCTGGATGCAACGCGCAAGCTGGCGCGCGAACTCGGCCTCTGGACGATCATCGGCTCGGTGCATCCGCTGACGGCGCCGCACCGGCCGCACAACAGCCTGTATGTCGTCTCAGATCGCGGCGAACTGGTGACGCGTTACGATGAGCGCCTGCTGTCGAACACCAAGATCTCCTTCATGTACACGCCGGGTTCGATCCCCGTGACCTTCGAGGTCGACGGCATCCGTTTCGGCTGTGCGCTTGGCATGGAATGCCACTATCCGGAGATTTTCAGCGAATATGAGCGGCTCGACGTCCACTGTGTGCTGTTCTCGACGACAGGCGGCTCGCCGGCCAACGAGCCGTCCTTTGCTGCCGAGGCACAAGGGCATGCGGCAAGCAACAGCTACTGGGTCAGCTTCTCGATCCTTGCCCATCCCGGTCAGGCTGATCCGGCGTCTTCCGGGATCGTCGCGCCCGGCGGCCGATGGGCAGCGCAATGCCCTGCGGATGGAACGGCGGCGATATCGATTGCCGATATCGACGACAATCCCGGCGATCTTTCTCGGCGGTGGCGGCGCAAGGCGCGGAGCGGCCTCTACGAACCGCATCGGGTTGACGGCGACCCTCGCAGCGACGGGCGGGATAGGTTTTAGAGCTGCGTAGCGTTCGCGGTATGCCCTGCAAAGTGAATGCAGGTGACGCTATATGCACTTGCGGAACCGCACCAGCGGTTCCGCAATCGCCTCATACGCGCTTGTCCCGAAGTCCACGCATTGAATCCGAACAGTGGCAAAGGTCACCCCGGGACCCCGATCATTTAGCAGCGCTCGACAATCGTCCGCGTGAAATCGCTTCCATGGGCTGGAGAAAGACGGTTTGCTTCTTATTTCACCGGGAAATGCGAAACGAAGTGCGAAAGGACCGCGCAATGGCAAAGAACACGATCTGCGTATGGTACGACAAAGACGCTGAGGCCGCCGCCCGCTTCTATGCCTCGACTTTTCCCGACAGCGCCGTGCGTGCTGTCATTCGTGCACCGGGAGATTATCCTGAGGGCAAGCAGGGAGACGTCCTGGTTGTTGAATTCACCGTTGCGGGTATTCCCTGCATCGGCCTGAACGGCGGTCCCGCGATCAAACATAACGAAGCCTTCTCCTTTCAGATCGCAACGGACACTCAGGAGGAAACCGATCGCTATTGGAACGCGATCGTCGGCAATGGTGGCCAGGAAAGCGAGTGCGGCTGGTGCAAGGACAAGTGGGGCGTGTCCTGGCAGATTACGCCGCGCGTCCTCTCCGAAGCCCTTTCGGCAGGCGGTGGCCAGGCAAAGCGTGCTTTTGACGCGATGATGACCATGAGGAAGATCGACATTGCGGCGATCGAGGCGGCCCGGCGCGGCTGAGGTGGCCTTGCGCAGAACGTTCTTTTAACAGACTCCCATCTGGCCCCGGGGCGTTATTCGCAATCGGCTCAGAACCAGAGATCGCGCACGCAGCGCCCCTTGGACGGAAGGTCTTCAAACGTGTCCAGGCCGTCGAAATGATCGATAGGCAGGTCCTGAACGAGATCCGGCGGCGCAAGCCGCATGTTGACGGCCATGGCCGGCGGCCATCCTTTCCAAGCCGCAGGCCGCGCCAGCTCAAGACACAGGCGCAGGATGGGCAGAACAAGATTTCGAGAGACGGTTCGCCTTTGTCGGCGCGGGTGTAAGAGGCGGTCTCACCGGCGAGTGCGATGCGCTCTCCTTCGTAGTCATAAGCCCACAGCGTGCCGTAGCGGCGGCAAAGCGTGCAGTTGCAGGCGGTGATCGAGCCCGGATCACCTTCGAATGTCCAGCTTGCCTTGCCGCAATGACATGAGCCCGTCAGCATGAGCGTCGATTCAATCCTGTTCCCCCTTCAAGTCCGGCATCCTGCCCCACTCGCGCGATGACCGCAATTGGCGCTTTCCGGCTCCGCTTGCTTCTCTGGCTTCCTAACCGGCGTTCGCGATACGTCAGGCTTGTAAGGCTTTTTGAAATTTCTAATTGAGATTGCGGCGTGAAGATGGTTTTCTGCGACCCAGCGTAGCTGAGTCCGCGCCTCCTCCCGATTTTGATCCGAGTGGCCCATGTCGATTTCAGATGCGATTTACCGTCCCTTCGAAACCTTGATCCGGCCGCTCGACATCCCCTACCGGCCGATGCCCACCAAGGGACCTGTCGCGGTTCTTTTGCACTTCATCGCGATGTTTCGGGGCGTCATCATTACCATGGCGCTGACCTCGATGGCCATCGAAGTCATCAACCTTACGATCATCTGGGGTCTTTCGGTGATTGTCGACGGAGTGACGACACAAGGCGTGGAGCTCTTCGTCGACAGTAAATTCCGGCTGCTGGCAGTCCTCGCCTTTCTGCTTTTTCCCGTGATGCCCGTTCTTTTCTACATCACCAATATTCTCAACTCGCATACGATCGGCATCAGCCTGCCCGTTGCGATTCAATGGCAGGGGCACAAGGCGGTCGAGCGGCAGGACCTCGCCTTCTTCCATGATCTTTTCGCCGGCCAGGTCGCATCCCGGCTCGGCCAGGTCGCCAGTGCCGTTCAGCAACAGATCCTGATCGCGTTCCAGACGGCACCCGCTTCCTGCTTCAGATCATCGGCTCCATTGTTCTTCTGCTCGCGCTCTCCTGGCAGCTTGCGCTGCCGGTCATCGTCTGGGTTGCCTTCAACGTGCTCTTTACGATCAAGGTCGTTCCTGATTTCACCGAGCGTGCCCGCCGCTCGGCAAAGCAGAACAGCCTCATCTCCGGTGCCCTGACGGACATCTACGGCAACATCCAGATGGTCAAGCAGTTCGCCGCAGAAGATAGCGAGGCGGGTGCGCTGAGAAAGATCATGTCCAAGGGGGTCGATACGCTTCATCACGAGCAGCGGATCTACCGGACAACCGAACTCGTCGTCATCAGCCTCAACATGGTGCTCTGGCTCGTCATGCTCGGCATTAGCTTCTGGGGGCTGTTTGACCGATTCCTGACCGTGGGCGATTTCGCCGCAACCGTTTACATCCTTCAACGCCTCTCGGCAGGGTCCTTCACATTCCTGCAGATGGGACAGCAGGTCTTCCGCGCGCTCGGGACGATCAAGGATGCGATGCCGGTCATGACAACGCCGCCTAGCATCACAGACCGGCCGGATGCTACTGAACTGACGGTCAGCCGCGGGGAGATCCGTTTCGAGAACCTCCGCTTCGCCTACAAGTCGGGCAAGCCTGTCATCGATGACCTGTCGCTGACCGTTCGGCCCGGCGAAAAGGTGGGGCTCGTCGGCCTCTCCGGTGCCGGCAAGACGACGCTGGTGAGTCTGCTGCTGCGTTTTTACGACATAGAGGATGGTGCGATCCTGATCGATGGGCAGGACATCCGCGAGATCACGCAGGCAAGTCTTCGCCGCGCCATTGGGGTCATCGCGCAGGACGTCGCGCTGCTGCACCGTTCGGTCGGCGATAATATCCGCTACGGCCGGCCGGAAGCGACGAAGGACGAGATCGAAGCGGTAGCGAAGATGGCAAGCGCCGATGCCTTCATCGCCGATCTTTCCGACGGCGAAGGCCGCAGGGGCTATGACGCCTTCGTCGGCGACCGCGGCATCAAGCTCTCCGGCGGCCAGCGTCAGCGCGTGGCCATTGCCCGCGTTCTCCTGAAGGACGCGCCGATCCTGGTGCTCGACGAAGCGACCTCCGCCCTCGACAGCGAATCCGAAGCCGCCATCCAGGAAAGGCTGAACCTCGTCATGGAGGGAAAGACGGTGATCGCCATTGCACATCGCCTGTCGACCATCGCCAGGATGGACCGGATCGTCGTACTCGATCGCGGGCGCATCGTGGAAGAGGGCAGGCCGGATGAGCTGGTCGAACGCGACGGCTTGTTCGCGCGCTTGTGGAAACGCCAGACCGGCGGTTTCATTCCCGAAGACATCGATGAGCCCTTGCCGGCCTCGCCGGCGACCTGACCATCTGACTGAAAGAATGTGTCGGTGATGTCGGAACGCGGGTCGTTCGTCCGTCCTTTTTCCGTGAAACAAAAAATGGAGATGCCGGATGGGCGACCTTACCCTCACCACCTTCGACTGGGTCCCCGAGCCTCCCAGGGGTTATGTGCGTGACCTGCGTGTGCGTTGGGCGCTGGAAGAGAGCGGCCTGCCTTATCGTGTCGAGAGCGTGCCGTTTCGCGGTCGCAAGCCCGAGCATTTCGCGCACCAGCCCTTCGGCCAGGTGCCGTGGTTGACCGATGGCGACATCTCGATTTTCGAGGGCGGCGCCATCCTGCTCCATCTCGGCAATCGCAGCGACGCGCTGATGCCCGCCGATCCGCGCGGTCGCGCCGAAGTTTTGGAATGGCTGTTTGCGGCGCTGAATTCCGTCGAGGCGGCAAGCCTGCCCTGGTCGATACTGATCTTCTCCGGCATCACGGGTGATGCGCCGGCATATGGGCTCATGGACTCGTTTCTCAAGGACCACCGGCTGAAGCACATGGAGCCGGTCCTGGCAGGGCGCGAATGGCTGGCGGGCACCTTCTCCGTCGCCGATATCCTCATGGCCGATGTGCTGCGGCTCATCAACCGGTTCGACGGGTTGGCGGAATATCCCGCCTGCCGTGATTATGTCGCGCGCGCCACGGCCCGCCCATCTTTCGCAAAGGCGCATGCCGACCAGATCGCCCATTTTGCAGCGGCAGACTGAGCAGGCCGGCGCCCAAAGCGTAGGAGACCGGGACCTTCTCCGTCGCCGCACCCCTTGACGGCCACGGCGGCCGTCCTGCCTATTGCCCGCAAGGGAACCGGGGCAGGGTAGTCATGATCAATTCGTCGAGCAGGTCGGGTGGGCGCGACCCCGATGTCACCATCCGTCGCATTCTGAAGGTCAACCATGCAGGCGAGTTCGGCGCTATCAGGATCTATGGCGCCCAGATCCTGGTGGCCCGGCGGCTGTTTCCCGACATCGTGCCGACGCTTGAAGAGATGCGTCGGGACGAGATCGACCATTGCCGCCTGTTTCGCGAGGCGATGCCTGCAAGGAGCGCCAAACCCTGCCGTGTCATAGCATTCTGGAGCCTCGGCGGTTCTGTGCTCGGCTTCCTGACGGCGCTTGCCGGGCGCAACATGATCTGGATTTGCACCGAGGCAGTCGAAAGCACGGTCCATTGCCATCTCGAAGACCAGTTGGCTTTCCTTGCAAAGCGCGATCCCGAGCTTCACGCCCTCATCGCGTCGATCCAGGAACAGGAACTGGCGCATCTCAGGACGGCCGAAAGCAGCCAGAAAGGGCGGGGCCTCAGCCACGCCCTGCTCCTGCCCGTCGTCGGCGCCCTGACCGACCTGATGATCTGGCTCTCCACCTGGGGAGATTCGAGTTGGATGCGCGCCGAAATGGCGCGTGCGGGGAGGGGCTAGTCTTGCTGTGAAGACGACGGCTTGCCGCTGTCGGGGGCAGCCCTTGGATGTAGCGCTTTGAATTGCTGGATAATTTTATCCTTCAATCGATTCCGATTTCAAGAATTATGCAGTGGAGGGAACATATGCGCCTTCCGCTGCTTTGACTCGCATTCCAAGTGAGCAGGTCCAAAGCCATGCACGTGCGGGTGATCACGTTCAAATGTCTGGAATGTCGAGGGCGACAGCCGGCGGCATCGGATTATCAATCAGGAGCTTCGCCGTCTGAAGCCCGATCTTCTGGCATTGCAGGAGGTCATTCAAACGCGCGAGAAGGCGAGCCTCGATACCATCGTCGACGGGCTCGAGATGCACATTACGCACCAACAGGACGTGCAGGCTTTCCAGCCGGCTTATTCCGACAGATATGGCGGCACGGCGATCGCGACCCGCTGGCCGCATAGGGTTGTCGAGGTGCTCGATCCAAGAATGCCACAGGCGCCTGATGTGCCCTGGGCGACCCTTGCCGCTGTCGTGAATCTTGGGGATGTTGGCAGCCTGCTCTTCATTGCGACGACTGCGGCCTGGCGCCCGGCTGCCGAGGTTGCGCGCGAGCGTCATGCAGTTGCGATCAGCGATCTCGACGCTAGGCATCGGCAGGTCCTGCCGACCTTGATTGCCGGCGACCTCAATGCAGAACCGGATGCCGCATCTATACGGTTCCTGACCGGGCGACAGTCACTCGAGGGAAGAAGCGTCTGCTATTACGATGCCTGGGAAATAGCCGGTATCGGGACCGGCAAGACCTGGACCGGCGTCAACCCGAACGCCATGGCTGGCGCCGAACGGATCATCGGACAGAGAAACTATCATCGACGATTTGACTACGTGCTGGTCGGATCGTGGGATGCGCATCCCAAGGGTCGGGCAGAGATCCAGTCGGCCGAATGCGTCCTCGATCGGCCGGTGGATGGAATATGGCCAAGCGATCACTACGGGGTCATGGTCGATATCGACGTCCGGCCAAATGCAAAGGCCGGCTGACGGGATCGTGGGCACCTGCCCCGGTGCGCTACTCGACAAGCCCGAAAATGGGGCCGTAGCCGCCGTGCCAGGATCGGTCGTTGCGGCCTATTGCCGGATTGTAAAGTCCGACACCGCGTCCGCCATCGAGAAACAAGGCATCGGGGCATTTCAGGTGGTCGCGGAAGAGCCGTGCGAAATCGTGGAAATTCACGCCGTCTTCGCTGATCGCGAAACGAACCGTGCCATTCTCGCAGACGCCGACACCGCTGCGGCGGGTTCGGTCCGTCGAGCCGACGATGAAGATCGGGTTCAGCTTGTTGGCGATGACAAGCATCGGGCCGGATTGCGTGGCGAACCGCACCTTGGGCCGACGCTTCAGAAATTCATCGCTCGGGAGTATCCCGGCACCTGCCTCACCCAGAAAGAACACGCCGTTCGGCTTCTTGTAGAAATTCGGCACCTGACCGGCGGAGCTTTCGGCCTTTGTCGTATTGGCGGGCTGCAATTCCCTGCCGTTCTCGACATAAAGTCCCATCGGCGAAAAATCGGCCCGGTACATCCCGGCGTTGACGGCCAAGGCCAGCGTTCGCCCCTCGGCGCGAACGGCTTGGGCAAGGCTTGAAAAAGTGCGGTACGGCGCGCCTTCGGCGTTTTTCCAGAACAATCGTAGGTCGGCTTTGCCCGGCTCCAACGTGCAGACGACGTATTTCGCTTCTTCGAAGCCTTCCTGCTCGCATGGTTGCGCATGCGCCTGATGCAGGGATGTCATCGTTGCTGCCAGCATGATGGCCGCGGCGAATATGCCGTGTTTGAGATGGATCATGGTGTCACGTCCTCGAGCTGCCTACCATGTGCCTGACAAAGCCGTGCAGGCGAGCAACACCCCGCTCAGGATATTCGCCAGGAACAGGCGATAGTTCACCTCCGGGCGGGCAAGATCGATCCGCCAGGTCTGCCAGGCAAGATGGACGGCGATCACCAGCATTCCGATCGTATAAGGCGGCGACATTTCCAACAGCCAGCCTCCGAGCGACCACGCGCCGACCGCCGAGAGAGAAGATCGCCAATGCGTGAGTCCGGGAGACCGTGCGATGCCTGGATCAGGGCGGCGCAGCACGGGAAGAGCGTCAGCCCTATTCCGACCGGGCGATCCAGCCGCGCCAATCGCGCATATGGCCGCCATGCGATGGGCAGCCGGCGATCCACCCAGTCGCCACGGTGGATGTCGCTGAAATCGGGGCGGCTCAGAGTCGTCATGATGTGATCCAAATTTCCTCTCGCAAATAGCCATGAAGCCTCAGGTTTTTGTCGCCAGCGGCGCTGCCCAGAATAGGAATTTTTGCAGACACGGCAATAACCGTCCGTTGCGATTGGTCGCTGACCTTCTGCGGAAAATGCGGCCAACTGTTCTTGTTGCGTTCGCATGCTTGCGGTATGAATTCTTCCGATCTTGGAGCAGCAAAAGGGAAGATCATGAGCGTCTACGCAACCGTCGGTGCACTCGATTCTGTCAAATCGAATGGTTTTTATGATGCGACCCTGGCAACGATCGGTTGGAGCAAACATCGGGAATTTCCCGGATGGAGCGCCTATTCCGAAGGCGGGAAGGGTGACGGTTTCGTTCTATGGGTTTGCGAACCGTTCAACGGCGAACCGGCGAGCGCCGGAAATGGCTCGATGGTCGCATTCATGGCCAAGTCCCGCGCCGAGGTGGATGCGTTTTACGATGCTGCCATGACGAACGGCGGAACGGACGAGGGCGCACCTGGTTTACGTCCGCACTACGGGCCGAACTGGTATTCCGCCTACGTGCGCGACCCCACCGGAAACAAGATTGCTGTCGTCTACGATAGCTGAGGCCAGCTCGATTGCCGCAACTCGACGTCTCGGGGATTTCCCTATGTGCCGGCGAATATGACGTGGGGACCGGCGCCGCGATCCGGCGTATCCCGGGGCAGGCCGAAGAAGCGTCTTGCCATTTCGGTCGGGCCGATATCCTCCAGGGACGTGAAGCTCAGGCTCAGCAATCGGTTCGCAAGATCCTCGGGATCGAAGTGCGTCAGCCACGGCTCGCCGGCTGCGGCTGTGCGCGCGCCCATTTCCGCGGCGCGGGCGCGGCGTTCGGGCGAATAGTTTTCGAGGGGTTCGCTGTAGTCGAAGACGATGGATGTGCTCGGCAGGCCGGCGACGAAGCGTAGCAAGGCAAAGACCGACGCCTCCGTGAGATATGGCACGACGCCAAGCCAGATGAAGAAGGACGGGGTCTCCGGCTCGAAGCCGGAATCGACGAGACGCGTTTTCAAATCCTCATGTTCGAAATCGACAGGAACGAATGTCGGCAGGCTTTGCGTCAGTCCGGTCTCGCTGAGCCGCATCTGCTTCCAGCTTTGCGTGGCGGGATGATCGACTTCGAAGACTTTCAGGCCGGCATGGGGATTGCGCAGTGCAAAGGTGTCGAGCCCGGCGCCGAGGATGACGGCTTGCCTGACGCCCCTTGCGACGGAGAGGCCAAGGCAGTCTTCGGCATATCGGCTTCGCGCCGCCATGAACAGGCGAAAGGATCGCGTGGCGGGGTCCTGGGCTTTCAAATCTGCCTCGGCGCAGCCCGCCTCGCCGAGGATGCGGCGGGCATAGGGGTCCAAGAAGATGGCGCCGCCATCCGCGCTCTGATGTGCTGCTCGGTAGGCTGCCGCACCCATCGCGGTGCGGCTTGGTTCGGATGCTCGCATGAAGGCCTCTTTCTCTGTAAATCTGCTGCTGGCGCCGGCGGGAAGCTTGCCGGCACCCGAACCGCGGCGGATACCTTGTCATTACGGGAAGACTAGAGCATGATTTTAACACTGTAAAGATTAGATCGAGATATGGCCACACACGACGGATCGCCCCGCTATCATCACGGCAATTTGCGCCCCACACTGCTGTCCGTGGCGAGGGCGCTGCTGGAGGAGCGAGGCCCGGCGGCGCTGAGCATGCGGGAGATCGGCCGCCGCGCCGGCGTCTCGGCTCCGGCGGCATACCATTATTTCAACAGCTTGGACGCCATCGCGGCGGCACTCGCCGAACAAGGGTTTGCCGAGCTGAGCGAAGGCATCGATGCGGCGCTAGCCGGTCCTCGGCGTCATCTGCTCGCCGGCGGCATCGCCTATGTCGCCTTTGCTCGCGCCAATCCCGGTCTCTACCGGCTGATGTTCGGAGAGGGCTTTCAGGCCTATTCCAAAGGAAACGAGGCGATACGCGCCCTGCGGATCCAGGTCTATCGGCAGATGAAGGACGACCTCGAAAAGCGGCTGACGCCAGAGGAGGTGCCGAACGCCGCGCTCTTTCTCTGGTCGCTGACGCATGGCCTTGCCTTGCTGATGATCGACGGTCAGGTCGAACTCGGTGCCGACCCCGACGCGAAGGTCGAGGATATCCTGAAGCTCGTGGGCATGGGGCTGCCTGCCGCGAGATAACACGCGCCGGCTTTATCCATCTCGCATAGGCGATCCAGCCAGGATCACTTGGATCCTATTGTGGACGGCGATGCCGGGACGTTCAATTCCTACCAGGCGGTACGGGCGGTGCCGAGTGCGGTCGTATGAGAAGATGAGACCTGGGCAACGTGCGCCTTGAGCGACACGACGCAGTTTCCCGGAACGCTGAGATTGTGCGACGTCAAGTGTTTCAGCAATGTCTCGGCGTCGCGCTTCTCGGTTAGCGGAAATGTCACAGTCATGCGAGTTCTCCAACGAATAAACTGAGCATCCGCACAAATTAATGTCTAAATTCTTTTGCGCTGCAACAAGAAAAATTTAACGATAAAATTAAAATCGATTAGCTTTCGGAGCGGCTATTTTAAAATCGTTTGAAATTGGATCCGGGGCGTCTCCGTGGATGCCTTGACCGCTTCGGCCCGCGTAGCGGGGCATGATCCCTATCCGAGAGAAGAGGCGCTCCGGCTCCTTGCCAGCCAGACGAGGCCAGTGACGAGGAGCAGGATCATCACGGCATGGGTGATGTAATCGAGCGTGGTTTGCGGGCCGACGCCGACGGCGATGGTGAAGGCGCCGATGAGAGTGCCGAGGAGGGCGAAGGACTGGGCCGAGATCGCAGCCGTTCGGCTCCACGATCGGTCAAGGCCCAGCGAGATCAGGCCGAGAAGGAGGGCAGCTGCTATCAGCGCTTCGGCAATCATCGCCTGCCGGTGTTCGTGGCCTTCGAGGACGAACCCGGCATGGGTGAGCGAGGCAATGGCATAAAGACAGGTTTCGATTAGGAAGAGGATCGCGACGGCTGAACGCATGGCATGGCTCCTTGGCAAGGTGGACGCCCAATGGGCCTTCCGGGGGAAATCGCCAATAAGGTTTGATCGATACGATAATTTGAGTAATAAAACTATTTTTCAAGTGTGTTGCGAGGATATTTGATGCCTTCTGCCTCCGACCGCCATGCCAAAGCCGCCGCCTCGGCGTGGCGGATGATGTTCGATCTCTTGATGAAATCGGCGCCACAGCGGCTGGAAAGCCTTCAGGCGAGGGGGCTGACGCCAAACGATTCCAGGGCTCTGTTCACCTTGCACGACGAGGGGGAGCCGATCAGCGCGCTCGCCCGTCAATGGGGATGCGACGCCTCGACTGCGACGTGGCTGGTCGATCGGCTGGAGCGAGCGGGCCTTGCCGAACGCGTGACGCCGGAACACGACCGCCGCGTCAAGCTGGTACAACTGACCGGCAAGGGCGCAGCCACCAAGGATGAGCTTTTGGCGGAGCATTATCGCCCGCCGGTGGAACTCCGGCACCTTTCGGCCGGAGAGCTCGAAGAACTGGCCAGGCTGCTTGCCAAGACCGAAGGCGGGCACTGACGGGCGAGGGATCGTATCGTCGTCGCGGAGGCTAGATCATTCCTAGTTTCTCCGTGGCACGGAGGTGGTCTAACTTTTTGTTTTTGCGCGATTGCGGACGCGCTGTGTCAGACGATTCCGTATTCTTTCAAGAGCGCTTGCTCGTCGCCAGAAACCCAACCAAATATCTTCGGCTCTCCATTCAGCTTTTGAACGAGATAATGGACATCGAAATCTATCGAGATATCCGGCGCATCCCGTCGAGCGTAGATCCCCGTCCAGGCAACGTGAGCCACGCAATGGCACTCATCGATCGGGGAGAGCCTGAGATCGCGTATCCGCATCTCTTTCGTTCCTGTCGCTCGGTACCGCTCATAGCCCTGCTCCATGAGCCGTCCGAGTTGATCGTCGTTTTTTCCGGCCATGACCCCGGCGGGCGAGGCTGCGATGAACGCGGAAGCGTAGAACGACGCGCTCGCATCCAAGTCCACATCACCATTCAGCGCGCGATTGAAGAACCGCTGATATCGCGCGAACAGGTTCCTGACCGCAGTCTCCATCGATCACCCTCACTTTCAATGGGGCATCCCGGGTAGCAGTATGCTTGTGCGTCTTGCAATTGCCAATGCCAGCCAAGAGTTCAAAGAGACTAAAGCGCGCCGCGCTTTAGTCTCTCTGTGATGCATATCGCGATCCCAAAACCGCCGCACACTTTGGGCGAGATGCATTAGCCGGCATAGGCTGTCAGGGATGTCGATCCGAAGAGCGGCCTGACCTTCGACTCTGCTAGCTTCGCCTCGAATCCGCAGTACAGGGAGAAGGCGTGGTTTTGGGGCGCACGATGCTGGTCGCCGCCGCGCGCGATCCGCCAACGCAAGGTGAAGGCATTTCGCGATTGGCTCCTTGCCGAAATCAGTCATTCTTGAGATCTAGGGTGCCACAGCGCCTCGGCCGAATGGAGTCCACGATGAAAAGGATAAAGCTTGACCAGCTGTTTGGCCGCGAAGCGTTTGGCGATGATCCTGCCAATTATCACCGCGCGCGACCGGCTTATCCGCAAGCGACCTGGACGGCCCTGCGCGAGCGCGCCGGTCTCAGGGCCGGCATCGATATATTGGAGATCGGCGCCGGTTCGGGGCTGGCGACGATGGCGCTGCTCGGTCACCGGCCGCGCAGCCTCGTTGCCGTCGAGCCCGATGGCCGGCTTGCGGATTACCTTCGCGTCTCGATCGACAATCCCTGTCTCGATATCGTGGAGGCTGCCTTCGAGGCCGTTGATCTCAAGCCGGCCTCCTTCGATCTGGTCGCTGCCGCGACGATGTTTCACTGGCTTGACGCGACAGCTTCGCTAGAGAAGATCCATGGTCTGCTTCGGCCGGGCGGAGCCGTCGCCCTGTGGTGGAACGTCTTCGGCGATGCGGGCCGGCCGGATGCCTTCCACGACGAAACGGTGCATCTGTTCGCGAGTCATCCGTCGAGCCTGTCGAGCGGCGATGCGGAGCGATTGCCTCACGGGCTGGACGCTAACGCGCGTGTCGGGGAACTGGCCGCCACCGGCTTCATTGCCGACGAGCCGCAATTTCTCTCGTGGACGCTGACGCTCGATCCGGCAGCCGTCCGCCGGCTCTACGCAACCTATTCCAACGTGACCATACTGCCGCCGTCCGACCGCTTCGCGCTGCTCGATGCCCTGGAAGCCATTGCCGCATCCCGTTTTCGCGGACGCGTCGAACGCAACATGACGACGGCGATCTATATCGCACGGCGACGCTCCTTAGAGGCAGACCATTAGTCGACCTGGATGTGAATATGGTCGTCGTGGCGGGCGGCGCGGCAGCCTTGAAAGCGGATATGGCTGTCGGTGATGCCGAGCGCGTTCTTCAGATGCGGCTCGATGAAGATCTTCTGCAGGCCGAAGCGCGTCACACCTTCGCTCGTCAGCCAGCCGATTGCCGCCGATGTGCGCTGTTCCTCGATCCGATAGGCCGGAAACAGAGGCTGCAGCGCATCGAAGTTCCAGCGGGTGGTGAGCCAGTCATTGCGCCCTTCGCATGGCAGTTCGTCGCCGCGGGCGGGTTGCTCAAAGGCGAAATAGCCGACGGGGGAGCGGGTGGCGCCATTCAGGAAGGCACCGTCCACATCCTTGTAATAGTAGGCGAAGTCGAGCTTCTTCCCATCCGCATGCGACAGATGAGGGAGCAGCGGAAAGCCGTTCACGAAGGGGAAATTCGCATCCAGCGCGACGGTGACGGTTCCGGGGAATTCCCTGTCCATGTGGACGGCAAGCGCCTTTGCCAGATCGTGCACTTCTGGGGTGACGTAGTTGCGGTTTAGCAGGCAATAGATCGGGGAGCGGACCACGAGACGGTCCGTCGCGCCGGCGATGCAGGAAAGGGGAACTCGCCCGAAGATCGGCGCGGCGAAGCTCGCCGCAAAAGTGGCGCTGGCATAACAAAGCAGGAAGATCGCAAGCTTTGCCAGAAGCCGCCGCAAGCCCCAGGCGTGGGAGGCGGCCAGCGCCACGACATAGGCAATGCCGCCGATCTGCGTCAGCAGCGTCAGGATGAGGGCGATCAGGAGGTGAAGGGTAAAACGGAACACGGGAAGGCCTTGCGGACGTTGTCGTTCCCATAGGCGAGGCGATGGTGGCGCGCAAGGCGGATGGCGGGGTGCGCGGCTCATTTGCGCGTCCTCTGGAGTGCTTTGAATTGACAGGATCAATTATCTGACTAAAGTCAGACAATATGACCTACGATCCTGTCTCTCGTGTCCGACTCTTCAACCGTGCCGTCACCTCCGAAGTCGGCGCTCTCGATACGTCTTTCCTCGGACGCGGCCGTCCGCTGGGCGCTGCCCGTGTCCTCAATTCGATCGGCCGGGGACAAACGGATGTTGCGGTGATCCGCGATTCTCTCGGTCTCGACTCCGGCTTGATGAGCCGTCTGCTGCGCAGTCTGGAAGAGGAAGGTCTCATCGAGACGCTACCGAACCCTCAGGACGCGCGCCGCCGCGTTGCCCGATTGACCGAAACCGGCCATTGCGAGTTTCAGGCCTATGAAGAGCTTTCCGATGCGCAGGCGAAATCGTTTCTGGCGCGCCATCGCCGCCCGGACGAACTGCTGCGCGCCATGGATATCGTCGCTTCTTCGCTGAGGCGTGAGCAGATCGTGCTCGAGGAGAAAGACCCACGGCACGAGGACGCCAGCTATTGTCTGCGCGAATACTACGGCGAACTTGCACGCCGCTTCGAGAAGGGTTTCGATGTATCGCTTTCTCGCGATCCCGACGCCAAAGATATGGTCCGCCCGCGCGGTGCGTTCCTGGTGGCCATGTCGGATGGCCTGCCGATCGGCTGTGTCGGGCTGAAGGGCAATGGCGGCGAGGTCGCGGAGATCAAAAGGCTCTGGGTCGCCCCGTCTGCGCGTGGCCTTGGGCTCGCAACGCGCCTTATGACGGCCGCCGAGAACATCGCCCGCGAGCTATCCATCAAGCTTCTGCGCCTGGATACGAATAGCGCGCTGCCCGAGGCGACGCAGCTTTATCGCGGGACCGGCTGGCGTGAGATCGAGCGTTTCAATGACGACCCGTACCCGGACACGTTTTTTGAAAAGCGCCTTTAAGTGACGCTCGCTTTTGAGCTGCTCACCTCTCCTCCGTCATTCCTGTGCCCGTCACAGGAATCCAGCCACGGCGCGTCGGCGCCGTGAATGACTCTCAGAAGGAGTTGCTCTCCCGCGCCCAAAGACTTGGGCGCACTGGATTCCTGTGACAAACACAGGAACGAGGGAGGGCGAGGCGCCGCTGTCCGGCCCTTCGCATCGCTCAGGGCGTTCGTCCCTGCGATCGATTCACTGGATCGATCGCTCCTGCTTTTGCAGGACCGGGCCTCACCCCCTGCCGGTCAGGCGGCGAAGCGCTCCGCTATCGGGCGGCGGCGCAGGTTCGGCTGCATTACCGCAGGCGGATTATAGGCCGCCTCCAACGGGCCGGTGTCGGTGCCGGGCGGGACGATCGCGTCGATCCGGTCGAGGATTTCGTCCGTCAAGCTCACCCCGGCGCCGGCAAGCAGATCGTCGAAGTGCTCCATCGTGCGTGGGCCGATGATCGCCGAGGTAACAGCCGGATGGGCGATTGTGAAGGCCATCGCCATGTGCGCCAGCGAGAGCCCTGCCTGCTGGGCGAGCGGGATGAGCCGTTCGACCGCGTCCAGCCGGCGCTCGTCATTCATCTGCCTGGGGAAGCGTTTGGCGCGGGCGCTGTCGGGTTGCGGCTCGCCCTTGCGGTATTTGCCGGTGAGCATGCCCATCGCCAGCGGGCTCCAAACCATCGCGCCCATTCCGTAACGCTCGCAGGCGGGCAGAACCTCGCGTTCGATACTGCGATTGAGGATCGAATAGGGCGGCTGCTCGGCGCGGAAACGTGCCAGCCCGCGGCGCTCGGAAACCCATTGCGCCTCGATAATTTCCGATACGGGGAAGGTCGACGATCCCACGGCACGCACCTTGCCCGCCCGTATCAGGTCGGTGAGGGCCGATAGTGTTTCCTCGATGTCGGTATCGGGTGCCGGCCGGTGGATCAGGTAGAAATCGATATGGTCGGTCTGCAGGCGGCGGAGCGAATCCTCGACCGCCCGCGTCAACCAGCGGCGCGAATTGCCCTGCCGGTTTGGGTCGTCGCCCATCGGCAGATGCGCCTTGGTGGCAAGCACGACGTCGTCGCGCCGGCCCTTGAGTGCCTTGCCGACGATCTCCTCGGATTCGCCGCGGCTGTAGATATCGGCGGTGTCGATGAAGTTGATGCCGGCATCGAGAGCCTTGTGGATGATCCGGATCGAATCCTCGTGGTCGGGATTGCCGGCAGCGCCAAACATCATGGCGCCGAGGCAATAGGGGCTGACCTTGATGCCGGTTCTTCCAAGCGTGCGGTATTGCATGGTCTGTTCCTTCTATTGGGGAGGCGGACTTCGTGCGCATCGGTGTGGCCAACACCGTCGCGCTGTGTTAATTTGCATAAACGGAACCGTATTCCGTTTTTATACGGAACAATGTTCCGTTTTGCAAGCGAGTGAATAATGAGCGACGAGAGAAAAGAGCAGGAGGACCGCCTGAAGCCGGGGGAAAGGGCGGACAGGCGCGTGCGCGCCGATGCCAAGCGCAATCTCGACGGGCTGCTTCAGGCTGCATTGACCGTGTTTGCGACCTCCGGCGTCGATGCCCCGGTGCGTGAGATCGCGGAGAAGGCCGGTGTCGGAATCGGCACCGTTTACCGGCATTTTCCCGAGCGTTCCGACCTCGTCGTCGCCGTCTTCCGCCGCGAAATCGATGCCTGCGCTGACGCTGCGCCCGTCCTTGCCGCCGAACATGCGCCGGGCGAGGCGCTGGCCAGATGGATGCAGCGTTTCGTGGATTTCATCGCGGCCAAGCGCGGGCTTGCGGCGGCCCTGCATTCCGGCAACCCAGCCTTCGATGCGTTGCCCGCCTACTTCCAGCAGCGTCTGCAGCCCGCCCTTCGCTCGCTTCTCGACGCCGCCGCTGCCGCCGGCGAGGTCCGCACCGATATCGCCGCCGAGGATCTTTTGAATGCGGCCGCAAGCCTCAGCATGCATGCCTACGCGCAAGGGTCCGAACATGCCCGGCGTATGGTTTCCCTGCTGGTCGACGGGCTGCGCTACGGCGCTGTACAGCGATGAAGGTGTGCCGATGAAATGGGCCGTTGCCCGGCCAGCAAACGCGCTCGGCCGGGCAACGGTCTGGCGTCATCAGGTCCGCATCGACAGTTCGATATCCTCTTCGAATGGTGTCGAGAGGTAGCCGGCCGCGGGCGAGCGTACGCGGGCGAGATAGTCCGGGCAGAGGTCGGCATTGTCGGCGACGATGAGAGCGCCAGGCCTCAGGCGGTCTTCCACCAGTTCCAGGATATCGCGATAGAGCGCCTTGGCGCCATCTAGGAACAGCAGGTCGATCGTTTCGGGGAGATCCGTGCTCAGGGTCTCAAGGGCATCGCCTTCGCGGATCTCGACGAGATCGATGAGGCCGCCGGCCACCAGGTTGGCGCGGGCGCGGGCCAGCTTCGACGGCTCGAACTCGCTGGTGATCAGCCGGCCGCCGCCATTGTCGCGCAGCGCGGCGGCGAGATGGAGGGTCGATATGCCGAAGGATGTGCCGAATTCGACGATCGTTCGTGCGCGGCTGCTTCGCGCCAGCATGTAGAGCAGCACGCCGGCCTCCCTGGAGACGGGAAGCCAAAGATCTCTAAGGCGCCCGTAAAGCTCGAGATATTCGGTCTTGCTGCCGATCAGGCGCATTCGCTCATCGCCTGACAGGCCCGACATTGCAGGGCTCGTTGCCGCGGCTGCCTCCTCGAATAGGCCGTCGAGCAGGGGTGCCAGCGGGGCGGTGGTCAGTGTCGTCATGTAAAATCTCCTTGATGACAGGTTCTTGTGTAGGACGAAAAATACGAGTAATTCGTCGCGTCTGCTATTCGCATTGCGGAGCGCTGCCATGACCGATCGTCCAAGAGCCCGGATTTCCTCACGAAAACAGCCCAAGCAGGCCCGATCGAGCGAGCTCTTGGCGGCGATCCTGGATGCCGCTGCTCAGGTTTTGGCGCGGGAAGGCGCCCAGCGCTTCACCACGGCGCGGGTGGCCGAAAGGGCCGGCGTCAGCATCGGATCGCTCTACCAATATTTCCCCAACAAGGCGGCGATTCTCTTCCGGCTGCAGAGCGACGAATGGCGGCAGACGACGGACATGCTCGGCGGCATCCTTGCCGATGCGCAGAGGCCGCCGCTTGAACGGCTGCGCCGCCTCGTCCATGCCTTCCTCCGCTCGGAGTGCGAGGAGGCGGCGATGCGCGTGGCGCTCCATGACGCAGCACCCCTTTATCGCGATGCACCGGAGGCGCAGGCGGCGAGGGCATCGGGAGACCGCATCGTCGAACTGTTCATGCAGGAAGTGCTGCCTTCTGCGCCGGAGGCGACCCGGGCGCTTGCCGGCGAGCTGATCAGCACGACGCTCGGCACGGTGGGCAAGCAGTTCTCGGAGGCTCCGCGGAGCCTTGCCGAGATCGACGCCTATGCCAACGCCATGGCCGACATGTTTTGCGCCTACCTCGAACGGCTTGGGTTCGGCCGGGACCGGGCATAACGTTCCCGGCGGCACACCCGCCTCGTCCTACATTTTGGAACTGCCCGTCCTGGTTCGACAATGGCGATCTCGTATGCCTGTGGCTGCCGCAGGTATCCTGCGGCATGCGCTGGCGTGAAGGAATCCCGATCGGGGCTCGTTTATTTCGCCAGCACGATATGCGTGGCGTGTTCCGTTGCGACGTGCTCGGCGACGCGGAAGCCGAGGGCCGGGAGATCGATGCCTGCAAACATCGCCTCGCCCTTGCCGAGCACGACCGGCGAGATGGCGAAATGCAGTTCGTCGATCAGACCGGCCTGCAGATACTGACGGACGGTGCTGACACCGCCGCCGATTTTCACATCCTTGTCGCCGGCCGCGGCCCTCGCCTTGTCAAGCGCTTCTTCGATGCCGCCGGTGATGAAGTGAAACGTCGTGCCGCCCTCCATGGCGATCGGTTTGCGGGGATAATGCGTCAGGATATAGGTCGGCGCGTGATAGGGCGGGTTCGGTCCCCACCAGCCTTTCCAGGCGTCATCCGGCCAATTGCCGCGGATGGGGCCGAACATGTTGCGCCCGAGAATGAAGGCGCCGAAATTGGCCATGCCGCGGGCCGCATAATCCTCGTCAACGCCCTCAGAACCGCCGTCCTTTCCGGTCATCGTGCGGAAGGTGCGGGTACGGAAAAACCATTCGAACATCTCCGTTCCCCGCTTGCCCAGCGGATCGTTCATGCTTTGCTCCAGCCCGGCGCCGAAACCATCCACGGAAAGGGAAAATGCTGCGACGCGCACCTTGGACATGCTGCTCTCCTCCATCTGATTGCGAATTGAAACTAGTTGCCTTGTTGCATAAGTGATCTTATATTGCAACCAGTTTTCGAAGGAGAATATCGTGGATATCGAACTGCGGTCGGGTTGCCCGATCAACCTGACGATGGAAGTGTTGGGCGACCGGTGGAGCCTCATCATCATCCGGGACATCATGTTTGGTAACCGCCGCCATTTCCGCGATCTTCTGACCCGTTCGGAGGAGGGGATCGCCTCCAACATTCTGGCCGCCAGGCTGAAGCGCCTGCTCTCGCTTGGGTTCATCAGCAAGCGGGACGATCCGAGCCACAGCCAGAAAGCGATCTACAGCCTGGCGGAGCCGGCGATCCAGCTCGTGCCCGTCTTCGCCATGATCGGTGCCTGGGGGCGGCGACATATGCCTGTGAGCGAGGAGCTGAGCATTCGCGCGCAGCTTCTCGAAGAAGGCGGGCCGCCGCTGTGGGACGCATTCATGGAGGATCTCCGGCAGATCCACATCGTCGATCCGATCGGCGGCGCCAATGGTACATGCACCTCACCGGTACTGGCTAAGCTGACGGCGGCGTTCCTCGAGGTCCGCGCGAGAGCGCAGGCATCCTGATATCGAGGGAGGTCGGCCCGATCAGCCGCCGGCGCCCTGGTACTTGCCGGTCGCATACCGCCAGTGGGCGATTGCGATCAACACCCAGATCGGGCCGGCCACCAGAGCCACGGGCCCGGCCCAGTCCCCGAGGATCGGGATGGGCTTGCCGAGCAGGGCGCCGACGGGGACCGAACTGGTGAGGGCCAACGGGACCGCGGTGATGAGGATGGTCTGGATGCCGCCGGGAAAAATATTGAGCGGGTAGCGCGTCAATTCCCAAAAGCCGAAGAAGATCGAGAACAGATGGTTGGACCGCACCCAGATCAATGCCGTGGCGCCGATCATGGTGATGAGTGCACCCGTCAGCAGCGTCGCGCTGATAAGCGCAGCAATGAAGAATGATGCGGACCAGACCGACCAGGCGAAGTCGACGGACAGAACGGCCCAAGCCATCAGCGCCACTGCGAGGATGACGTGGCCGGCATAGCCGATATTAAGGCCGGAAAAGACCAGATAGGCCCAAGGGCTGAAAGGCTTGACCAACAGCGTGTCGTAAGTGCCGAGCCGCACCAGTTCTTCGAGCTCGCGCAATTGCACGAAGCTCATCGCGGCACCCAGCGAATAAGCGAGCAGCTGAAAGCTGAACAGCAGCGCAAGCTCCGGCCAGGTCCAGCCGCCGAGGGTGTCGAAGCGGGCAAGCAGGATTCCGATGGTGGCGAAGACGCTGCCATAGGAAAGGATCTGCGCAAGACGGTCGAGCCAGAAAGCGCCGCGATATTCCATTTTGGAGCGGACATGCATCCGGACCAGCAGTGGAAGGACGCGCAGGTGGTGCATGAGCATGATCAACCTCCCTGCACGGTGATGCGGGTGGAGGCGCGGCGCCACAGCCAGAGGACTCCGGCCAGGAACAACGCGGCCCAGGCAAGGCCCAGGCCGAGATGGAGCCAGACTTCGGCCGTGGAAAGCCTGCCGAGATAGACGGCATTGGGGTAATAGACCACCCAGGCGAAGGGCAGGTGGCGGGCAATCATGGCCAGAGGTTCGGGAAAGAACCAGAAGGGCACCAGCAGGCCCGAGAACAATTGCAGCAGGGCGCCCAGGATCCAGTCCAGCGAGAAGCTCGTCATCAGCCAGAAGGCGACGAGGCCGAAGAGCGCCGACATCAGGAACAGCAACGTAAAGGACAGCGCCCAGAAGGCGCCGAACATCAGGCCATCGAACAGGCTCGCCGGCGGCAGCATGCCGTAAAACAACGCGGTGAAGGCGACGGTCGGAATGACCTGGGTCATCAGGCGATAACCGAAGCTGCCGCATTCGTTGGCGAAGAGATAGAGCGGATAGGACAAGGGCTTGAGCAGCCAGATCGCGATATCGCCTGTCTTGAGTGACCGGCCGATCTCGCCGATGATCCTTTCGGGGCGGGTCGCGCCCATCACCGCGCCGCCGAGCAGGGCATAGGTCACCATCTGCTGCAGGGAAACGCCTTCGACCACGATGCCGCCGATGCCGGCATAGGCCGCCTGCCAGATGGCGACACGCGCGAAGACCTGTACGAGTTTGCCGAAGATATTGGCCCATACTTCGTTGCGGTAGGCGAGCTGCGAATGAAAGGAACTGCGCGCGAAGGCGAAATAGGCGCTCATGATGCCCGGGCCTTGGCATTGCTATGCTGGTCGGCGTTGCGGCGCTGGTAGAAGGTGCGGATGACCTCTTCGATGTCGGGCTCGTGCAGCGCCACGTCCTTAAGGTCGCGCCCGCTGCCGACCTCCGACAGAATTGCTACCAGCGAGATGTCTTCACGCTCGATGAGATAGTTCTTGCGCAGGCCCTCGTCGCTGACGAGAGCCGCGGTGCGCAATGGCAGCGGTCCAGGGTCACTGGCAAATTCGAGTGTCAGCCGCCGGGCCGAGCCCAATGCCGCGCGCAGGCTCTTCAATTCGCCGTCGAAGATGAGCCTGCTATGGTCGACCATGATCAGCCGCGGGCAGATGGTCTCGATGTCCTGCAGGTCATGAGTGGTGAGGATGATGGTGACGCCGCGCTCGCGGTTGATCTCGGCGAGAAAGCGCCGCACCGCATCCTTGGCGACCACATCAAGTCCGATGGTCGGCTCGTCGAGAAAGAGGATCTTGGGATCGTGCAGCAGTGACATCACGATCTCGGCGCGCATGCGCTGGCCGAGGCTGAGCTGGCGCACCGCGCGGTCGAGAAAGGGCGTCAAGTC
Organism: Rhizobium sp. LARHSG275; assembly: GCF_052871115.1. NCBI lineage: Bacteria > Pseudomonadati > Pseudomonadota > Alphaproteobacteria > Hyphomicrobiales > Rhizobiaceae > Rhizobium > Rhizobium sp. LARHSG275. Next base: position 277,838 of record NZ_JBIXJN010000007.1, on the reverse strand, counting down.
GAGCAACTCGCTGAAGCGCCGGAGATTATCCGCATGACGCGCGACTGATATGTCGTAGATGCGCTGGTGCAGGGTAAAACTGTCGATCAGCGGCAGGTCCCACCATAGCTGGCTGCGCTGGCCGAAAACGACACCGATCTCGCGGGCATTGTCCATCCGCTTCAGATGCGGCGTTCGGCCGAGCACCGAGAGCATGCCGGCGCTCGGCACCAGGATGCCGGTCATCATCTTGATCATCGTCGATTTGCCGGCGCCATTGGGGCCGAGATAGCCCACGGCTTCGCCCGCCGCGATGTCGAAACCAATGTCGGAAACGGCCAGAACTTCCGTATATTCGTTGGTCACCAGTGTCTTCAGCGCGCCCAGCAGGCCCGGAAATCTCTTGTGCTGCCGAAAGCGTTTGCTGACGCCCCGCGCCTCGATCAAAGCCGTCATATGTATTTCCTCGAGGGTGATTCCAGCCGATTCGGCAGCAGCAACCAGGCTAACGCGGGGTTCGGCCAGTTCAAGCAAAAGTCGCTTTTTTGGCGTTACTCAATCGAACCTAGCCTTTTGCGTTGACAGCCATGATCAATCGATTCCTGTTAGGATCATGAAGATCCTCGCAATATCCGGCAGCGCCCGGCGCAATTCCACCAATACCGCCATGCTGCAGGCTGTCCGCGCCGTTGCGCCAAGCGATATCGAGATTTCGATCTTCGACGGCGTGGGGCGGTTGCCGGTATTCTCGCCTGATCTCGAGGGGGAGAATCTACCGGAGGCGGTGCGGGATTTCATCGATTTGATCGCTCAGAGCGACGGGGTGATCATTGCCAGCCCGGAATATGTCCGATCCATCCCCGGCGGCCTCAAGAATGCGATCGACTGGCTCGTATCCGGAGATGAGATCGTCCATAAACCGATCGCCCTGCTGCACGCATCGCATCGCGGTGATGACATGCTGGCAGGCCTTCGCACTATCCTTGCGACAGTCACCGACCGGTTTGCGTGCAATATTTTCCTCAGGCTTCCTCTCATGAAGCTGGAGCCGGCCGAGGTGTTCAAGGCCGTCGGGGCAGCGGAGAACCGTTCCAGAGTGCAGGCCTATCTTCAGGCATTCTCGGCCTATTGCATGGCAGACAGCAAGATCGCCTGAGGTCCGCCGCTGCATCATCGAACCTCCATCAGCAGGCCGTTCTCGAACGCCGTCTTTTCGTGAAGCGTGTGCAGAATGACGAGCGGGGCTGCGAGCAGTACGGCGAGGATAAAAGCGGAGAGGACGTGTCTCGTCAGGAAACGGAGGATAGGTCGGATCATCTTGATCTCCAGCTACCGAGAATATTCCTTGTGCTGGACCTCGACGATTGCGGCAGCATGACCGGCTGCCTTGCGAGCTCCGCAATGCTGCCGCAACCCTTGTGGCGGACAGAGGGGAGAACGAGACAATGGACAGGCGATGCGGATACTGTTGATAGAGGATGAGAGGGAGTTGGCCGAGGCGCTGTCGTCCGCACTCGGCAAACATGGGATCGTCACCGACCACACGGTGCATCTGGCCGACGCCGTCGAGCTGACGCGGCAGAACCTCTACGATGCGATCCTGCTCGACCGGCGCCTGCCCGATGGGGAGGGGCTGAGCTTCATTCCCGAGCTCAGGCGGACGGGGAAGGATACGCCGATCATCGTGCTGACGGCGCTGAACGAACCGAAGGAGCGGATCGAGGGCCTCGACCTCGGGGCCGACGACTATCTCGGAAAGCCGTTCCTGGTCGAGGAGCTGATGGCGCGGCTCAGGGCCGTGCTGCGGCGATCGCCTGAATTGGCCGAACTCAAGATCACCGCCGGGCGGATGGTGATCGACCCGCTGCATCTCAGCGTCACCGTCGATGCCGTGCCGCTCGATCTCCCCCGGCGCGAACTTCTGGTGCTGGCGGCACTCGCAAGGCGCAAAGACAAGACCGTGCTGCGCTCGACACTGGAGGCGGCGGTTTATAACTACGAAGAGGAAATCCAGTCGAATGCGCTCGACGCGCATATTTCGCGGCTGCGCAAGCGGCTGATCGATGCCGGCGCCGGCGTCGCGATCCACAATATCCGCGGTGTCGGCTATCTCATGAAGGAGGAGTGATGCGCCAAGCGACCAGGTCGAACCTTTCACTCTGGTGGACGCTCAGCTGGCAGCTCAGTATCGTTTTCGTGGCTGTTGTTGCGACGGTGATCATCGGTCTTTGCATTTACGCCACCAGCATCCTCTCGCCCAATGAAGGAATGCAGGTTCAGCTGACTGCAGCCCTCGAGGAAGCTCTTACGCGTGACTCGCAGGGTAGGATCGCTATCGCGGATAGCCCGCGTCTCAGGTCGTTCAAGGCTGAGAACAACAGGCTCTGGTTTTTCGTCGCCACACCCAGTGGAGAAACGGCCTCCTACGGCGTAATACCGGCGCCCTATGCGGACCTAGCCCGGTACGTCTACCTCATCAAAGACGCCGACATACGAGGGGCGTCCGGTACGACCGAGGTCGCCTCCATCGACCGTGTCGACACGGCAGAAGGCGAATACAGAGTGATGTACGGCGGAAACGCCAGCAGAAGCTCCGCATTTCTGGCAATACTCGGCAAAACCTACCTCATTTACACACCACTTTTGGCCATCGCTTTGCCCGGGGTTTTTCTAACGATCCCCCGCGTCGTAGCGCGCGCTTTGGCCGGCGTGAAGGATATAGCGAGCAAGGCATCGGAAATCGAACCCCGCCGGCAAGGAGCCCGATTGCCGGTGGATGGTATCCCCACGGAAATCGCACCATTGGTGATTGCTTTTAACGGAACGCTTGAGCGGCTTGAGATCGAGTTTAAGAAACGCCAGCGTTTCCTGATCGATGCGGCGCATGAGCTGCGGACGCCGATCGCTATCATGCAGACGCGCATCGACGGCATGCCCGATGGGCGCGAGCGGCAGCGGCTGCTTGACGACGTGGCGCGGCTGGCCGAGGCAGCGGAACAATTGCTCGATTTCGAGCGGAACCACCAGGCGGCCGATCTCGACGAAACGGTCGATCTCGTCGAGATCGGCCGGACGGTGGTCGCCGATCTTGCGCCGCTGGCCATTGCCGGCGGCTACCAGATATGTTTTCAAAGCGAGACGGAGAGCATTGAACGCCGCGGCAGCCCTTCCGCCCTGCCGCGGGCGGTCAGCAATTTGGTGCGCAACGCCATCGATCACGGCGGCAATAGGGGCATGATCACGGTCTCGGTATCGCGTCTGGGCTCCGCCGGCAGCAAGGTCAGCGTCGCCGACGAGGGACCGGGCATTCCGGCCGAGCATCGGGAGCTGGTGTTCGAGCCCTTCTATCGCGTCACCCCGAAGAGCAAGGGCGCCGGTCTCGGCCTCAGCCTGGTCAAGCAGGTCGCCGCAAATCATGGCGGCGAGGTCAGCATCGAAAGCAGTGCAGCCGGAACAAGGGTAACGATCGAACTCGTATAGGCCCGGCCGACTTGGGTCGCATTCGCCGGTCGGCAACGAACTGTAATGTTGCGGCAATTCTCCACCGCCACTTTCGCCCGATGCTAGGGCGCCAAGGACGCTCCAGCTCTTTAAACCTGCGCATAATCCCTTCCGAAATTCGATTTCGATTTTCCGGGTTATGCGCTATCGGCGACGGAGGCCAGACAGCGTGCGCAGCAATCCATTCCTATTTTCCTTCCCACGGGCGTCGAGAGGTTTGTCGCTCGCTCTGCCGGTGGCGCTCGCTATGGCCGCGGCCGGGTGCAGTTCGGTGCCGCTGAAGGAGGCCGGCACGCTTTCTTCCTACAGCAATCTCGGCGCGCCGAAGGGCAAGCTGTCGAAATCGCGTGTCTATGTCGATGGGGCGCGCCTTAGCCCGGCAAAGACGGTGAGCATCGTGCCGACGACCTTCGCTTTCAACGCTGCGACCCGCGTCAAATCGGACGCGGACCGGGTGATGGTGGCGAACGCTCTGGACCGGGCGCTCTGCATTTCGCTCAGCGACAAATATCAGCTGGTCTCTGCCGGCCAACCGGCGGATCTGACAATTCGCTCCGTCGTCACCGACATCGTGCCGACCAACAAGGCGATGGCGGGTGTTTCGACCGTCGTGACCGTCGGCACCGGTTTCGTACTGCCGGTCGGCGTGCCGCGGCTGCCGGCCGGCCTTGGCGGGCTGGCAGTCGAGGCGGAAGCCGTCGATAGCGGTGGCGTGCAGCGGGCGGCGATCGTCTGGTCGCGCGGGGCGAACTCGCTGCAGAATAACCCCCGCGTGTCCGAAGTCGGCGACGCCTATAGCCTGGCTTCGAAATTCAGCAGCGAGTTTTCGCGCATGCTGATCAAAGGCAAGGAGCCGAAGGGATTGGATATCTCGCTGCCCTCCGGGCAGCGGATGAAATCCTGGCTCGGCGGCAAACCGAAATACGCCGCCTGCGACGCTTTCGGCCGCCCGCCCGGACTGATGGGCGCTGTGGCCGCCAAATACGGCGCGCCGCCGCAATGGACCGAGAAGAAGCCGAAACCAGCGGCAACCAATTGAGAGAATCCGGCGCCGGCGCCCAAGCCGCCGCGATCAGCATTCAGCCCGCCCCAGGCTGACGGGACGGACGGAGTAAAGGCGGGCAAGGCTTGTGCTCCGTCCGTCTGCAACCCTTCGCGCAGCCACGTCAGACGACGACGCCAGGCCGCAGCCAGAAATACAGCTTGATCTGATCAGGTCTGTCGGAGGGATGCGGGCCGCGCATGAACAATTCGCCATCCCAGATCCAGAACAGACGGGTGGAGAGAGGCGGCGATCCGGATCCGGCGCGCCACTTGCCATCAGGAATGAAATCGTCGAGAAACCGCGATCTGTCCTGGCGCAGCCGCTGAAGCCCACCGTGAACATAGGCTTCGTCGCCCGCGCGGCGCGGATCGGGAGACCAGCCGGCGGCGAGCGCCGCTTCGAGGCCCGACAGGTTTTCCAGATCAGGGGGAAGCAGGACGATGCGGGTGCCGCGCTTTGCTGTCTCTGCAGATATCATCGATCACCCGCGCTCTGTCAGGCGACGGGGCGATTCGACAGGTTCGACCCGCGCGGCTGGAGCGGAAGACAAGCACGGCTGAGGGCCGTTGAAAAGCAGGCGGGGTTGTTTTGGGACACATCGGCATCAAAAAGCCCCGCATCTTCATGCGAGGCTTGCTCTGATGGATGGGCCGGATTACTGGCACTGGCGGCGCGGGCCGTAATTCGGCTGGTAGGTATTGTCATAGGCGCGGTAGGACCGATAGCGGCTGTAGCAATAGTCCGCATGCGAACCATAGGCACGTGCGCGCGGCTGCGAAGCGATGATACCGCCGATGAGCGCGCCGGCCGCCAAGCCGCCTATTATGGCGCCAGTGTTGTCATGATGGCGATACCGGCGATCGTAGCGCCGATCCCAGCCATAGCGGTCGTCGCGGTAGTAGTCCCGGTCGCGGTAGTAGTCCCGGTCGCGATAGTGGTGGCGGTTGCGATACCAAATGCGATTATCGCCGAACTGACCCGGGCAGTTGGTGAAGTTATTGCAGCCAACGGTCATGATGCGGGCATCGCTGCTTTGAGGCGCCGGCTGCACCGATTGCACCGGGCTTGGCACGAACGCCGGGCCTGCCGAGGCCGGCATTCCGGAGAAGGCCGTCGCTATCGACAGGGCAATGATGGCGATTCTGTTCATTTCACTCACCTTGGGTAAACGGATCTGTCGATGGGATAACGCCGGGGAAGGGAATAGGTTTCATTTTGGGATGGAAAGAGGCGGCATATGTACGCCTTCGCTAACATAAGAGGGCTACGCACCGCCGCCGGACGGTAGGAACCGCCCGGTCCTAAAGCGCTTCAAGAGCGCGATCCGAGCGATCGCATGAAGCCGTTCCCATCCGCGCTGACAAGATGTGGTCGATCGGGCGCTGGCGTGAAGCCTCAGAATAATACGCCGGATATTTTCAAGCATTGATCCGAATCCGGCTCGCGCTCTATCAGGCTCACCTTCCGCCGGCCAGCAATCGGAGCTGGCTTTCGTCGTGCACACCCTGGCGGTAAAGCTCGATGATGAGGGCGCCCAGACGGTCGGCCTCCTTGCTTGATCTGCCGATCTTTAGCCCGCTACAGAGAGCTTCGTGAACACGCCTGCACACATCGAGGTCCTCGGAGGCAAGCGGTTCGTCACGTGTGCTAAACAGCTTGTCTGACATCGCAATCTGCCCTTTTTTGGATGCCGTGAATCGCTATCGTGGGAAAAAAGATAATTTCGCGATCTTTGCTCTGCAAGATGGGCGAAGGTCCGAAATTCAAAAACATTCGGGGCAGGCACGGGAAGACGCGGGCGAGGGCTTCAGGGATGGATGTGAAACCGATCCGTGTGTCGGCCTGATGGATAGCGTGCGCGTGCTACTTGATTGCGGGGTTCTTGGCGCCTTGCTGCGACAGGCGCAGCTCTTTCAGCCGCTTGGTTTTTTCCCGGCGGGCCCGCTGCTCCGCCTCGATGGTTTCCTTGGCAGCTCGTTCGGTGTTTTCGAAACGATCCTGCCGATAAGCCTTTGATGAGGGTTCACGTTCTCTTTTCATGGCCGCTAAACGCAAATCGGCGAAAACGGTTTCATGGGAAAATGCGTACTGGCTGTCAATCGAACGACATGGCCCGGCGGCCCGGGTGGGGACGGCAAACAGCCAGTCACCATTTATAATTCACTCTGCCGGTCGTATCCGTCACGTGCGTGCGCACCTTTGCCTGCCGCAGCTTGCTGGTTTGGTCGATCGACCTCTGCTGCACCGATTTGGCCGGGCATTTGACGGCGTGGCCGGCTGCGTTGCTGCAGGGGGCGGCGGAGGCGGAGTTGGCGGAGATCATGGCGGTGGCGATTGCCGCAAGCAGGTTGATACGGAGCATCGAATTCATCCAATTTAGCCGCGTGGAGATTTAATTTGGTCATGCCGATGGCAAGCCGTTCATGGCAACCGGGCGCCTCGTCGGCGCCCGGCAACATCACGGATCAGCCTTTGATGAAGGCGAGGATGTCGGGATTTATGATGTCGGCATGGGTGGTGCACATGCCGTGCGGGAATTTCTCGTAGACCTTCAGCGTGGCATTTTGCAGGAGTTTGGACGAGAGCATGGCGGAGTCGGCGATCGGCACGATCTGGTCGTCGTCGCCGTGCATGACGAAGGTCGGCACTGTGATGCTCTTGAGGTCTTCGGTGAAGTCGGTTTCCGAAAAGGCCTTGATGCCGTCGTAATGCGCCTTGGCGCCGCCGATCATGCCTTGGCGCCACCAATTGTTGATGACCGGTTCCAGGACCTTCGCGCCCGGCCGGTTGAAGCTGTAGAACGGACCGCTCGGCAGGTCGTGATAGAATTGTGCGCGATTGTCGGCGAGCTGCTTGCGCAGGCCATCGAAGACTTCGATCGGCAGGCCACCGGGATTGGCTTCCGTCTTCACCATGATCGGCGGTACGGCGCCGATGATGACGAGTTTGGCGACACGGCCCTGCGGCTGGCCGTGGCGGGCGACATAGTGGGTCGCTTCGCCGCCGCCGGTGGAGTGGCCGACATGGACGGTGTTCCTGAGATCGAGATGCTCGACGACGGCTGCGGCATCGGCGGCGTAATGGTCCATATCATGACCGTCACCCACCTGGGTCGAGCGGCCATGGCCGCGCCGGTCATGGGCGACGACCCTGTAGCCCTTCTCAAGGAAGAACAGCATCTGGGCATCCCAGTCGTCGGAGCATAACGGCCAGCCGTGATGGAACATGATCGGCTGGGCAGTCTTCGGCCCCCAATCCTTGTAGAAGATCTCGACGCCGTCCTTGGTGGTAACCGTGCTCATCTTTTGGCTCCATTGGTTGGGGTTGGTTGGATTGATGTGGTGAGAAGTTTGCGCCGTTGCCGGCAGAATTGACAAGGCCACGAGCGCCGTTGGGCCGGAGGCTAGGGGCAAAGAAGGTCGCGCCTGATCAACCCGAATATGTTGATGTGCTTGTAGAATGCCTCTTTCTATTCTATTGATATGACAGAAGTTTGTATGTTTCCGCGAGGATGGGTGGAAACGCGCCCATTTCGCATGGCTGCTCTGGTTTAAGGGCAACGTCTGTAATGAGCCATTTTTTTAATATTCGTTCAATATATCCGTCCGGGTAGTTCAATATATCTGTCCGGGGTAGGTGGGCTCCCGTTCTGCCGTGCATGCAGCTGCCGGCGCTCACTTGAACGCGGTTCATCGCCCAACCATCTAATCCTCATACAACAGCGTCATGGCGGACCGTCGCAACCGCGACGGCTTTGCCGTCGGCGGGACGGCCGTTATTGCCGCCTGAGGATCAAATCATGGGTTACATGGATAAAAACATCGCGCCTCAGAACGACGGGGCGCTGATCGATGCCTATTCGCAATCGATCGCAGCAGCAATCGACATCGTCGGGCCGGCGGTCAGCCGGATCGAGAGGGCGGCCGGCCGGCAGGGGCACGGTTCGGGTTTCGCCGTCTCGCCTGACGGCCTGATCATCACCAACAACCATGTCGTTGATGACGCCAAGGTCGTTCGCATCACCACGCCTGACGGCTTCGTTACCGAGGGCCGCGTGCTCGGCCGGGATGTGGATACCGACATCGCCCTCATTCGCGCCAATACAAGCACCGGCGCCTGGGCGAAGCTCGGAGATTCCCAGCGCCTGCGCAGGGGCCATATCGCGATCGCGATCGGAAATCCGCTCGGCTTCGAGTGGACTGTTACCGCCGGCATCGTCTCGGCGCTCGGCCGGTCGATGCGGGCGGCCAGCGGCCGGCTGATGGAGGATGTGATCCAGACCGATGCGGCGCTCAATCCCGGCAACTCGGGCGGGCCGCTGGTGTCTTCGGGCGGGGAGGTCATCGGCGTCAACACTGCCGTCATCCAGGGCGCGCAGAGCATCGCCTTTGCCGTGGCGTCGAATACGGCCAATTTCGTGGTTTCGGAGATTCTCCGCTATGGCCAGGTCAGGCGCGCCTTCATCGGCATAGCAGGCGATACGATCGTGCTGCCGCGCCGGGTGGCCCTTGCGGCGGGCACGGTACAAACGACCTCCGTTCGCATCCGCCGCGTCGAGCCGGAGGGGCCGGCGGCGAAGGGAGGGCTGCAGGAGGGCGATTATATCCTCGCCATCGACGGCAGTCCTGTCGGCGGCGTCGACGATATCGTCCGATTGATGGATGGCAGCAGGATCGGCAGGGATACGGAGATCCAGGTGTTCTCGGTGGCGGGCCGGATCGAGAAGAAGGTCTTGTTGCCGATGGCGCGGTCCTGACGCCGCACTTCGGCGCCATGACGAGACGTCACCTACGTCAGGCGCTGACCGCCTCCTGCTCCGTTCCCGAAAAATCCACCGCCGCAAAGGCTGCCGCCAGCACCTCCGGCCCGGCGCCGGTTTTCGCGGCATCGGTCGAGAGGATCTGGCGATAGCGCCTTGCGCCGGGCAGGCCGGTGAAGAGGCCGACCATGTGACGGGCCACGTGCTGCAGCCGGCCGCCGCTGGCGATGTGGCGTTCGGCATAGGCCATCATCCGGTTACAGAGCCCTTCCCAATCCGGTTCGGCCGCAGGCGCACCAAAGAAGCGCTGGTCGATGTCGGCTAGGATCGCCGCATTCTGATAGGCGGCCCGGCCGAGCATGACGCCATCGACATGGGCGAGGTGGCTTGCCGCCTCGTCGAGCGTGCGGATGCCGCCGTTGATACCGATGAAGACATCGGGCCAGCGCTGCTTCATCCGATAGACGATCTCGTAGTCGAGCGGCGGGATCTCGCGGTTTTCCTTGGGGCTCAGGCCCTTCAGCCAAGCCTTGCGCGCATGGATCCAGATCGCATCGGCGCCGGCATCGAGAACGCGGGTGATCAGCTCGGGCAGCGCCTGTTCCGGCTCCTGCTCGTCGACGCCGATCCGGCATTTCACCGTCACGGGCACGGTCGCCACCGCCTTCATCGCCGCGACGCATGCGGCCACCGTTTCCGGCGTCAGCATCAGGCAGGCGCCGAAGGTGCCAGACTGCACGCGGTCGGAGGGGCAGCCGACATTGAGGTTGATCTCGTCATAGAAGTAGGGTTCGGCAATCTTCACTGCCTCGGCAAGCTTTGCTGGGTCCGATCCGCCGAGCTGTAGTGCCAGCGGATGCTCGGCAGCGTCATGACCGAGCAGCCGGTCGCGCGGGCCGTGGATGATCGCATCCGCCACCACCATCTCGGTGTAGAGCAGCGCCTCGCGGCTGATCTGTCGGTGGAAATAGCGGCAATGCCGATCCGTCCAGTCGATCATCGGGGCGACCGCAATAATCGGCCTCTTCTGCGTCATCAACGTTCCATTGTTCCTTATTCCCAGGTGCCGCAGCGCGGCGCGGTCACCGCCGTGTGGGGCGGGCATCCATAAAGCGCGCATATAACACTTGCCGGTGCGATCGACAAATGATGGCAGCGCCGCAAACAGAAACGGCGCCCCTTGCGGAGCGCCGTTCATGCCGCGTGAGCGGAAGTCTGACTTACGAAGCCGAGATGTTGACGGCCTTCGGGCCCTTGCCCATGCGATCCGGCTCGGTGTCGAAAGTAACCTGCTGGCCTTCGCGCAGCGACTGGATGCCAGAAGCCTGCAGCGCAGAGATATGGACGAAAACGTCCTTTGCGCCGCCGTCCGGCGTGATGAAACCAAAACCCTTGTCCTGGTTGAAGAATTTTACGGTGCCCTTGGTGGCCATTGGGATCGTCCTTTTCCCTTAGTCTGTGTAGTATCCGCGCCCCCGAGAGGAAGCGGACGGCTTTAGCTTTCGCCCCGATCGATTGGGGCGAAGGGTCAGTCGGAGAAGTCACGTACGGGGAAAGAACGTCTACGTAGGCGGGTAGTCCCGCGCCGCCTTCCAAACGGAAGGGATTACCACATCAGTCCAGTCACCGGCATGCAAATGCCCGAGTAAGTCAATTCGTGCCAGCATTTCGGGCAAAAAGCAAGCGGGATTATTGTGGCATGCCCGCATCGATGTCGGGAAATGCCGAAGATTCAGATACTTGACGATGGGTTAGCGGATTCTTGCACGCCTGTGCCATAGCGGGATTCCGTGCCGAAACGGGATGACGGACGGATTCGATAGCCGGGCAGGGATTTCGTGGGCGGACGGGGCGGCGGGCACGCTGATCAGTCTTCATGGTAAGGCGGATCGCAGAGTCTGCTCTCTAGTGATCCTCGCGCCGTCTTTGCTCCGCCCTCATCCTTGTACGTTGCCCACAGGGCGAAGCCTCGAAGGACGGGGGCGGCCACCGGCGCCGTTGCCTTCGATTCTGCATAGGGGCTTTGTGGAATGCGGGTGGGAGGAGCTTCCACGCCCGCCCTCGTGGTTCGAGACGGCCCCTGGGCCTCCTCACCATGAGGGCTCTCTTTGGCGCCTGCGGCTTTTATTCTACAGCCAGTGCAATTGTCCACTCCATCCTCGTCGTAGGCTAGGCCCCAACGGCCGCCCACCTACTGCGCATCCCCCAGCAACCCGCTCAGGCTCCAGGGATTATCACCTTTCTGGTTGGCGATGTCATCGACCTTCCAGCCGCCGTGTTCCCGGACCAGGGTATAGAAGAGCGTCACCTCGTCGCCGTTCTCGAACTCCACCTCCACCTCGGCCTTGTCATCCAGCAGGATCGGTTGGCCTATCCTGACGTCGCTGGCCGCGCCATCCTGACCCGCGATCACGGGATCGAAGTCGATCGCGCCGACATCACCCTCCGGTGTGTTGTCGAGATCGGTCTGAAGGAGCTTGTTCAGGTGGTCGGAGAAGAAAGTCGAATAGGGCGAGGGCGCCTCGGCGTCGCTGTTGTCGGTGTCGTAGCTGTAGAGCGCCTTGAGCAGCGCCTTCGGCGTCTTGTAGGTCGCCGCTGATGCGGGCAAGGCTGCGAGCGCCGACAGGGCGAGGGCGAGGATGAATGTGGGCAGGCGCATGCGAACTCTCCTCGGATGAGCGGTGAATCATAGCGGAATCGGGCGCGGAGGTGGAGCGGCATTTTTGGCGGTGGTTACCAGGGTTTGGCGCGGCCATCGCTGTTGATGAATGGCCCCGCGCTTGTTGGGGTTTGGGCGCGTACGCCAGCCTACCCACCTCGCCAATTCCTGTGCTCGTCATAACCAGTGCGCCCAGGTCTCTGGGCGCAGGAGAGTTTCTATCTTGCCACAGAGTCATTCACGGCGCGGGCGCGCCGTGGCTGGATTCTTGTGACAGGCAGAGGAATGAGTGAGGAAAGGTGGACCGATCTACCCTCGGCAACGTATCCATAGACGATCAGAACGCCAATCAACTTTGTATAGGGGGCTTGCATAACCGCAAGCCCCACCTCTGTGTTTAAGTCCATCACGATGCAACTCTGCATCGCATGCAATCCGGTCGCGGCTAAATCAACGCCTCATGCGGCAAGCTCGAAACCAACGGCTCGAAGACGTCCTTCACAGCCAGCGTGAAATCGTGGCTGGTGACGTTTCCGGCCGCGTCATAAGCTTCGGCGGTGAAGGTCAGGCTATGGGTGCTTTCGAAATCGATCGCCGCCTTCGTCTGGATCTTGTTGCCGACGAGCTTGAAGATGCCGTCGGCATCGTCCGTCAGCCGCCATTTCACCGTGTCACCTTCCGGATCGACGGCGGAGAGAAGGCCGACCGAGGTGCCGATCGCGATATTCTCGGAGACCGAGCTGCGCGAGAAGGCGAGATTAACAGGCGCCTTGTTGACCGGCGTCTCGTTGACGTCGAGGACGTTGATCGTGATGTCCTTTTCGACCGTGACCTTGCCGTCGGAAACAGCGACCTTGATCGTGTGCGACTTGTCCGTCTCGTAGTCCAGCGCCTTCGAGGTGACGATGCGATTGCCGTTGAGCCGGAAGTGGTCGTCCGCCCCGTTGATCAGCGTATAGGTCAGCGTGTCGCCGTCGGCGTCCTTGGCGCTGAGCAGGCCGACCGTGGTCCAGATCGGGGTACTTTCCAATAGGGAGGTTTTCGAAAGCTGGATATCGGTGGGCGCGCTGTTGCTGCCGTCGGACGTGAACTTTCCCTTGGCAAAATCGTAGACGCCGTCGGCAAAACGGGCGAATTCAATATCGGTCAGCGTATCCTTGCCCTCCAGGACGCTCGTCAGGATATGGCTGCCATTGTTCAACGCGAAGGAGTAGTTGGCGAAATTGCCTGAGAAGATCGCCGTATCAATGCCCGCACCGCCCAAAAGCACGTCATTGCCGGCGCCGCCTTCGAATCTGTCATTGCCGCCGGTTCCGAAGAAATAGTCGTCGCCGCCGCCCGTCTTGACGTCGATGCCGAAGGCGGTGCCGAAAATGTCGACGTGGCGGTTGGCCAGCTCGTCGGAGAGATCGGCATGGGCGCTGTCCGTCAAAGTCAGTGCGAGGACATCATTCTCGTAGCCCGGCTTGTCGTATTTGACGATCTTGTCGAAGCTTTCGAACTGGGCGGCCGAAGCGAGAACCTCGGCTCCTGCTGTTGCAAGAATTTCGACATTCTTGATCGTCAGGCCGGCAAGCCCGATATATTCCATGCCGGGACCCAAGGTCGGCTGGATGACTTGTAGCGTGTCAATGCCGGCGGCGCCGTCGATCATTCCGGAAATCGCGGAAGAATGTGTCTGCAGGTTGATGGCATCGTTGCCATCGCCCGCATCAATATTGAAGGTCTCGGGGGCGGCGGAAATATTATCGCCGTCAGTGATCTTGTCGTCGCCGGTTCCGCCCCGGATAATGTCATTTCCAGCGCCGCCGAAGATCTGGTCGTTGCCTGCGCCGCCGGTCAACGTGTCATTGCCGGCATAGCCGTTGATCACGTCGTTGCCTGCGCTACCATCGAAAGTATCGTTGCCGGCGGTTCCCTCCAAGTGGTCGTTGCCGCCGCCCGTCGTCACGTCGATACCGGAGGCGCTGCCGGTGATGTAGGACCCACGGCTTGCCAGTTCGTCGGAAAGATCGACATGGGCGCTGTCCGTCAACATCAGACCGAGGCCAGAGTTCTGGTCGCTGGGGCTGTTCGAGAAGACGATCTTGTCGAAGCTTTCGAACTGCGCGGACGAACCGGCAACCATCGATCCCGCCGTTTCAAGGATTTCGATGTTCTTGATCGTCAGGCCCTGCAGCCAGGGGGCTCGCAGAATATCAATTCCAGAACCGCCATCGATTGTTCCGGAAAGTAGATGAGCGTTGGTCTGCACGGTTATGGTATCTGCGCCGTCGCCCGCATCTATGTCGAAGGTTTCAGGGGAGGATCCGAAGAGCTTACCATCGGTGATCGTGTCGTTGCCCGTGCCGCTCCTTATGATGTCATTTCCATCATTGCCATAGATGATGTCGACGCCGGCGCCGGTGTCGATGACGTCGTTGCCGGCGGTCCCGGTGAAGTAGTCTCGCGTGCTTCCAGTCGTGACGTTGATACCGGAAGTGTTAAGGGCGCCAGAGATGAAGACCCGATCGGCCATCAGCTCTTCGGAGAGGTCGACATGGCCACTGTCCGCCAAATGCAAGTAGAGGCCAAGTTGGGAGGTAGTAGTGATCTTGTCGAAGCTTTCGAACTGCGCGGACGATCCGGTAACACCGTTTGACCCTGTTCCGAGAATCTCGAAGTTCTTGATCATCAGGCCCGTCATATCCTCGGCCTGCAGCGTGTCGGTGCCGGCGCCGCCGTCGACTGTTCCGGATATCTGGACGAAGGGGCCCTTTTCCAAAATCACGGTGTCGTTGCCAATGCCCGCATCAATATCGAAGACTTCAGCGACGTCGGCGAAATAATCACCATCGCCAATCGTGTCATCGCCCGAGCCCCCCTTGATCACGTCATTGCCGGTCCCACCGAAGAGTCGGTCATTGCCGTCACCACCATTCAGCGTGTCTGAGCCCCCACCGCCCAATATGGTATCGTTGCCTGCGCCTGTCGTGATGACATTGGCGCTGCTCGATCCTGTCACCTCGGCGGAAACCGATCCCAGCTCATCGGCCAGGTTTGCCACGCCGGAACCTGAGACGGCGAGGGTGACAGCGGCGAGGGGAGTGGCTTCAGAGTCGCGGATGACATCGTAAGCTTCGAACTCAGCGCCGGTCTTGGTAACTGTGGCGCCGTTCGTGTCCAGAATATTCAAGGCCATATTATATATCTTTCCCCAAAGATGCGTTGTACTCGGCAATATGAGACATCCGCGAAAGAACTGTTTTATTGCTCGGCGGACGACAACCCCTCGGGGATCTATGCCAATCCCTGATTAAGTTTTCAATGCAAAATTGTATCTTTTCATTGCTAATTAATGAAAAACTAAGGATGAAATACTGGGAAGCGAATTTTAATTCGAGAACTCAAAGTCACGCTTTGGTTTCGTAAATAGTATTATCTTTCGTTTTCGGATGGGATGCTCTCGCGAAAATTGTGTTTTCAGCGAGTTCTTCGGTAATGCTGCGCCGCGCGACGGTCGCGCCACTATCGTAGGTTGGTGTTGGCTTCGACCTGTTCAGGCCTCACACGAGCTTGATGAGTCCCGCCTCAGTCGAAGTAAATCCGCAAGCGTGGTAGAAGCCGGTCAGGTGCGGCTCGAAATCGACATGCAGCCACTCGGCGCCGCGGTCTCGCGCAACCCTCGTCGCTTCCCGGACCAGCCGCGTCGCAATCCCCTGCCGCCGCATGTCGGGATGGACCGATGTATCGAGGATGAAGGCATGGATGCCGCCATCCCAGGCGACGTTGACGAAGCCGACGAGCCGGTCGTCCTGATAGGCGCCGATATGAGCGAGGCTGCGGGAGAGGATAGGGGTGAAATCGCGGTCGTGCGGGCTGCCCCAGGCGGCGGAAAAGAGCGCGTTCAGTTCGGCGGCGGACGGGAAAGGGTCGATGCGAATTTCTGGCATGGGGAATTCCGTCCGTGGACACGCAGCAAGCCAGAAAGGCTGATCCATAAAATCGCCCATGGTGTCTCCAAAGCGATTGCCTAGACACGCACCCATGGTGTTAGCATCCGAGATTCGTCAACCGCGCCGATTACGAAAGGCGCGGCTGACCCAGCGACACACAAAACTATCTTAAACCAGGCCGCCTGGTTGGTCGGTTTGTCGTTATCGTCCCGGCCGCCCAGTCTTCCCCTTCGTCCGGCTCTTGCGCTTCTGCTCGCCCGGATCCTCATAGCTCCCCACGCCCGTCTTCCCGCGCACGACCGGTCGCACGTCATTGCGTTCCGGCTGGCCCTCCAGCAGCGGTGAAAACCGCTTCGTGCTCTTGGCGGCTTCGGGCTTTTCCGGCAGCGCGCCGGTGACCGGCTTTTCCGTTCGGCCGACGGTCATTTCGTCGAGGTCGTTTTTGCGGAAGAGGGTCTTCTTTGTGGGCTCGGCGATGTCGCGGCCCATCTCATCCAGAGCGGGTTTGCGGAAGAGGGGAGTAGTGGTGTCGGTGCCTGGGCCCATGTCGTCGAGGCTGGGTCTGGAGAAGTAGGAGGGGGTGGCCCCCTCATCCGCCCTGCCGGGCACCTTCTCCCCGGCGGGGAGAAGGGATTCGCGGGTCGCTTTGGCGTTCCGTCTGACGCCTTCCATCGCCTTTGACTCTTCTCTAGCCATGGGATCGTCCATAACCGCCAGCTCGGCAGCCTTGAGGCGTTTGATTTCGTCGCGAAGGCGGGCGGCTTTTTCGAAGTCGAGGTCGGCGGCGGCGTCGCGCATGCTCTTCTCGAGCGCGTTGAGATGGGTCTGCAGGTTGTTGCCGACGAGGTTGCCGCCATCGGCGAAGCCCTTGCCCGAGACGCCCGAGATATCGGCGCGGACGTGGTCGCGTTCGTAGACGCTGTCGAGGATGTCGGAAATCCTGGCCTTGACCGATTCCGGGGTGATGCCGTGTTCCTGGTTATAGATCATCTGCTTTTCGCGGCGGCGGCTGGTTTCCTCCATCGCCCGCTTCATCGAGCCGGTGACCTGATCGGCATAGAGGATGACCTTGCCGTCGACGTTGCGGGCGGCACGGCCGATCGTCTGGATCAGCGAGGTCTCGGAGCGTAGGAAACCTTCCTTGTCGGCGTCGAGAATGGCGACGAAGCCGCATTCGGGGATGTCGAGGCCTTCGCGCAAGAGGTTGATGCCGACGAGCACGTCGAAGGCGCCGAGGCGAAGATCGCGGAGGATCTCGATGCGTTCAAGCGTGTCGATGTCGGAGTGCATGTAGCGGACGCGGATGCCCTGCTCATGCAGATATTCGGTCAGGTCCTCGGCCATGCGCTTGGTCAGCACGGTGCAGAGGGTGCGGTAGCCCTTGGCCGATGTCTCGCGGATCTCGCCGAGCACATCGTCAACCTGGCTGCGGGCCGAGCGGACCTCGACCGGCGGGTCGATCAGGCCGGTTGGGCGGATCACCTGTTCGGCGAAGACGCCGCCGGATTGCTCCATTTCCCAGGCGCCGGGGGTGGCCGAAACGGCGATGGTGTCGGGGCGCATGGCGTCCCATTCCTCGAAGCGCAGCGGCCGGTTGTCCATGCAAGAGGGCAGGCGGAAGCCGTATTCGGCCAGCGTCGCCTTGCGCCTGAAGTCGCCCCGGTACATGCCACCGATCTGCGGCACGGTGACATGGCTTTCGTCGATGAAGACGAGGGCGTTGTCGGGGATGTATTCGAACAGCGTCGGGGGCGGATCGCCGGGGTCGCGGCCGGTGAGATAACGCGAATAGTTCTCGATGCCCTGGCAGGAGCCGGTGGCTTCGAGCATTTCGATATCGTAGCGGGTGCGCTGCTCCAGGCGCTGGGCCTCGAGCAGGCGGCCGGCCTTCTCAAGCTCGGCGAGGCGAAGCCTCAGTTCCTCCTTGA
The DNA here is from genome assembly GCF_052871115.1 of Rhizobium sp. LARHSG275. NCBI lineage: Bacteria > Pseudomonadati > Pseudomonadota > Alphaproteobacteria > Hyphomicrobiales > Rhizobiaceae > Rhizobium > Rhizobium sp. LARHSG275. The sequence continues at coordinate 260,032 of NZ_JBIXJN010000007.1, read as the reverse complement.
TCGACTTGATGGCGCCGTTCAGCGTCGGGCGCGGGGTGACATAGTGCGAATTGGCGTAGATCTTCACCGATTTCAGGTCGCCGACCTTCTGGCCGGTGAGCGGGTCGAATTCGGTGATGGCGTCGATCTCGTCGCCGAACATCGAGATGCGCCAGGCGGCATCTTCCAAGTGGGCGGGGAAGAGCTCGATCGTGTCGCCGCGAACCCGGAAGCTGCCGCGGGTGAAATCCATATCGCGGCGCTTGTATTGCTGGGCGACGAGGTCGGCCAGCAGCTGGCGCTGGTCGAGCCGGTCGCCGACCGACATCTGGAAGGTCATCGCCGTATAGGTCTCGACCGAGCCGATACCGTAGATGCAGGAGACCGAGGCGACGATGATGCAATCGTCGCGTTCGAGCAGCGAGCGCGTTGCCGAGTGGCGCATGCGGTCGATCTGCTCGTTGATCGAGGATTCCTTCTCGATATAGGTGTCGGAGCGCGGCACATAGGCTTCCGGCTGGTAATAATCGTAGTAGGAAACGAAATATTCCACCGCATTGTCGGGGAAGAAATTCTTGAATTCGGAATAGAGCTGGGCGGCCAGCGTCTTATTCGGCGCCAGGATGACGGCCGGGCGCTGCGTCGCCTCGATCACCTTGGCCATTGTGAAGGTCTTGCCGGAGCCGGTGACGCCGAGCAGCACCTGGCTGCGGTCGCCATTCTCCAGCCCCTCGACGAGATCGCGGATGGCTGTGGGCTGGTCGCCGGCCGGCTCGTAGTCCGACTGCATGCGGATGGCGATGCCGCCTTCTGACTTGTCGGGGCGGGCAGGGCGGTGCGGCGTCCAGATCTTGCCGTTCTTGTGCAGCGGATTGCCGCTCTCGATCAGCGCCGACAGCGCCTCGACCGTGGCGGTGACGGCGGTGCCGGCCTGCAACGACGAGGCCTCCTCCAGCGTCGTATCCATGCCGGAGACGGGATTGAGGCCGGCGGCCGCGCGCGTCTTCGGGTCGGTCGAGCCGCCCATGGAGGTGCCGCGCGCACTCTTTGAAGCGCTCACGCTGTCGGCGCTTTGCGCCTTCGCTCCGCGAGGGCCTCGCAACGGCTCGGACGCCCGTTCGGGCTTGCGGCCTTCGGCCGATTTGGCGGCGATTTCCACCTTCTTGCGATGTTTGCCGGCCTTGGAGGCGATCTGGCGCTGGGTCTCGACGCCCGAGGCTTCGGCATCGGCCTCCAGCTGCTTCACCCAATCGGCAACCGAGCCTGAGAGCGGGGCTCCCTCAAAAGACGATTGGGGAGCTTCCTCGAAGCCATTCGGGGCGGGGGATTTCTTCGGAGATCTGGCCATGGCGGGAATATGGAGGGAGTCAGGGCGAAAGTGAAGAGGGAAAGAGTACAAAAGGGAAACGAATGAATCGTTCGGATTTTTGAATAGTCTCACGCTCGCGTGATACTAAAAGACCCCGCCCCAAACCCCATCCGGTAGGATGCCGGGGTCGAGCCACGGGTCTCGACCCATCCTTCGGACCCCCACAAGGGGGAGGGGCTTAACTTGCGGCACCCGCTTTTCCAAATCTTCAGCGTTTCGGAAGAAGCGAGGGTAGTGCCGCCGGATTAGCCCCTCCCACCTGTGGGGAGGGGTTGGGGAGGGGTCTTTTTCGACGGTACAAACCGGGCTGATCCCCCATCAAGCCGAACGCTGGTCCGCCGGCCCCTCCAGGGGCGCGAGGTTCAACGCACTGTTGATCAACCCGACGTGGCTGAAGGCCTGCGGGAAGTTGCCGAGCATGCGGCGGGCGGCGGGATCATATTCTTCCGCCAGAAGCCCGACATCGTTGCAGATATAAAGCAGCCGCTCGAACAGGCGCAGCGCATCGTCGCGGCGGCCGATCATGCCGAGGGCGTCGACGAGCCAGAAGCTGCAGGCGAGGAACGCGCCTTCGCCTGGCGGCAGGCCGTCGTCCACCTCCTGCGTCTCGTAGCGCAGCAGCAGGCCATCGCGCAGCAGCTTGCGCTCAATCGCCTCGACTGTCGCGACATAGCGCGGATCATCAGGCGGGATGAAGCCGACCATGCCCAGATGAAGCAGGCTGGCATCAAGCGCCTTGGAGCCGTAGGCCTGTACGAAATAGCCGAGTTCGGGATCGAAAGCCTTCTCGCAAACCTCGGCATGGATGTGATCTGCGAGCGTGCGCCAACGTGCGGCGGCCTCGGGCTCGCCGTCCACCTTGGCAATCTGGACGGCGCGGTCGAAGGCCACCCAGGCCATGACCTTCGAATAGGTGAAATGCTGGCGCTGGCCGCGCACCTCCCAGATGCCTTCATCGGGCTCCACCCAGATTTTTTCGAGAAAGGGCAGAATGGCCGCCGCCAGTTCGCGTTCGCGGTGATGCGGCGGAAGCCCGCCCTTGCGGGCCTGCAGCATGGCGTCGGCCACCTCGCCATAGACATCGAGCTGCATCTGTTCGGCAGCGGCATTGCCGATGCGTACAGGTGTCGAGCCCTCGTAGCCACTCAGCCAGGAAACCTGCCATTCCAGCAGATTGCGCTCGCCGGCGACGCCATACATGATCTGCATCTGCGCCGGGACGCCGGCGACCGCGCGCAGCAACCAGTTGCGCCAGGCACTGGCTTCCTCGTAATAGCCGATTTTCATCAGGGCGAGCAGGGTCAGCGTCGCGTCGCGCAGCCAGCAATAGCGGTAGTCCCAGTTGCGCGGCCCGCCGATCTTTTCCGGCAGGGAGGTCGTCGCCGCGGCGACGATGCCGCCCGTCGGCATGTAGGTCAGTGCCTTGAGCGTGATGAGCGAGCGTTTGACCTGTTCCGTCCACCGGCCCACTTTCGGGCAGGCAGCGGCAAAGGATTGCCAGAATTCCTCCGTGTCCGGCAGCGCATATTCCACCTGCCGCTGAACCGGCTGCGGTATATGCGAGGGGGACCAGGTCAGGATGAAGATCTGGCTCTCGCCAGCGGCAACCTGGAAGGAGCCGACCGTGCTCAGGCCGCGGCCTTCGAGCGGGACGGCGCAATTCAGGGTTAGCCTGTCCGGGCCGGCAATGGCGATGATGCCGCCATCCTCCCCGTGCGTGACCCAGGGAACGGTTCGACCGTAATCGAAGCGAAGGTTGAGTTCCATATCGAAGGCGACAGTGCCGCTCTTGCCCTCGACGATGCGCATCAGATCGCTCGTGCTATCGCGAAGCGGCATGAAGTCGATGAGAACGGCGGTGCCGGTCTCTGTCTGAAACTCGGTTTCGAGAATGAGCGTATCGTTGCGGTAGCGGCGCGTGACGCGGACATTTTCACCTGACGGTGACAACGACCAGAAGCCGTTATCCTCGCCGCCGAGCAGGGCGGCAAAACAGGCGGGGGAATCGAAGCGCGGAAAACAGAGCCAGTCGATCGAGCCGTTCTTCGAGACGAGTGCGGCGGTTTCGCAATCGCCGATGAGCGCGTAGTCCTCAATGGGTACCGACACCGCAGCCTCCTTTGCATAGCAGTCTGGCTTTTAGGTAGAGGCCGTGCGCGGAGGTCAAGCGCGGAAACTAACGGGCGGTCGGCGGGCGGCTATCATGTAAACTCCGGATATCAATGGGGCATGTCAGCAATGCCAATCCGGAACGGGAGTGTCCCGATAAAAAAAGTCTGTGGTTGAAGGCTCTGCCGGCTCCCGCATTGCGCGCGGCGATGTTACAGCTGCTGCGGGAATTGGGGACCATTCATGAACAAGATCATCATTGCATTCGCGGCGGCCGCGGCAGTGGCCGGCTGCGCCAAACGTCCTGACGCCATCGTCCAGGTCGATATTCCGATGGCGGCCTATACGAACCTCAGTTGCGAGGCGCTCGCAGTGGAACACAAGAAAGAGAAGGCCAAGCTCGACGACCTGTCCAAGCAGCAGATCAGCGCAGCGAACGGTGATGCTTTCGGTGTCTTCCTGGTCGGCGTCCCCATCGGCAGCGTCGCCGGGGGAGACAAGGAAGGCGAAATTGCCGCGTCCAAAGGTAAGGTTTCGGCCATGCAATCCGCTGGACTGAGCAAGGGCTGCAAGCTGCCCGGCTGACAGCCGGGGCGGCAACCATCGAAATCGCCCCGGCCAAAAGTGGGCATTGGCCGGGGCGACCCTGCTTTCAATATCCATTCGCCACCCGTTGCCCTCGTATCGGAACCGAAATCGGCCTTCCGCAGTTAGTTTCCTGTGACTTCAGCTTCAGGTGCAACTGCCATTAGCGACCATTCCGCCTTCTGGAAAAAGACGATCTCGATCGACCTCGACACCGGCGAACGCCTGGTTCTCCGCTCACCGCAGGATGCGCTTTATGCACTTGTCTCGGACTGGCCGGTCAATGGCGGCGTCCATCAGCAGAGGGCGATCGATTTCTGCCGCGCCTGGCTTGCCGGGCGCATGCCGGCCGAGACGGTGCGGCAGGCCTTCATCCTGGCCGCGTTGGAAGCCGGCGTTACGATCAATGATGATGAAGACGGCGCAGAAGCCTCCGCCTTGAACCCTGCGGTATAGGTGGAGTGACGCTGCTAGATCTGCGCGTCCCGCAGCGCCAACAATGTTTCCTTTCATGTATTGCAAATATTATTCCCGCTGTGTTTGTAGGAAATACGGAGCGTCGCCGCGTTCCGATTCTTTGGGGATTCAACTGAATGAGAATGAAAGTCCTTGCTTGTGCCGCACTGCTGATACTGGCCGGCTGCAACGCCCCGGTGTCGCAATCCATTGCGGATTCCCAGCGTCCTCCCTCGAATGACGTCCGGCAGAACTTCATCAATATCGTGTTCAAGAGAAGTTATCGGCACGAAGCAGGAGAAGTCGTATGGGCCCGCATTTCCAGCGTGGTGGTGCTTGAACCTGAGAAAAAGATCTATGCTTACTGCGTGCGTTTGGTGCCCAAGCGCGGCTGGGGAGACTGGGCCTACCTCGGCGTCTCCTTCACAGATGGCAAAATATTAGGCGCAACGGTGAATGACGATCGCTGCCGCGACAAGCGGCTGCGCTATTACCCGTTTCCTGAACTGACCGGCATGAAGACCTGACGCAGGGGCGAGGGCTCCGACCGCGCCGCCGCTCAAGGCTTTGTTGATCGGTGCGCGACAGGCATTTGGTGTCGTTGAGGCGCGGCATCCTGCGACCATCCTGATGCTGAGGTGCGCAGCCCGCAGGGCGGAGCGTCGAACTACAGGCTGCGACATTGCTGCTTTCAGCCATAGCCTCCGGGAAAGCCGGTCCAACAACTTTGATAGAGGGAGATCCAACAGAATGAAAATCAAAATCCTTGTTTGCGCTGTCCCGCTGGCACTGTCTGGCTGCCAGACTCCGGCGCCGCAGTCCGTTGTCGATTCCCAGCGGCCGCCTTCCAACGCGGTTCGACGCGAATACGTCGACGCTTTGCGTGGAACCATCAAACCGGGGAACTTCGTAAAGGCTGAGATTTCAAGCGTGGTTCTGCTTAATCCGGAAAAGCAGATTTATGCTTATTGCACGCGCACGACGGAACGTGCCAACCCGAACTGGTCCTATATCGGCCTGGGCTTGCAAGACGACATGATATTGTACCTGAAAAAGAACGACCATCGCTGCCACGACGAACGGCTGCGTTACTATGATTTTCCCGAATTGCGGAATATGAAGTACTGACAAAAGAGGCGAGGCTTCGGAAGCGTTACCTTTCGGCCCTGGGAGAAGATACCGGACTGCGGCCATGCGATGTTGTTTTCAGAAACGCACCGGTGAAACAGCCTCCGGCGGCGTGCTAAGCGGTGCCGCGCACAGCAAAGGCAACGCTCTCGAATCCGCGAGGGCCATCCTCGCTCCCGCCGCCAAGATAGACCGCTCGCATCGCTTCCAACAGACGATCGCGCCTTGCCCTCGGCAAGGCATCGAAATAGGCCGCGAAGGTTCCCTGACCATAGACCTTTGGAAGCCAAAAGTCGTCGAAGCCAGCGTAACGCATTGTGATCGTCAACGTCGTCTCGGCAACATCGGCGAAGCCCGCGTTTTCGAACACCTGACGCAACTCGTCTTCCGCCGTCAGCGGCCGCCTTCCCGTGGGGATGCCCTTGCCTGAGGCTTCGGGCTCGATGGCGCGGACCGTGTCCCAGAACAGGCGCCAGCTCGGCATGCCATCATAAGACCAGACGGCAGCGGCAGCGATGGCGCCCGGTTTCGAGACGCGGCGCATTTCCTGCACGGCCCGGTCGGCATCGGAGACGAAATGCAGCACCAGCAGGGAATAGACGGCGTCGAAAGTCTGGTCTTCATAGGGCAGGGCGCAGACGTCGCCTTGTTGGGCATTGATCCGGGCATCGTCAGTGCGCATGCGCAGGGTGGCCGCGAAGTCTTCCTCGAAATCGATGGCTTCGATGGCTTCCAATTCGGGGTAAGCGGAGAGGGAGAGTGTCAGGCTGCCGGTGCCGCAGCCTGCGTCAAGGACGCGACCACAAGATGGCACGCCTGCGAAATCAAGGAAGGGTGCTGCCAGCCGCTGGCTCCAGCGCCCCATGCCGGCCTCATAAGCCTTGGCACCCTTGGCGACGAAAGTGGATGGCATGGGCTTTCCGACACCTCCCGGTCAGTTGACGAAGCAATGCCGTGAGAAAAGGCCTGCAGCGTTGGCAGTCGTTCAGCGCTTGATCAGAACGCTGGCCTGCACCGGCTGCTCGATGCCCTTGAGCACAAGCATGCGGGTTTCGGCGCCTGCGGCGAGATCGGCGGCCTTCGCGGCTGTTTCGGCCGAGATCAGGATCTCCCCGGCTGCGGCGTGGGATTCCAGCCTTGCGGCCTGATTGACGACGCCGCCGATGGCGGTGAAATCGCTGCGGAAGCTCGAGAATTCGCCGATCTGGACCTTGCCGGAATGGATGCCGACGCCGACGCCGAGAGTGCGGCCGGGCAATGCCTCGAGCGCCAGGCCGTTCAGGGCGGCGGCGCAGTTTTGCTGGATCTCCTGTGCGGCCAGGATCGCAGCGCCGGCGTGATCCTTTCTGACGATCGGGAAATTGAAGATCGCCATCAGGCCGTCGCCCATCTGCTTGTTGACGATGCCGTCATGCGCCCAGATTGCCTGCGCGCAGCGATCCTGGAATAGGCTGACGATCCCGCTCAGTTGCACCGCATCGATGCGCTCCGACAGATCCGTGAAGCCCCGGATATCGGCAAACAGGATGGTGGCGTCGACGGTGATCTGGCGCTGCTTCTTGACATATTGGAAGGAGCGTTCGCAGATCGTGCAGATATCCGGATTCATCTTGCTGCGGGTGATGCCGAAGGCGCGGAAGGGCAAGGCGAGGGGGCCGCCGATCGGAATCGGCATATGCATTTGGTCCCAGCAGCCGCGGCAGATCCTGGCGCTGCCGTGCCTGGCTGGCTCCCTTGATGAGGCCGTCGTCATGTCTCGCAATCCATCGCTTGATAGCTAAACACAAGCTTCCGACATTCGCTTGCTTTTGGCAACTCTGCTGATGGTCTGGAGTGACGATGGATTGAAGTATTTCGCCCGGCCCCATCCTTATCGGACACGTCGCCACTAAGTTGAATATCGCCCGGCCAGACGATAGCATCGCCGTGGAACCTCCTGTAGGATATTGTTAACAATACATTCGCTCTCCAGGAAAGATCGGGGATGGAGCGCCGTCTTGCCGCAATCCTGATCGCTGATGTCGGTTACAGTCGATTGAGGCAGATCGACGAAGAGGGCACCCGTGCACGTTTTCAGGCGGACCAGAACGATGTCTTCGAGCCGGCGATCGAACGTCATCACCGCCGGCTGGCCAAGACCATGGGCGATGGTCTGCTGGCCGAATTTCAGAGTGTCGTCGATGCCTTGCGCTGCGCGGTGGAGATTCAGCAGCTGAAAGCCTCGCAGAATGGCGCGGCGTTCCCGGAGCACCGGCTGGAGTTCCGGATCGGCATCAATCTCGGCGATATCATTGTCAACGGCATGCGCCGTTTTGTCGCGTTTTAGCACGTGTGCAATGCGTAAATAAGGTCGCGCCAATGAACGCGCCCCGGCCAACACCATTCGCGCGCCAAGGCTGCGACCGACGGTTCCAGGGAATACGGTCACACTTGTTACTCCCACTGTTCGATTTCCGATGCGAAACTATCTCAGACCAATGCGCGATGAACCGGGCGTCCAAGCCTGGAAAATCGCCCCAATGAGGAGATTGAAAGCCATGACTGCTTCAGCCGAGAATGCCAAAAGCGGACAAGCCATGCACAAACCACCCGTCGTGTCGCCGCAGGCCTGGGAGGCGGCCCGCGCGAAACTGCTCGTGAAGGAAAAGGCTGAGACCCGCGCCCGCGACGCGCTGGCCGCCGAGCGCCGGCGCATGCCGTGGATGGCGGTGGAGAAGGCCTATGCGTTCGAAGGTCCTCAGGGCAAGGTCAGCCTGCTCGACCTGTTCGAAGGCAGACACCAGCTCATCCTCTACCGCGCCTTCTACGAGCCCGGCGTGTTCGGCTGGCCCGAGCATGCCTGCCGCGGCTGCTCGATGGTGGCCGATCAGGTCGCCCATGTCGCCCATCTCAACGCCCGCGACACGACGCTGGTCTTCGCCTCGCGCGCGCCGCAGGCCGACATTGCACGGCTGAAGGCGCGGATGGGCTGGACGATGCCGTGGGTGACGATCACCGACAGCTTCGACAAGGACTTCGGCGTCGACGAGTGGCACGGCACCAATGTGTTCTACCGCGACGGCGAGCGCATCTTCCGCACCTATTTCATCAACAACCGCGGCGACGAGCAGATGGGCGGCACCTGGAACTATCTCGACATCACGCCGCTCGGCCGCCAGGAAGTCTGGGAGGATTCGCCCGAAGGCTATCCGCAGACCCCGACCTATAAGTGGTGGAACTGGCACGACAGCTATATGCCGGACGCCGAGCCCGACAAGAAATGGGTCGAGGTCTCCGACGCCGGCGAGGCGGCGTTTCGGGCCGAGAGTGCAAACGAGAAACCGTAGGGTCGGTCCGGCCGTATCCTCCGTCCCGTCCAGGCAGGAGGGTACGGCGGTCCGTCTGAAAGTCTGCTCAACCGCAAATCTCCCTTCATGACGACGCATCAGCAGGGCAGTTCGTGGCGCCGCTGATGCTTGCTCCGTGCCGTCGCCTCCCGCAGCTTCTGCGCGCAAAATTTCACCGACATATCTCCTTACTGTCACGGAACCATGCTAGATTTCGCCCGATTTCCAGGGGAGGCGGGCATGGATACGGATTTTCGTGTGACCGGCAGGAATGCCGCTTCGCTTTTTGCGCTGACCATCCATCGCGGCGACGGCATGATGCTGCTCGGCATGGACTGGAAGAATGGCCGGCCGCCGATCGATTTCGTCGGTTTCGCCATCCAGTATCGTGAGCCGGATACAGACTTCTTCAAGACCGTGCACAACCGCATCGGCTTTCCCGGCCAGCCGGTTCCCGAAGACGGCATCCGCACCACCGAGGCGCCGATCCAGAAGTTCCGCTGGGTGCATTTTCCCTTCAATGCCGATCTGCCCGGCAAGTTCACCTATCGCGTTACGCCAAAGTTTATGGGTGCCGCGGGCGCGCTGACCTCGGGCGAGGCGCAAGAGGCGGAACTGGCGCTGATGCGCGAGACCATTCCCGGCAAGCTCAACGTCGCTTTCACGCGCGGCTTAGTCTCGTCGCAGGCCTTCGTGCGCAATTTTGCCGCCGATGAGCCGACGATCATCACCCTAGTGCCGCCGGATGGCGACCAGGGGCTGGACTTTGTGCCGACCCATGCCGATGCCGAGCGGGCGCTGGCCTGGATGGGCTTCGAGGCGCGGGCCGAAACGCTTGCGCTGCTGGATAGAGCGCGCGAGTCTGGCGCCGAGGTGCGCGCTATCGCCTATGACCTGAACCTGCCCGAGGTGGTCACCCGGCTGGAGGCGCTGGGGGACAAGCTCAAGATCATCATCGACGACAGCGACCGCACCGAGGGCCACGGGCGTCCGAATTCGCCGGAGACGAGGGCGGCGGAGCGGCTGATCGCCTCGGCGGGTGCTGCCAACGTCAAGCGCCAGCATATGGCCAACCTGCAGCATCAGAAATCGATCGCGGTCCGCGGCGGCATCTCGACCGTGCTCTACGGTTCGACCAATCTCAGCTGGCGCGGGCTCTATGTACAGTCGAACAACTGCCTCGCCGTCCACAGCGACAAGGCGATCGAGGACTATTTCACCGCCTTCGAGAGCTATTTCACTGCCAAACGCGCCGAGGATTTCCGCGATTCGCCAAGTTCCGCCGGCTGGATTGATCTCGGCCTCGACGGCGTCGACGCCAAGGTCGCTTTCTCCCCGCACAGCGATGCCAATGGCCGGCTCGACGAGATCGCCGCCGATATCGATACCGCAGAGTCCAGCGTGTTCTTCTCGCTCGCCTTTCTCGGCCAGATGACCAAGGGGGCGATCGGCCCGGCATTGGGGCGCGCCTTGGAGCGCCCCAATATGCATGTGATGGGCATTGCCGATGCCGAGGTGCGGGCCGGCAATCTGGGCTTGGCCGTGCTCACTCCCGACAACCGTCGGCGGGTGGTGCGGGCATCGGCCCTGACCGGCAACGTGCCGCCGCCGTTTCTGACCGAGCCCTCGGGTCTTGCCGGTGTCGACGGCAACCAGCGCGGCACGCGCATGCACCACAAATTCGTCGTGCTCGACTTCGACAAGCCGACGGCGCGGGTCTATCTCGGCTCCTACAATTTCTCCGAACCCGCCGATGATGAGAACGGCGAGAACCTCGTCCTCGTCCGTGACCGGACGGTGGCGACCAGCTACATGATCGAGGCGCTCAGGATGTACGATCACTACATCTTCCGCGTCGCCTCCGAAGCAAATGACGGCGCCGCCCGCCCGCTGGAGCTCAAACGCCCGCCGCAGCCCGGCGGCACACCCTGGTTCGAGCGCGACTGGACCGACCCCATTCGCGCCCGCGACCGGGCGTTGTTTTCGCGGGCGGAGTAATGTTGCCGGTCACGACGGCCCTTGAACCTCAAGTGGCTGCCGCATGGCCGAAGCGCCGGGCCTGACGTCCAAAAGTCAAATTAATACCTCGCCGGTTGCCCAACATATTCTTCTCAGGTGGAAACATTCAGGGCACGGTTGCGTTGTACCCGCTACCGGTAGTGCGCCTGACCGCCCGTCTATGAGGAGGCTTATTCATGAAGGTCATGATCGTCGAAGATGAGAATCTTATCGCTCTGGAACTCGAGCGCATTGCGCAAGAAGCCGGACACCAGACCATCGGACCGGTATCGACGGTGGAGCAGGCTCTCGCCCACGCTCAAAGAAGCGATGTCGCGCTCGTCGATCTCAGTCTCTCCGATGGGCTGAGCGGCGCCCTGCTGGCGCGTCGGCTGATCGACCGCCATGGGGTTGACGTCATCTTCGTGACCGGGAGTCCCGAGAATGTCGGTCACGGTATCGAAGGCGCGCTCGATGTGATCTCCAAGCCCTTCACCGACGAGCGGATCGCCAGCGCGCTCTCGCGGGTGGAGGAGCGACGTAAAAACTTCGACAGCAGCAAAGCTGCTTTGTGAACAGCAGCAGCGCTGCGTGTTATAAGAAGGAAATCGACGTCGTCAGGCCGCTGCTGCCTGCCTGAGGAGATAGTCCGGATGAAACACGCGCTCATTGCCGTTCTCTTCGCTCTCTCGGCCTGCGCCAGCGCAGGGGGGCCGCAGCCTCTTCCAGGCAGCCTCACCTATGGCGGAAAGGTCCTGCGTTCGCCCTATCGTCCGGGAACGGTGGTCAAGAATACCTTCCTTGGCGATTTCGGTTACCGTGTGTTCGAGACCTATGTCGTCCAGCCGGACGGGACGCTCAAGCTCACATCCCAGAGCACGGGGCCGGACTTCCTCTGGCAGTGAGGGGCTCCGCAATCCGCCTGGGCGCAAGGTGCGTGCGCTCCGATTATCTCAAGGCGTTGCGTATCTGCTTGCGCTTTTTCGTCCCTTCGCAATTGAATATTGCGCTGCAGTAAAGATCCCGTCTATACCGCAGGCATTCACCACGGACCCGGTGAGATCCCGGGTGGCTCTTCTGGCCGCCGATCCGCCAGACAACGCAAAACCCGCATGCCATCACGCGACCGCTCGACAGAGTGGGTCCGGCCATGCTTTGCGAGTATCCTTCCTATGCTGCTTTCCTCCATCCGTCGTGATTGGTCCGCCAATCCCATGCGCGAAATGCTTGCCGGAGCGGTGGCGACCTTCGCCCTCATCCCCGAGGTGATTGCCTTTTCTTTTGCGGCGGGGGTTGACCCCGAGGTCGGCCTGTTCGCCTCTTTCGTCATCAGCATCGTCATTGCGTTTACCGGCGGACGCCCGGCGATGATCTCGGCCGCTGCCGGATCGGTGGCGCTGGTGGCGGCACCGCTGGTGCATGCTCACGGCTTGCCCTATCTCTTCGCGGCCGGGCTGCTGGCGGGGCTGCTGCAGATCGTGTTCGGCCTGCTGCGGCTTGGCGTGCTGATGCGCTTCGTGTCGAAATCCGTCCGCACCGGCTTCGTCAATGCACTCGCCATCCTGATTTTTGCGGCGCAGATGCCACATATTATCGGTGCCGGCTGGATGGAATATGCCATGCTGATAGCCGGGCTCGTCATCATTTACCTGACGCCGCGGATCACCACCGCGATTCCGTCGCCGCTGATCTGCATCCTGATCCTGACCGTCGCCTCGATAGCGTTCGGGCTCCCCGTTCTCACCGTTGCCGACCTCGGCAAACTGCCGGATTCGCTGCCCGTCTTTGCCTGGCCGGCGGTGCCGCTGACGCTGGAAACGCTTCGGATCATTGCAGGACCTGCGCTTGCCATTGCGATGGTCGGACTGCTGGAATCGATGATGACGGCGAGCGTCGTCGACGATCTCACGGATACGCCGAGCTCGAAGAACCGCGAATGCACCGGTCTCGGCCTCGCCAACGCGGCCGCCAGCCTGTTCGGCGGCATCGCCGGCTGCGGCATGATCGGCCAGACGGTGAGCAATGTGAAATATGGCGGGCGCGGCCGGCTCTCCACTTTGTTTGCCGGCGCGTTTTTGCTGATCCTGATGGTGCTCCTGAAGCCGTGGGTCTCCGAGGTTCCCGTCGCTGCGCTGGTGGCGATCATGGTCATGGTGTCGATCGATACGTTCGACTGGTCGTCACTGAGAGCGGTTGTCGTCCATCCCCGGATGTCGAGCGCCGTCATGGTGGCAACCGTCCTCGTCACCGTCTTCACCGCCAACCTGGCGCTTGGTGTAACGGTCGGCGTGCTGCTCAGCGGCGTGTTCTTCACCTTCAAGGTCGCCAGCCTGCTGCGCGTCGACGTGGCGCCCGATCAAGCCGCCGGGCGGCTGATCTATCGCGTGTCCGGCCAGGTGTTCTTTGCCTCCGCTGACGTCTTCGTCGAAGCCTTCGACGTTCAGGATGCACTCGGTAAGGCCGTATTGATCGACGTGTCCGAGGCGCATTTCTGGGACATCACCGCCGTAGCCGCGCTCGACAAGGTCGTGCAGCGGTTCGCGGCGCACGGCATCGCCGTGGAGGTCGCGGGCCTCAACAAGGCGAGCGCGACCTTGATCGGAAGCCTCGACGGCAAGGTAGTGCTGAAGGAGGTGTGACGGCGCGAGGGCTACCGGAGACGATCACGTAATCGTCGCTGTTGCCGGTTATCGCGTTCAGCCGTCTAACGGCCAGTTCGATGAACGCCTTGACCAAAGGCGGCAAGTGCCGGCTGCTGGGATAGACGCCATGCAGGCCGCCGGTCAGGGTGCTGGCGTCGGCGACGTGATCGATGTCGCCGACCAGTGATATTTGATGGAGGCGGATCGCCGGCGCTCGCCTCATAGCCGCGTTGGAAAAGAGGCAGCAATAGCCAACCTCCCGGGATCATTGGCCTCGAGCCGAGGATCCACCCCATGGTATCCCGCTTGTATAGTCGCCGGCGAACGCTATTGTTTGATCGAAGACCTGTGTCCTTGAGGGGGAGGCTTTAATGCCATCAAGTTTCAATGTCGAAAGTGCAGATGGTTACGAACGGCTGATGGGGCGCTGGAGCCGGAAGCTGGCGCCGATGCTGGTCGATTTCGCTGGTCTCTCGGATGGCGAGCGCGTGCTTGATGTCGGCTGCGGCACCGGCAGCCTGGCGTTTACGCTGGCGGAAACGCCGGGCCTGCAGGAGATCGCCGCCGTCGACTATTCGCCGGTTTTCGTCGAGGCCGCAACGCGACGCAACACCGATCTGCGCGTCACGATCCGGCAGGCCGATGCCTGTGCGCTTCCCTTCGAGGATAACCGCTTCGACCGGGCGATGTCGCTGCTCGTGCTGCATTTCGTGCCGGAGGCGGGAAAGGCAGTATACGAAATGCGTCGTGTGGTGCGCCCGGGTGGCGTGGTCGCGGCCGCCGTCTGGGACCATTATGGCGGCATGTCCGGCATGCGGATGATGTGGGATACGGTGGCGATGCTCGACGAGAACGCGCTGGCGATGCGCCGCAGATATTGTTTCCAGCCGATGATGCGGCCGGGGGAAATGAAGGAGAGCTTCATCGCGCAGGGCCTAGCCGAAGTCGAGGAGACCTCGCTGCTGATCCGGATGGAATATCTTTCCTTCGAGGATTATTGGGATCCGATCGCCGCCGGCGAGGGACCGCTCGGCAAATATGTTGCCGGTCTGGACCCGGCGAGGCGAAATGCCGTCGATGCCGCCATCAGGGCCGCTTACGAGGCTGGCGAGCCGAATGGGCCGCGATCGTTCGCATCGGTGGCGTGGGCGTGCCGGGGCAGGGTGCCCGGATAGATTAGCGGGAGCGCCACCTCCTCTAAAACGAGAATCGTGCTGCTTGCTCCCTCTTCTCCCCAGCGGGGAGAAGGTGGCCCGAAGGGTCGGATGAGGGGCGGCACGGTCCTACGTCATTGATTGCTCTTCGCTTTCTCGCGATCCATTGATTGCCCTTCGCTTGCGCTCCGTACATTCCGCGGCTTAGCCGCTCACCCCCTCATCGCTGCCGGCACCGACCGGGGTCGAGCCACGGGTCTCGACCCATCCTTCGGACCTCCGCTGGGGAGAAAAGGCAGGCAGCGGACCGCATGCGCCAACGTGAAAGGCAGGGTGCTGGAAGGTGTACGCCTTCCAATACGGCGCTGGAGGTGCCACCCGATCACGGCAATCGTGATGGAACACGGGCAGCATTGCTGACGTTATTGCCCGCTGTCTGCGACTGCAAACGCAGCCGCAACAGCATCACCGCCCGGTTCGGGCACCCCTTCCGACGGCATCCGGAATTGCCCGCCTCGCCGCCGCTTTCGGACGGAGGAATATCAAATGTCCGCTTTGGAAAGCCTGCGCCGACTGGCGCCGCAGCAGCGCAATGCCGTCATCGCCAGCTATCTCGGCTGGACGCTCGACGCCTTCGATTTCTTCATTCTCGTCTTCGTACTCAAATATATCGCCGAGGAATTCCACACCGACGTTCCCGCCGTCTCGGTGGCGATCTTCCTGACGCTTGCCATGCGGGCGCTCGGCGCGCTGGTCTTTGGGCTTGCGGCCGACCGTTACGGACGGCGCATCACGCTGATGGCGGACGTGCTGCTCTATTCGATATTCGAATTCCTGACCGGCTTTTCCACCGGGCTCACCATGTTCCTCATCTTCCGCGCGCTCTACGGCATCGCCATGGGCGGCGAGTGGGGTGTGGGCGCTTCGCTTGTCATGGAGACGGTGCCGGAGGAGAGCCGCGGCATCGTCTCGGGCATTCTGCAGGCGGGCTATCCCTCGGGCTATCTCATCGCCTCGATCGTGTTCTTCCTGCTCTTTCCTGTGATCGGCTGGCGCGGCATGTTTTTCGTCGGCGCGCTGCCGGCGCTGCTGGTGCTCTATATCAGGCGCAATGTCGAGGAGAGCCCGGCCTTCCTGAAACGGCAGGCTACGGGGCGCCGGCCGTTCCTGACGGTGCTGCGCGAAAATATCCCGCTGTTCATCTGGTCGGTGCTGCTGATGACGGCGTTCAACTTCTTCAGCCACGGCACGCAGGATATCTACCCGACCTTCCTCGAGACGCAGCGCAACTATTCGAGCTATACGGTCGGCGCCATCGCCATCGTCTACAATATCGGGGCGATCTGCGGCGGGCTGTTTTTCGGGTCGCTGTCGCAGCGGATCGGCCGCAGACGGGCGATCGTCATCGCCGCCATGATCGCCGTGCCCGTCGCGCCGCTCTGGGCCTATGCGCCCGGGCCGGTGCTGCTCGCCATCGGCGCTTTCCTGATGCAGTTCTTCGTCCAGGGCGCCTGGGGCATCGTGCCGGTGCATCTGAACGAGTTGTCGCCGGATGAAGTGCGCGGCACCTTCCCCGGCTTTGCCTATCAGCTCGGCAACCTGCTGGCGTCGGGCAATGCGACGCTGCAGGCGGGGCTCGCCGCCCGCTGGGACGGCGACTATGCCTATGCGCTTTTGATCGTCGCAGCCGTGGTGGCGCTCGTCGTCGCGGCCCTCGCCGGCTTCGGCTACGAGAAGAAGGATGTCCGCTTCGGCACGGAGGAGGCTAGGGAAGCGCATGGCGCTATGCGAATCTAGCGCTGCCTGCAGGCCTGCGGCTGATGTCGCCGGCCTTTCCTTGTGCCCTGCCGCCCGATCCCAGATGCCTTTCAGGCACTTACTACCTTGCAGGCGCAGATGCGATCGTAAAATGTCTGCCCCTTCCAGACGATGAAGGGCCAGCCCCACCAAGCCATCACCGCTATCGTCCAGATAAAGTACGATATAGCGGTGCCATTGTCCTCAGGCGTGTATCCGTTCCGGAACATTCCAAGCAACGCATCGAAGTCTTCCGTCGGATAGACCGGAAACAGAGAGATTGTGAAGACGACAAGGCTGAGAAGGAGATTCGGGCTGAATTTCAGGATCTCGCGTTTAAACGCGGTGCCGAAGTTGGGATCTTTACCGTCGACGGACCTGACTCTCAGGAAGAAAACCGCCTTTCCGAAGGTGCGACGGCCTTTCGCGGAAAAGCAGGCGAAAGCCAGCGCGATGAGCGCGGTGTTGGCTATGCTTGACATCAAGCTAGTGTATCCAGGTATGGTTTTGGTCACGGGATTGTTGTCTGCGTCCACAGGGATGGTTAGCACCTGCGCTGGCGTCACGTAATCCCATGGCTCGATGGCAACATCTATTTCCAAGTATCTCTGCTTTCCCGAACCAATTCGACTTACTTCGCAAATCTCACTGGTGCGAGTTTCTGTGGTTCGCAATGGCCATTCCGCGTCAATTCGTTGTGCAAGCTGATCGGGCACCGCCTCGCTGCATTGCATGGACGTCCGGCCGTTTAATAGGAAGTCCAGGGGGGAAATCGTTGAAAAGTAGTAGACGGCTATGAGGATGGCAGCCTGAAAGATGATGATGTCGACGGTATAGGCCGCGAAGCGTCGCCAGAAGTGGGACGGCAAAGTGACGTTTTGCGGCATCTGCAGTGTGGTGTCCATGTCGCCCCCTATGTGCACACTACCTGATCCAGCACGATTCGTTTCAGCATCTTGCGAGTCCAGCCCAGCTGCAGTGCAATTTCTGCCCCGGAGGGCGAGCACGGCGCGACCTGCCGGCCATCCTCATCGCCTCGGTGGCGTGACGATATGCCGATCTCTGGCATCGCGGACCTGCCGTCGAACGCCGTCATGCTAGGTAGAGGCTCCGGCATCGATCCCTTGCTGCCGGATAGACCGTTCCTTCCGCAGCCCCGAGTTACCCACGCTATTTTCTCCCGCCGCCGTCTGGCCCGTCGTCATGCTGTTTGCCTCCAACATCTTCATGACCTTTGGCTAGTGCGGGCATTTCAAGCATAAGAGCAGCGCCATCTTCCTCGCCATTATCGTCAGCTGGGACATCGCCTTCTTATTGCTTGGCGGCGCCGGCGAACCGCATCGGGTCGGCGGTCGATACGACGGCGCAGCTGAGGACGATGCAGGAGGTGATCACGCTGATCTTATCCGGCTTCTCGATTTTCTGGCTCGGCGACAACCTGACTTGGAACCATGCGATCGGCTTTGCCCTGATTGCAATTGGAGCATCCTTCATCTTTCGTGCATAAACTTTAGCCTTTTCAATAGATTACAATTTGTCCATGTCTAGATATCGCCACATTTCCTACAGATTGGCGTCGCAATCGGCTGGCAGCCTGTCACCTCAAGCATTTCTGTTTTCTCCGAGTCAATGAAATGCTCTGACTTTTTGTTTGCGCAATTCCGGACGCAAAACCGCGACGCACTTTTGCTGGAATTGGTTAGCAGTGATCAGGAGGTGATCTGCCATGAGCCTGTCTTTCCCGACTATGGCGGCGATCCGGTTCGGCTATGGCTTCCGGCCGGGCGAGGCGCCGCCGGACAGCAAGGACGAGCTCATCGGCCAGCTGCGCAAGGGGGCGGCAGCAACGCCGGACTTTCCCCTCGGCGGCCCCGACACGCGCCACCAGGCGATTCTCAGCCTGCAGGCGCAGTTGCAGCAGATCCGCCCGGATGCCAAGACGGTAACCGACGATGCAACGCAGCGCGAGATGCGCAAGGGGGTGCAGCGGCAAGTGCAGCAGCAGTTCCAGCACGATGCGAACCTGCGGCTGATACAGGCGGTGCTCTCGCCGTACGGGTTCTATGAGAGGCTTTCGACCTTCTGGACCGATCATTTCTCCACCAGCGCCAACAAGAGCCTGCCGATGCGCCTCATCGTGCCGCTCTACGAGGCCGAGGCGATCCGGCCATTCATATCAGGCAAGTTCGGCGATCTCCTGCGCAGCGCCACCGCCCATCCGGCCATGCTGATCTATCTCGACCAGGCGGATTCGCTCGGTCCGGATTCAGCCGGCGGCATCAAGCGCAACAAGGGGCTGAACGAAAATCTCGGCCGGGAACTGCTGGAACTGCACACACTCGGCGCCGGCAGCGGCTATACCCAGGCGGATGTGACCGCAGCAGCCATGGTGCTGACAGGCCTCACCATCGACCGCAAGGAGATGGACATCGCCTTCCGGCCGAATATATCGGAGCCCGGCGCGCATGAGGTGCTCGGCGTCAGCTATGGCGGGCGGAGGCGCTCGCGCGACGATTATCTCGACCTGCTCGACGATCTGGCGCTGCATCCGAAGACGGCGGCGCATATCAGCCGGAAGCTCGCGGTGCATTTCATCGCCGACCAGCCCGACGAGGGGATGGTGTCCGATATGGCCGAAGCCTGGAAGAAGACGGATGGCGACCTGACCGCCGTCTACACTGCGATGCTCGACCATCCCGCCGCCTGGCGCGACGAGGGCGCCAAGGCGCGCCAGCCTTTCGACTATGTCGTCGCCGGCCTGAGGGCTTTGAATGCGGGACCGGTCAACGGCGTCGTCGGCAGTTTCCTGGCGGCCAACCAGCAGGGTACGGACGCGGGCGACATGGCGGCGAACACGCCTGGCATGGCAGGATCGCCGATGCCGACGGACCCCGCCGGCGAGGCGAGAGAGAAGCGCCTCAAAGCCTTCCGGACGGCGCGTGCGCTGGGGCAGGACGCACTCAGGCGCATGGGGCAACCGACCTGGCTGCCGCCGAGCCCGGCCGGTTTCGAGGAAGGCTTCTCCGCCTGGATCACCGGCAGCCAGCTCGCCGAGCGGCTGGCCTGGGCGAGGCGGGCCGCAGCACAGTTCGGCCGGGACGAAGATCCGCGCGAATTCCTGAAATCGACGCTTGCCGATGCGGCCCGCGACGAGACGATCCGCGTGGTATCGCAGGCGCCGAACAAGATCAGCGGGCTGACGCTGGTGCTGGCATCGCCCGAATTCAATCGCCGCTAACCAGACATTCGTTGGCAAGCCAATGCTTCGTCTGCTTAGCTCCTTTATTTTATCGCAGGTTTGGCCGGAAAACCATTGACCACTTTTCCGAACCTGCTTAGGAGGCCCGCCCATGACGCTGCCCACGAACCGGATTTCGCTGTCCCGCCGCGGCTTTCTGGCCTCTGCCTGCTGTCTTGCCGCCGCCCCCGTCTTCACGCCGGTCACTTTCGCAGCAATGCCGGGTGACAACCGTTTCGTCACCATCGTGCTGCGCGGCGCGATGGACGGGCTGGATCTGGTGCAGCCCTATGGCGATGCCGGTTTTGCGGCGCTCAGGCCGACCCTGGCGCTGACGCCCGAGACCGGGCTTCTCGATCTCGACGGGCATTTCGGCCTCAATCCGGCGGCGGCCGAGCTGATGCCGCTGTGGAAGAACCGGGAACTCGCCTTCGTGTATGCGGTGTCGACGCCCTACCGCGACCAGCGCAGCCATTTCGACGGGCAGGACATGCTGGAATCCGGCGGCGAGCATGTCGCCGAGGAAAAGACCGGCTGGCTGAACCGGGCGCTCGCCGTCATCCCGCGCTCGGAAGGGCGCAAGGCGATCGACATCAACACCTCGACGGAACTGATCCTCTCCGGGCCGAACAATGTCGACGTCTGGGCGTCGGATTCCAATCTGACGCCGGCGCGCGACGAGATGCAGTTCCTGGCCCGGCTCTATGCCGACGATCCGCCGTTCGCCGAAGCGCTTGCCGAGGCGACGCGGGCCGACACCGCCTCGATGGTGGTCGAGCCGGAGGGCCAGCACGGCGCAAAGATCGCCGACGTGGCAGCGCTCGCCGGTAACATGCTGAAAGGCGATTATCGCATCGCCAGCTTCTCGATATCAGGCTGGGATACGCATATCGGCCAGGCCGGCCAGTTCAAGCGGCCAGTGCAGGACCTCGCCCAGGCGATCAATACGCTGAAGGCGACACTCGGGCCCGAGATCTGGTCGAAGACCGTGGTGCTTGCCATGACCGAATTCGGCCGCACCGTGCGCCAGAACGGCTCAGCCGGCACCGACCACGGCACCGGCGGCTGCGCGCTGCTTGCCGGCGGAGCCATAAACGGCGGTCGCATCCTCGGCCATTGGCCGGGCATTGGCGACGGCCAGCTGCTCGACGACCGCGATCTGATGCCGACGGCAGATGTGCGGGAACTGGCGGCGGCAATGCTCTACCGGCAGTTCGATGTCAGCGCCGATGATTTGACGGGGAAGATCTTCCCGGGGCTGGGATTCGACAAAGGCTCGCAGTTTTTGAAGGCGTGAGGGGTGGCTCGACGCCGCGAAGCGTGAGTGATCGGAGCGGTGAATCGATTGCTCGGGCTGCGCCCGACCGCAACTCACCCCAAAACATCATAAAGCCTGAAGATGAAGCTGACCTGGTAGATCAGGTTGGCGATGACGAAGGCGGTGTGGAAGCGGCGGTTGGGGGTCCAGGCGGCGATGGCGCAGAGGATGATGTAGATGATGTTGCGCGCGGGATATTCCCAGCCGAGCGCGAGGATACGCTCATGGCCCTTGATCGCCGTGTCGAGAATATCGACGGCGTAGGTCAGGCCGAGGATGCCGAAGAACCATTTGCGCCGCGAGATGAAATATTCCTCGTACCCGCCATATTCGTCGAGCGAGGCGGGGAAGAGCAGGGCGCAAAGCAGGAAAAACAGGCTGCAGAAGCAGATCAGGAAGAGATAGATGCCAAAGCCGATCGCAGGCACGGCCTGCAGGCGATATTCCCACCACCAGATATGGATGATGAAGAGGAACATCGACAGCGCCCAGCCGAGATGGATGCCATAGACTTTCGCCTTGGCGGGATGCTGGACGATGCCGGCAAGGCCGGTGAGCACCCTGGCGAGCGAAAGGCTGATGACCATGCCCATCACCACCTTGATGTGAAGGAAGACCTCCGGCGAGCTGACCGTTTCCATGCTTTCGATCCTTGGCCTGTCACTCCTCGGGGACTTGCTTCGGTTTGCCCTCTTCGTCGAGCGCCACCATGATGAAGGTGCCAGCTGTGACCTTTTCCATCTTGGCGTAACGTGCGCGGTGCGCCCAGGCTTCGACGCAGAGCGTGATCGAGGTGCGGCCGACGCGGTCGATATCGGTATAGACCGACAACGTGTCGCCGATCTTGACCGGCAGTTCGAAGGCCATCTCCTTGACCGCGGCGGTGACGACACGACCCTTAGCGCGTTCGGCCGCACGGATGCCTGAGGCAAGGTCCATCTGCGCCATGACCCAGCCGCCGAAGATATCGCCAGCCGGATTGGCATCGCCGGGCATGGCAAGCGTCCTGAGCGTCAGTTCGCCTCTCGGCTTGGCGGCATCGGTCATCAAGTCTTCTCCATCTGATGCGGGCCATGGGCCGGCGATTCACTGGGGAGCACCCTAGTGCAAAGGCCGTGGGCTGTAAAAGATGGCAAGGCGGAGCGCTGAAGGTAGCGGACGGGAAAAATGTTGCAGCCGTTGTGGATTGAAATTTCGTTTGATTTCAAACGGTTGATTTCTGCCGCTTTGGTCTGACCTTACGTTATTTAATAATCTTCTAATTAAGCTTTACGCTCCAGTAATTCCGGCAATTCAGAATGGGATTGATCTCACTTACAAGAATCGCTGGGAACCTCATGCGCAACGTCAAGATTTCCACCCGTCTTTACTGCCTCGTCGGATTCACGCTTGCCGTGCTCGCGGCTACGATGGTCTTCTTTCTGAACTATTCCTATTCCGAGCTGGAAGCGGAGCGGAAGGCGGGGCTGGCGCAAATGGATGCCACGGCGCTCGGCATCTTCGACAAATATTACGAGATGGAGCAGGCGGGTACGATGACCCGCGAACAGGCGCAGGCCGCCGCCAAGGACGTGATCGGCGCGATGCGCTACGGCGCCGACGGTTATTTCTGGATCAACGACATGCGTCCCACGATGGTGATGCACCCGATCAAGCCGCAGCTTGATGGTACCGATATCTCCCAGATGAAGGATCCGACTGGCAAGTTCCTGTTCGTCGAGTTTGTCAACAAGGTGAAGAAGGACGGCAAGGGCTTCGTCGATTATCTTTGGCCGAAGCCGGGCGCCGACCAGCCAGTGCTGAAATATTCCTATGTCGCCGGTTTCGAGCCCTGGGGCTGGATCGTCGGCACCGGTGTCTATGCGGATGACCTTGCCGCGCTCTATCGCCAGAACGCGATCTGGGCCGCACTGCTCTGCCTGCTTGGCGCCGCCGCGACAATCGCCATCGCCTATGCCATCGTGCGCAGCGTGACAGTGCCGATCGCGCGGCTGAAGGCGGCAATGAACGCGATTGCGGCCGAAGAAGCATCTGTGGAGATCGCCGGCAGCGACCGCCGCGACGAGATCGGCCAGATGGCCAAGGCGCTGCTGGTGCTGCGCGATTCCGTCGACGAGCGCAGGGCGCTGCGAGGGCGGGAAGACGAAAGGCAGCGCCAGATCGAAGAAGAGCGCCGCGGCAACGAGGCAAGTCTGCGTTCGGCCTCCGAGCGGCAAACCCAAGCGATGCAGGCGCTCGGCGTCGGGCTGGAGAAGCTTGCGGGCGGCGACCTGACGGTTGCGATCGGCGATATCGGCGAGGATTACGCCAAGCTGAGGGGCGATTTCAACGCCGCCGTCGACGCGCTGAACGGCGTGATCCATGCGATCGCCGAATCGAGTCATGTCGTCAACGAAAGTGCTTCCGACATCAGCGAGGCGACCGGCAATCTGTCGAAGCGTACGGAACAGCAGGCGGCCGCACTCGAAGAGACGGCGGCAGCGCTCGACGAGATCACCGCGACCGTCAAGACCGCATCCGAGCGCGCGAACGAGGCGCGCGAGATGGTGACTGAGACCAAGGCGAGCGCCGGAAAATCCGGCGAGATCGTCCGCAATGCGGTCACCGCGATGGGCCGGATCGAGGAATCCTCCAACCGCATCAGCCAGATCATCTCGGTCATCGACGAAATCGCCTTCCAGACCAACCTGCTGGCGCTGAATGCCGGCGTCGAGGCCGCCCGTGCCGGCGAGGCGGGCCGCGGCTTTGCCGTCGTCGCCCAGGAAGTGCGCGAACTTGCCCAGCGTTCCGCCAATGCAGCCAAGGAGATCAAGGCGCTTATCAGCCGCTCGGCGGCCGAAGTCGAGGGCGGCGTGGCGCTGGTGCGCTCGACCGGTGATGCGCTGCTGGAGATCGAGGCGCTGGTCAATCGGGTCAACGATCACGTCGCGTCGATCGCCACGGCGGCGCGCGAGCAGTCGACCGGGCTGAACGAGATCAATAGCTCCGTCAACCATATGGACCAGATGACACAGCAGAACGCCGCGATGGTCGAGGAAACGACGGCGGCAAGCCGGACGCTTGCCGACGAAAGCACCCAGCTGAAAACGCTACTCGCGAATTTCCGCCTGCGCGGCGGCGAACCTCAGGCCCAGCGTTACACGCGGGCTGCGTGAGACGTACTGACGGCCTGTCGGCGATGTCGAACGGCCCGCACTTCCAAATTAAACCGCATAGGAAAAGAGCCGTCGCGACGGCTCTTTTTCGTTGAGCCGGTTACTCCTCTTTCGTCATGCTCGGGCTTGTCCCGAGCATCTGTCAGCTATGTATCAAGGCCGTACAACAAAGGCCGAGGACGACGGAGGAGAGATAGGCGGACTTTGTCAGCATTCATAGTCGTTGCAGCTCTCCTCTATACTCGCTCCCGACTATTGACGATCGACCTTGGCCGCAATTCCAAGCTTTTCAGAGAACTATACGTTGCGGAAGTTCTTGGTAAAAAAGAAGCATATTCAATCAGTAAGCGAATGTCGTTGCAATTATTCTGCTGACATGCTTCATTCAGGTTGTACTTGAGGGACGAGGGCATTTCGAAGCTAGCGATAGCTACCGTAACGGAAGCCAACACAATTCTCCAATTTCTCTAAATATCCGAGACCACAGTTCCGGCGGCTTTGGCATGGCCGCTGCCTGTTCCCCTGCATTGGGGATCGATGAAACCGACCTTTTGCCGCCTGCAGTCGTCCGCATCGATGCCGCTGCCCTCAATCACTCCGCTGCCGGAAACCTCCAGGGTTTTTCCGTAATCGCATTCCAGCTTTGCAAACCGAGGGAGGCCCGAAATGGCTCAGAGCAAGCATGGTTCGCCTGTGAGAGGTATGGATAACGTCGCGCAATCGAGCGTTCGCGATCAGAGGTTCGGGAGGATGTTCCGCAACCTGCCGTCCGCCGCATTTACCGAAGCGGCGCTCGTCGATCTCGCGAAAACGATGTTCCAGGGGGAGTTCGCGGAGAAGATCAAGGATCACGAGCCCGTCGATGTTGCGCTCAACGAGAGGGAGCCTGAAGACGAAAATCCGGCGATCCCTGCCGGTTTCACCTATTTCGGGCAGTTTCTCGATCATGATATCACCTTCGATCCGGCCTCGTCGCTCGATCGCTTCAACGATCCCGATGCCCTGCAGGACTTCCGCACGCCGCGTCTCGATCTGGATTCGGTCTATGGCTCGGGGCCATCGGACCAGCCTTTCCTTTATGAGGACGACGAGCTTCACATGCTGCTCGGGACGGACAAGGATTTCGACAAGGCGCGAAACAACCGCCCCGATCTGCCGAGGAACAGTGCCCCGATCCGCCGCGCGCTGCTCGGCGACAAGCGCAATGACGAAAACCTGATCGTCTCGCAGCTCCACACCACCTTCCTCAGATTTCACAACAAGGTGGTGGATACGCTCGGCACCAGCGATTTCGAGCTCTGTCAGCAGACGGTCCGCTGGCATTACCAGTGGATCGTCCTGCATGATTTCCTGCCCCGCATCGTCGGCAAGGAGACCTATGAGCACGTCATCGTCGGCAGGGGCGAAAAACCGAATATTCGTTTCTACAATCCGCAGGGCCGCTATGCCTTCATCCCGGTCGAATTCTCGGTCGCGGCTTACCGATATGGCCATACGATGGTGAGGCCGAGCTACTCTCTAAACAGGATCGTGACGAAGGCGAGACCCTCCGAGCAGGATTTCAACGGGAAGACGGCGACGTTCCATCGCATTCCGGTCTTTTCCCTGACCAATGTGGCGAAGGAACCGCTGGCGAATTTGAATGGCTTCCGCGAGCTGCCCGACCGCTGGGCAATTGATTGGGCCTTCTTCTTCGACGGGCTCGCTCCGGAAGGAGAGCCGCCTCCAGGCGCCGTTCTGCCGCAGCCCTCCTACAAGCTCGATACGCTGCTGGTCGATCCGCTGACCAGCCTGCCGGATCATCAGAAGGAGCCGATCAAGGCCCACAGGGCGCTCGCCGCCTTGAACCTTTTGCGCGGCTGGCGCCTCGGACTGCCTTCCGGCCAAGCAGTCGCCCGCCACATGGAAATGGAGGCGCTGTCGGACGAACAACTGTTCGACAGCGAGGATGCCGAGAGGAAGGAGGCGCGTGGCAAATTGCTGATCGATCATCCCGGCATCTTCAATGGCAACGCGCCGCTGTGGTTCTACATCCTGCGCGAGGCGGAGATAGCAGGGAATAGCCAGCATCTCGGACCGGTCGGCGGCACGATCATTGCCGAGGTCCTCGCCGGCCTCATCCGCGAGGATCGCCACTCGTTCCTGGCGCAATGGCCGAAGTGGCGGCCGACATTGCCGAGCGCTGTGGCGGGTCATTTCACCATGGCCGATCTGATCAATTTCACGAACAGGTAGCCGATCTCGCGCAGCGCGAAACTGCGCTGGGCCTCGTGACTCAACCTTGAAAAGGCCGCGAGAGCGGCCTTTTCGCGTTCATCGCCTTCAGATTGCGCGGGTAAGCTTTCGTTCACCGTTTTTTATTAAATTTGGAGTGAGTTTTTTCGGTCACTGCCCAGCCAGCCTGCGGAAGCGATAAGAGTATGGCGTTTGTTTCCTTTCCTCGGCGAACCCTTTTGCCCGTTATCCTCTCGGCGGCGCTGACGACCTGTTCGATCAGCGACGGACTGGTGCCGCCGGCCAATGTCGACAATGGCACTAGGGTCAGCTCGATCTCGCCGTCGGGGGGGGCAGCGCGCATGGCACCTGCCGTGCGCATGGCGCCGGTGGAGAGCCAGGCCTCCTATCCGGTTTCCAGCGCGCCCGTCGGCAATAGCCAGGGCTCGGTCGATTATCTCGATACGCCAAACCTTGCCGGCACCGGCCATGCCGCCCAAGCCGCACCACAGGCGCGGCGGGGCAAGCTGCCGATGATCGACAGCGACGAGGCCTTAGCGCAGCAGAACCAGAACTGGGGCGGCACGCAGGCGCTTGCGATCCCGTCCGGCGGCGTCAACATGGATGACGATCTCGGGGCCGAGCCGGTTGTCGGGCTGGCGCAGGAACAACAGCAGCAGATCGCCGAGGGCAACGCCACCGAGCCGGTTGTCGACGGCATCGGCACCGATAGTCCAACGCAGCTCAACCAGCCCATGCGCCAGCCCCCGCAGCAGGCAATGCCGCAGCCCGCGGCCGAGGCACAGATGAGCCGGGCGCCTGCCTGGAACGACGGCAGCCCTGTGGTGGCGCCGACCCGTGTTCCCGAAGAGGACGAGAGCGAAGAGGTCGCGATGCTGCGGCCGAACAATCCGATGATGAGTGAGCCGGCAGCGCCCGTCGATCCCAGCGTCATGCCGTCCTCCGAGCTTGCCTGCCGGCGCGAGCTGAAGCGCATGGGCGTCCTCTTCGACGACAAGCCGCCGATTTCGAACGGGCCGGCCTGCCAGGTGCCTTATCCGGTGTCGCTGAAGGGGCTTTCCGGCAATATCGGCGTGCGCCCGGCCGTGACGCTGAACTGCCAGGTGACGCTCGCTTTCGCCAAATGGGTGAAGAACGAGCTGGCACCGTCCGCCCGCTATCGCTACTGGAGCGGCATCAAGACGATCCAGCCGCTCGGCGGCTATTCCTGCCGGCGCATGAACAACAGCCGGCAGAAATACAATCCCATGTCGGAACACGCCCGCGGCAACGCCATCGACGTCGGCAAGTTCGTGCTGAAGAACGGCCACGAGATCGACGTGCGCAAGAAGGGGCTGTTCTCGCTGCGCGAGGGGCGGCTCCTGAAGGCGGTGCGTAGCGACAGCTGCCGCTATTTCAACACCGTACTCGGGCCGGGCAGCAATCCGGAGCACTGGAACCACTTCCACTTCGATCTTCGCTCCCGCAAGAGCGGCAAGGCCTATTGCGACTGATGCATGCCACCTCAAAGCGTGCGGCATGGGTGCGGCTGGTGCCGCAGCAATCAGGGCCCGGCTGCGAGAAAACGGTTCATCCCCGCCGCAGGGCACGCTATAGATCGGCCAAGCGGATTGCCGTTTCGAGAGTTTGATCTATGAGCTATGATTTCCATGTCGGCCAGAAGGTCGTCTGCATCAATGATACCTTCAAGCATGTCAGCATCGACCAGCTCATCCGCAAAGGCGAGATCTATACGATCCGCTGGGTGGGCGAATATACCCATTATATCGACGGCACCTTCATCGGGGTGAAGCTCGCGGAGATCGACCGCGGCAATGATGACGGGCCGGAAGGTTATGGGGCGGCCGACATGCCCTATCGCGCCACGCGTTTCCGGCCACTGGTGAAGGACAAGATCTCGTCACTGCGCAAGCTGTTGGCGCCGACGCCCGATGCACCGGTAGAACCGAAAGAAAAAATCAGGAAAAAAGAAAAGGTCTGAGTGCCGGCGCGCCGAGATCTCCTGGTGATCCGTATTGCAGACCGATACATCCGTAGCAGCGGCTGCACGGTGGCTTCGGCACAACCCGTCTTGGCCTGCGCGAGGACGTGCTGGCGCGTTTCAGCGATTGGCATCCCTCGCTCGTGGACCTCATCGCTAGAAGCGAGGCGCCGTTGATCGCAAAGCCGCTTTATGCCTTGCAGTCGGCCACCGCTGCGGGCGCAGGCCAGGCCTCACGCTGATCGGCGATGCCGCGCATCTGATGTCGCCCTTTGCCGGCGAAGGAGCCAATCTGGCGATGCTCGACGGCGCGGAACTGGCGCAGGCGATCATTGCTGACGGGACGATATCGAGGCAGCACTCGTCTCCTACGAAGCGGCATGCTTCCCCGCAGCGAAGATGCAGCCGCACAATCGGCCACCGGCCTCGACATGTGCTTCAACGACCAGGCGCCGCGGCCGCTCGTTGACTTCTTCCAGAGCATGCGTTCGGGCGTGGAGGCGTGAACGGATAGTGGCGGTTAGTTAACTGCAGGTTGGCCGACATGATGTGATTGTGCCGTCGCATTGCCTGTGCAACAGTCCGCGTGGGACATGTTGAGGAGGGGCCATGAGACCGATTTCGAAAATCCTGGCGCTCTGCGCCGCCATCATCTTCATGATCTCGGCCACGGGAACGGCGGCGGCCGATCCGCTGGTTTTCACCTATCACGGATGGGAGGTCGATCTCACCAACGCCAAGGGCGCGGAGCCCGATCGGGAGATGGCCGCGGCCGTCAAGCGGCAGCTCGATATCGTCGAGCATGTCAATCTGAAACCCGATGTCCTCACCTTCATGCGCACGATCAGGATCTGGGCCAACCCCGCCGCCGCAAAAGCGGGGCCCGGCCACTACAGCAGCAAGACCGGCATCGACCTGCGTGTCAAAAGTCTTGCACCCGACAAGCCGATCATCCTGCACGAACTTCTGCATGCCTATCACGACCGGATGCTTCCGGGCGGATTCGGCAATACCGATGTCGCGCAATTCTTCGATATCGGCAAGCGGGTTTGGCCGGGCGATTCCTACATGATGAGCAATGGTCACGAATTCTTCGCGGTCACGGCCAGCGTATACCTGTTCGGCGACATCGATCGGCCACCTTATTCGCGCAACCAGATGCGGGAGAAGCAGCCACGATACTACCAGTGGCTTGCCGCGCTGTTCGACGACGGCCGGCCGCGGTCGTAAGGGCGCAGCAGACACCGCGATACGGATCAGGCCGCCTTTCTGCTCAGAAACAGCGCGGTCTCCCTGCGGACCTCAAGCACGCCGTTGCATCGCCTGAACGCATCGGCAATGGCTTGACGAAAGATGACGAGTTGAGTTTCGCAGGCGCCATCGCCGGGCGGATAGGAGGTGAGCGCCAGGAATACATCCTCGGGCTCAGTGATCCGCAGGCTTGCCGGATGCTGCGACATGGTCACGTTTCCAAACTGCGACCGCATCAATCGTTCGGCAGCGTCATATCCGAAGGCTTCGGCAGCCGGATCGGATGGGGCACTGCCGAATACGGTCGTCAGCGCGTAGATCTCGCGCATATTGCCGGCGCCGTTGGTTGTGACCGCGAGTAAGCCACCCGGCTTCAGCACTCTTGACATGTCAGCGATGCCCGCGGCCGGCTCGGGCAGGTGATAGAGCATATGCATCGCGACCACCGCATCGAAGCGCCATCTTCGAAGGGGAGCGCGGTGGCATCGGCCTGGCAGCCCCGAACCGACCCGAACGGCAGTGCGCTGCAACGCGCCACCGCCTCGTCGACCATGCCTTGCGAAAGGTCGGCAAGCGTCAGGTCAAGATTCTCCGGCAGCAGACCTGCCGTTGCTGCCCAGAACCAGGCCGGTCCGCAGCCGACGTCGAGGACACGATCGCCCGGCTTCAGGGGCAACTGCGCCGCAACCCATGGAAACCAGGCCGTCTCGGCGATGGTGTATTGGCTATGCAGTCGAGCCCTTGCGGCGAGCTTCCGGCTGTCGCCATACTGTCCCGCATTGTCTGCTGTTATGGAGGACATGGCATCTCTCCGGGCTCTTTTATCGGCGCCACTTCGCGCTTGCCGGCAGAGCCTATAGAGGGCTCTGTTCCCGGGCAAGACGTGACTTTGCGCAGCGTGTCGGCCTGCTCGCACAGCTGCTGTTGAGGATTACCTTGATGCGATGAGTTTGGGCCGGAGAAATAAATCGCATCCGATTAAATCGGAATAGTGTTGACATTGGTTTTGGTGTGACATATTCGGGCGTATCCGATTTAATAGGATGCGTTGTAAATCGAACCAAAAGGATATCACCATGACCGAGAAGCTTCTCTTTACCGGCAAGACCCACATCTCCGGCGGCCGCAACGGCTCTGCACGCAGCAGCGACGGCATGATCGACATCAAGCTGCCGCAACCGCATCCGGCTGCCGAAAACCTGTTCGGCATCGCCTGGTCGGCCTGCTATATCGGCGCCATCGAACTTGCCGCTTCGCAGCGGAAGATCACGCTGCCCGCCAGCCCCGAGGTCGATGCGGAGATCACTCTCAACGCCGACAACGGCTCCTTCTTCCTCAGGGCGCGCCTCAATGTCAGCCTGCCCGGCATCGATCACGACGTTGCGCAGCAATTGATCGAGGCAGCCCATGGCATCTGCCCTTATTCCAAGGCGACACACGGCAATATCGACGTCGAGACCACACTTGCCTGAGCGGGGAAGGGTGGACCTCACCGCCAGAGGATTTGATGCGGAGGCCTGCCGATCGGCCGGCAGAAACTTCCTGAGGTAGCAGGCACCGGAACCTTGCCGATCTGGAGAACATGCCATGATCAATAGCCACGCCCAGCCACACCAAGCCTATGACGAGTTTTCGCTCGTGCTCGACCCAGCCGTTTATGAGCCGCTGCCCGAGGATTGGCTGATCGGCATCACCGACGTCGTCAGTTCGACGCCGGCGATCAAGTCGGGACGCTATGAAGATGTCAACTTCGCAGGCGCATCTGTTATCGCCGCTCTCGGTAATGCCTGGGGTTCGTTCGATTTCCCCTTCGTGTTTCGTGGAGACGGGCGGCGTTCGCCTTGCCGCCGCGCGGCATCATGGCCGCGACCTCGGCGTTGCGGCAGGTCGCGAGCTTTGCAAGAAGCGATCTCGATCTCACCCTTCGTATCGGGCTGCTCACCGTGCGCGAAATCCGCAATAGTGGACGCGACGTAAGAGTTGCGCGCGATGCGGCTTCGGAAAACGCGACCTATGCAAATGTTTGCAGGGGGAGGGCTCAAATGGGCAGAGCAGCAGATCAAGAGCGGCCGGTATCTGGTCAAGCCGGGACGCTACGCGACGAAGCCGGATCTGACCGGACTGAGCTGCGACTGGACGCCGTTCCCGAGCCAGCGGGGCGAGATCCTGTCGCTGCTGATCGAGCCGAATGACGATACGAGCCCGGAGGTTTTTGCAGCACTGGCAAAGCGCCTGCTTGCTGTCTTCGATGCGCCGTCGCACCGGTGTCATCCGGTTCCCGTGGATATGGCTATCGCCAGGGATATTGCCCTGCCGAAAGGCAGCGGCAAGCGTGTCGATCCGAAACGCTGGTCGGAGGTCACCGCCAATTCGGATTTCCGCAAATTCGATGACGGTTTGCGCCTGACGCTGGACTGCACGCCCGAACAGATCGACAGGGTCGAAGCCATGCTTCTTCTGGCGAAGGCACGCGGCGAGGTGAACTTCGGACTGCATCGCCAGTCCCATGCGCTGATGACCTGTGTCCTTCCCGAGAGAAGGGTGACAGTTCATACCGGAGACATGGGTTACACTTTTGGCCTTTGCGAGGAGAGCGAAGGTGCCTTGGCAGGAGTGTAACCTTATGGACGAGCGTCTCAAATTCGTTGCGCGGGTTCTGGATGGCGAGAAGATAGCGGCGCTGTGCCGCGAGTTCGGCATCTCCCGCAAGACCGGCCACAAGATCATCAGCCGCTATAATGCCTGCGGACTGGAAGGACTGACGGATCGCTCGCGACGTCCTTACCGGCACGCCAATCAGCTTCCTTTCCAAATCGAGAAGCTGATTGTGCGTGCCAAGCAGGAGAAGCCGAGCTGGGGCGCACCGAAGATCAGAGAACGACTGGCGCGGCTTTACCCGGACGTGCAAACGCCGGCGATCTCGACCGTGCATGCGGTGCTCGACCGCAACGGCTTGGTCCAGCACCGCAAACGACGGCGCAACAGGGCGCAGGGAACACCACTCTCCCAACCTCGCCAACCCAACGACCTGTGGTGCGCCGATTACAAGGGCGAGTTCATGCTCGCCGACAAGCGCTACTGCTATCCATTGACGATCACTGATTTCGCCAGCCGCTATCTCCTGGCTTGCGAAGCGCTGCACACGACGAAGGAAGCCTACGCCTTCACCGTGTTCGAGAGCGTCTTCAAGGAGTTCGGCCTGCCGAGGGCGATCAGAACCGACAATGGCGTACCCTTCGCCAGCCCCAACGGATTGTTCAATCTGTCGCGGTTGGCGGTCTGGTGGCTCAGGCTCGGCATCGACATCGAGCGCATCAAGCCAGGCAATCCGCAGCAGAACGGCCGCCATGAACGCATGCATCTCACACTCAAGCTGGAGACCACCAAGCCGGCCGGCGCCAATTTCCTGCAGCAGCAGGCCCGCTTCGACGACTTCATCGAGGAGTTCAACACCGAGCGGCCCCACCAGGCGCTTGACATGGCTTGCCCGGCAGAGCGCTACAACGCCTCACCACGATCCTATCGCGGCCTGCCGGAGCTCGACTATCCGTTCCACGACCAGACCGTTACCGTCACAACATGCGGCCGCATCTGCTACAAGCGAAAGAAGATCAATCTCAGCCTGGTCTTTGCCGGCCAGGCCGTCGGCATCAAACAGGTCGAAGACCATATCTGGCTCGCAAGCTTCATGGATTACGACTTGGGATACTTCGATGACGAGACATGCAGGCTCGAACCGCTGCCGAACCCTTTCGGCGCGAAAGTGTTACCTATGTCTCAGGAATAAACCGTAACCCATGTGTCCAGAATGGACCATGCCTCGTACCATCAGGCAGCCCGGATTCGCACCTGCATTTCCTTGACGGAATGGGCGGCGGTTATGCCAAGGCCGCCGAGATGATGGAGGCCGGTGCGCTTGGCGACGTCCAGCATCATGTTCTCTGGGGTTCAGCCGGCGAGATCGCCTTGACCCCCAAGGGACCTAAGTGGGCGTGCCTGTTTCCCGCATGGCGAGATTTGCCAGAATTTCAGTGAGCTGAGGCGGCGCTAATTTGGCTTCTTTTTCTATCGCGATGGCGGTGAACCACCTGAGCGCGGTGTGTTCGTCACCGATCAGTCGCGGCCGCCCGTGCCATTTAATGACGTGATAGACATGGAATGTCGCGGATGCTTCGGGCGGGTCTTCCGAGGTGAACCGTCCTGCAAACTGCCAGAGCTCCGGCGTCACGCCTATTTCTTCGATCAATTCCCGGCACATTGCCGTCTCGGCGTCTTCGCCCTCTTCGACATGGCCGCCCGGGAGGCTCCAGCGATCCGGGTGCACCTTGCGCTCGGAACTGCGCCTGGCCAGAAGAACGGTTCCGTTCCGGCTCAAGACGCCCGTCGCGATGTCGGGCATGCATTCTCCTCTGCCTCCTCGGTCTCGCGCCGATGCTGCCCGCAACCACGGCTTTTTGCAATGACCAGTCGTCCATCGAGACAGTCGAGGCATAGCCTGACCGGGTAGGTTGACCCCCGACATTGCCCGGGAGCATAGTCCCCGGACAGACGCGAATGACCTGCTGATGCGAACGAGGTCGGTCAGTCGATCTTCGTCCGTTTCCGAACAGATCAAACGGAGAGGAGAGCGTCATGCCACCCACATCCCTATCAACGCCCACACGGCGCGAGCTGCTTGCCGCCACGGCCGCCGCCGGAGCCATGAGCATGCTTGCCGGCACGCGTAGCGCTCAGGCAAACGGCGACGGCGTTAGCCCCTTCAGCGTCAATTTCCCCGAGGATCAGCTTGACGATCTGCGCCGGCGCGTCGCGGCCACCCGTTGGCCTGACAAGGAGACCGTCGCGGATGATACGCAGGGCGTGCAACTCGCAACGATCCAGAAACTCGCGAAGCATTGGGCGACGGATTACGACTGGCGCAAGGTGGAGGCGCGGCTCAATGCGCTGCCGCAGTTCATCACCGAGATCGACGGGCTGGATATTCACTTCATTCACGTGCGCTCCCAGCATAAAAATGCGCTGCCGCTGATCGTCACGCATGGATGGCCTGGCTCCATCATCGAGCAGTTGAAGATCATCGAACCGCTCACCGATCCGACAGCGCATGGCGGGAGCGAAGAGGACGCATTTGACGTGGTGATCCCGTCTTTGCCGGGCTACGGCTTTTCCGGGAAACCGACGGGGTCGGGGAACTGGAACCCGCCGCGCATCGCGCACGCCTGGGTGACGCTGATGCAACGTCTCGGCTACACGAAGTTCGTGGCGCAGGGCGGCGACTGGGGCAACGCGGTGACCGAATTGATGGCGGTGCAGGAGCCGCCGGGATTGCTCGGCATCCATACGAACATGGCGGCCACGGTTCCGGCTGACATCGCCAAGGCTCTTGCCGCCGGCGCCATGCCGCCCGCCGACCTTTCGCCCGACGAAAGGCGCGCCTTCGATCAGCTCGACGACTTCTACAAGAATGGGCTGGGTTATGCGATCGAGATGAACAACCGACCGCAGACGCTCTACGGGATCGTCGACTCGCCGGTCGGGCTTGCATCGTGGATGCTCGATCACGACATCCGCAGTTACCGGATGATCGCCCGCGTTTTCGACGGAGAGCCCGAGGGGCTGACCAAGGACGATATCCTCGACAACGTCACGCTCTATTGGCTGACGAACACCGCAATCTCCTCGGCACGCCTCTATTGGGACAATGCACACCATCCGTCGGGTGGGTTCTTCGACCCCAGGGGCATCATGATCCCGGTGGCGGTCAGTGCTTTTCCGGATGAGATCTACCAGGCGCCGCAGAGCTGGGCGGAGAAGGCCTATCCGAAGCTCATCCACTACAACCGGCTGCCGAAGGGCGGTCACTTCGCCGCCTGGGAACAGCCGATGGCTCTCACTGCCGAGCTGAGGGCGGCGTTCCGGCCGCTGCGGCAGTAGAGCCAAGCGGGCTCAGGCGACTGATGCCGCGATCACGATTTCTGCGCTTCGCCCTGCGTTGACCGCAGCAGGTTGTCGCGCAGCGTCGTCACCGATTTCTGCACGACGGGAAAGTCGTCGCCGAGGCCGATGGCACCAAGCAACGCGTTGCCGGGATCGGTTTCAACGAGTTGGCGCCCTGCCGGCGTCAGGCTGACCCGCACCTGCCGTTCGTCGGCGGGATCGCGGTGGCGGGTGATATAGCCATTCGACTCCAGCTTCTTGAGGATGGGCGTCAGCGTGTTGGATTCAAGGAACATCTTTTCCCCCAACGCCCCGACCGTCTGGTCATCCTCTTCGGAGAGAGCCACCATGGTGATATATTGGGTATAGGTCAGGCCAAGCTCGTCCAGGATCGGCTTATAGGCGCGGCCGAAGGCGAGATTTGCCGAATAAACCGCGAAGCACAGAAAAGTGGAAAGTTTGCGACCTTCCTTGCCCGCTGGCGGGGAGGCAGGCGCGGGGCTGCCAGTCTGTCTTGCGGTTTTAGATGCGGGCATGGGTTCATCCTATTAGCCTATGAATGGTAGGAC
This sequence comes from Rhizobium sp. LARHSG275, assembly GCF_052871115.1. Taxonomy (NCBI): domain Bacteria; kingdom Pseudomonadati; phylum Pseudomonadota; class Alphaproteobacteria; order Hyphomicrobiales; family Rhizobiaceae; genus Rhizobium; species Rhizobium sp. LARHSG275. Next base: position 223,805 of record NZ_JBIXJN010000007.1, on the reverse strand, counting down.
TTATATATATCGTATCCGATTAAATCGCAATTGACTCGACAGGTATTTTTGGACAGCCTATTCGGCCGTCGCCCCCCAACTTCCGGAGCGGCGGCCAGTGTGGGCGCCTTGCCGCCTAGCCGAATTTCTCGGTCGTATCGGCCTTGCCGAACACCCAGTAGCCGGATGCCTTGATCCAGCCGAGCGGGCAACCTCGTTCCAACAGGTAGCCGCGGATATCGCGTGTCACCGAGGCTTCCGCCGCGACCCAGATGAAGGTTTCCGGTTGGATATCGACCCTACTCAACAGCTTCAGCAGCGCTGCGGCATCGGTTGCCTGAGAAAGCGGCCGGTGCGCCCAGCGGACGTGCAGTTCGGCTGATGTCTCGAAGGTCTGCTCTTCCAGCGAGCCGGTGACGGCCGCGATTGTGGTGATGACGGTTCCGGCGCCGCTCTCCTCGATCCGGCGGCCGATCGCCGGCAGCGCGGTTTCGTCGCCGATCAGCAGCCACCGTTTGACTGTCTTCGACACTACGGCAGAGCCCCTTGGTCCGCCGATATCGAGCTTGTCGCCGGCGCGCGCGTCGATCGCCCATTGGGTTACCGGGCCTGCCTCATGCAAGGCGAAGTCGATGGTCAGTTTTCGTTCGGTGTTATCGTAACGGCGCGGCGTGTAGTCACGGCGTTCTTCGCCGCCATCGGCGGCCGGTACGAAAATCTTGATGTGGTCGTCGGGCGCAAGGCTGATGAAATCGGCAAGATCATCGCCGGTCAATGTGATGCGGCGCATGCCGGGGGTGATGTCGACAATGCTTTGGACCGCCAGGGTGCGCCGTCGCGTGTCGTGGCGGACCCGTTCGATGCCGGGAGCCGGTGAAGTCTGATCTTTGAGTTGATTGTTGTCCATGTGTCCTCAGGAGCTCTTAGAACTCGATCCGCAGGACATAGTCGCGCAGATCGAAGCCGCAAAGCCGTTCGATCATACGCGTTGAGTGACGTTAACGCTTACGTGGCCGGGTGACCCGACCATTGAGGGCTGATGTAGCCGACGGCGGCGGCATGTGCAACCGCAAGGGGCCTAGCAATGGCGATGATTGCCAAAGTTTAACTTTCCGGCGGTGTTCCGGTCGGGCAATGATCGGCCGACTAGCGGTTATGGAGAAGACAATGGACAGCAGGATCCAGGACGTGCTCGATAACTATCACACGATGATCGAGACGGAGCATAACAGCCCGCGCGAACTGCCTCCCGGCGGCCGCGACGGAGGACAAGATCAGCGGCTGCGCGCGGTCGGACCTGCGACCGGACATTTCATCAATATCCTCGCCAAGAGCCTCAAGAGCCCGACCATTCTCGAACTCGGCACCTCCTTCGGCTATTCCGGGATCTGGCTGGCAGAGGCTGCGCGCGCTTCCGGCGGGCGGCTGATCACCATGGAATTGCACGATTACAAATCGGCCTACGCGCGCGACATGGCCGTCAAGGCGGGGCTCGCAGACCATATGGAATTCAAGGTCGGCGACGCCGTCCAGATGATCGGCGAGCTTTCCCAGGGCATCGACTTCGTGCTGGTGGATCTCTGGAAGGATCTCTACGTTCCCTGCCTCGAAGCCTTCTACCCCAAGCTCAATCCGGGCGCGATCATCGTTGCCGACAACATGCTGCGCCCGGGAGGCGACGATCTCAAACGCTACGGCGAGGCTGTCCGTGCCAAGCCCGGAATATCAAGCGTGCTGCTGCCGGTCGGCAGCGGGCTTGAGGTCAGCCGCTTCGATCGAGAATGAGGCAAGGGCGGGCGGCGAACTGGTTTTTGGTTGCAGCAAAAAGAGATGACGCGTTTGGAGCTAATTTCCGATACTTTCCCGATCAAAGCTCGGCCATCGCGAGCTTTGGAGATTTGATGTCGGGCCTTCTTATCGCCACCCTGTCGGCAACGGTTTCAGCAACCACCGGACGCACAAGGAACCAGATCATGATGATGAACAGACGGACCTTCTCGGCTGCCCTAGTTGCCGGCGCCGCCGCTTCTCTGCTTGCTACCCGCGGTATGGCCGCGACATCCGCTCCCGTTAAGGCGCGCAACGTCGTGCTGGCGCACGGGTTGTTTGCCGACGGCTCGTGCTGGACCGAGGTGATCGCGCGCCTGCAGGCGTCCGGGCTCAATGCCACGGCGGTGCAGAACCCGCTGACGACGCTGCCCGAGGCCGTCGCTGCCGTGAAGCGGGTGCTCGACCGGCAGGATGGGCCGACGGTTCTGGTCGGGCATTCGTTTTCCGGCATGATGGTCACCGAGGCCGGTGTGCACCCTGATGTTTCGGCGCTCGTCTATGTCGCGGCGCGGGCGCCGGATGCAGGTGAGGATTATACCGCTCTCGCCAAGACCTTTCCGACGCCGCCGGCTTCGGCCGGCATCGTCTTCGACGGCGACGAAGGTCGGCTGAGCGAGGAAGCCTTCTTGCGCGATTTCGCAGGCGACTTGCCGGAGGCGAAGGCGAAAATTCTCTATGCCGTGCAGCAGCCATTCCAAAAGGCGCTGCTGACCGGCAAGACGACACAGGCGGCCTGGCGTTCGAAGCCGAGTTGGTATGCCGTTTCGACCGAGGATCGGACGATAAATCCCGATCTCGAACGCTTCATGGCCAAGCGCATGGGGGCGAAGACGATAGAGGTGAAGGCCAGCCATTTGTCGCTGATCTCCCACCCTGACGAGATCGCCCGGCTGATCATCGAGGCGGCGGGGTAGAACACGAACTGATCTCAGCGGCCGGTGAAGCGGCGATGCCGATCGCCGGCTTGCTTGGCGATGGCCATGATGCCGCGAGGGTCGTATCTCGACCCGTTTCCGTCATTCGGGTTTCAGCAGGTCGACGCTTCTTCGTCTCGCTATAGCCACCGCCTGATGCGAGCCCCGTAGGCGAGATAGCCGTCACCGAATTTCCGCTCGAGATAGGCCTCCTCGCGAGCAACCACGCCATAGCGGATGACAAGGTAGAACGGCACCAGCAGGAGGATGAGCCACAGGCTGTCGAAGGCGACGGCGAGGCCGATGAGGCCGAGGAACATACCGATGTAGATCGGGTTGCGCGTGAAGCGATAGGGGCCTTCGTCGACGATCGTCGTCGTCGGCCGGCTGAGCTGGACCTGTGTCCCCGCCGGGCGGAAGGTTGCTGCCGCCCAGATCAGTAGCGCTAGGCCGGCAAGGAACACGATGCCGCCGAGCACGCCAGCCGGCACGGCCGCCGGCATGAACGGCAGCGCATAGAGCCAGTTAAGCGCGAGCCCGGCGATGACCGTCAGCGCCCAAGCGATCGGCGGCCGCACCGCGGCGCCTGAAGTGTCGCGCAAATTGCCGTTCGCCTCGTTCATGCCGCCACCCATCCGATCTCGTGGTCCCCGGAATTCCAGCGCATGGGGAGCGTGTTTCGTGCCATTTGTCGCGGCTCCTCCACCGATGGAGTTTACCTCGTTTCGAAAGAGATTTGAAGGCGGAGAGGCGCGGTCGAAGTTCGGAACAAGAGGCGGCCGCGGGTGTTAACCGGCAAAGCTTCCATCGAGTTTGCAGCTCCTCATTTGCGAGAAACCACTATGGCCATCCACTTCAATCATACCATCCTGTCGGCTCACGACAGCAAGGCCTCGGCAGATTTCCTGGCCGATATGTTAGGGTTGCCGGCGCCGCGGCGCTGGGGGCCGTTCCACATGGTCACAACCGACAACGACGCCAATCTCGACTACATGGAAACGGAAGGTCAGATCGCTCGCCAACACTACGCTTTCCTCGTCGGCGACGCTGAATTCGAGGCGATATTCAACCGAATTCGCGAGCGGAACCTGCGCTACTGGGCCGACCCCGGCCAGCGGAAGCCTGATGAGATCAATGACCATGACGGTGGGCGCGGTGTCTATTTCGAAGATCCGAACGGCCATCTGCTTGAAATCATCACGCGTCCCTATGGCAGCGGCGGCTGGAATCCGTGAGCGTGTCGCCAAGGGAGCCGCCGCCGATGGGTCTGCTCGCCGCAAGTGCTGCGTCCATCGGTGCCCTTACGCGCGCTAAGGAATCAGGTATTCTTCGGCGACATGGCGGGCCTGCGCTCGCCTTGCTGCCATCCGTGGGCAATGAAACCTGGTATATATCATCGCTTGCTTGTAATGCCGCAACTGGAATAGAGACGTTCCTTGCCCTCTCTCATCAGGAAATCCAAGCTTCTTCGCCGCTCCCGTGTTTTCTGGGGCTCGTTTTCCCTTTGGCGACCGCGGCTGGTGTTCTGGTGCGGGGCGTTGGCGATCGGGGTGATCAGCGTCGGTTTCGCAAAACTCGCCGATCTCGCGCAGAAGGCCTTCGGCAGCCTGACTGCCTCGGGGGAATGGGCATTCGTTCTGCCGCTGATGCTGACGCCGCTCGGCTTCGTTGTGGCGGCCTATCTTGCGGCAACCCTCTTTCCCAATTCGCAAGGCAGCGGCATTCCGCAGGCGATCGCCGCCAGGCACCTGAGGGATGAGGCCGACCGCACGCGGCTGCTGTCGCTGCGGATCGCCTTCGGCAAGATCGTGCTCACAGTGCTTGGGCTGTTTTCCGGCGCCTCGATCGGCCGCGAGGGGCCGACCGTGCAGGTGGGTGCATCGATCATGCTCGCCGTCGCCCGCTTCGGTGGCGTGGCGCAGGCGCGTGGGCTGATCCTTGCCGGATCGGCCGCCGGCATCGCGGCGGCGTTCAACACGCCGCTTGCCGGTATCGTCTTTGCGATCGAGGAGATGAGCCGCACCTATGAATCGCGCGCCAACGGGCTGGTGCTGACGGCCGTCATCCTTTCCGGGCTCGCGGCTCTCGGGCTCTCCGGCAGCTACAATTATTTCGGCTTTGCTTCGGCCGCGCCGACCGTCGCGCGAGATTGGGGACTGGTTCTCGTCTGCGGCGTCGGCGGCGGCGCGCTGGGTGCTGCCTTCAGCGGTTTCGCGCTGCATTTTGGTCAGCGTATCCGGCGCTGGGCGCAGCCGCAGCCGCTGAGACGCATGCTGGCGCTTGCCGGGCTCTGTGGTCTTGCCGTTGCGGTGATTGGCGTTGCATCCGGCGGCGCGACGTTTGGCACCGGTTATGAGGAGGCGAGGGGCGCCGTCGAGGGTCACGCCCTGCCATTGCTTTTCTTTGTCGAGAAACTCGCCGCCAGTTTCCTGTCGATGATTTCAGGCATTCCGGGCGGGATCTTTGCACCCTCGCTTGCGGTCGGCGCCGGTTTCGGCAGCACGGTCGGATCGCTGCTCGGCACGAGCATTGCGCTGGCGGCGATATTGGGGATGGCTGGATATTTCGCCGGCGTGGTGCAGGCGCCGATGACCGCCTTCGTGATCATTCTGGAGATGACCGGCGACCATGAGGCCGTCATTCCGATCATGGCCGTCTCGATGATCGGCTATATCACCTCGCGCGTGCTGTCCCGCGAGCCCCTCTATCACGGCCTCTCGCGCGTCTTCATCGCCGCCGCCATCCGGGCGCGGCGCGCGGCCGACAGAGGCGAGGAGACAATGGTTCTGCGGGGCGAGTGACGGCGTCGGGCGATGGTACGCTTTTGCCGGCTGGCAGAGGCAGAGTCTTGCGCCGCCCGGCTTACTGGTCATGGCCAACGCAGCGCCGCCGTCGCCACCGGCGCGTCCCAGAGTGCGATCTCCTCGTCGGTCAACAAAGCAAGGGTGACGGACAGTCCCTGCATATCGAGCGAAGTGACATAGGTTCCCACAAGCGAGCGCTCGATCGGGATGCCTCGTTCCTCGATGAAGCGGCGGGCGCCGGCATAGGCGAGGTAGAGTTCGGCCGGCGGCGTGCCGCCGAGGCCGTTGACGAAGAGCAGTGCTTTCGCGCCCGGCGTCACTGCGATGTCGCCGGCGATGGTCTCGCAGAGATGGCCGATGATCGCGTCGGCGGCGGCGAAGAGCTGCCTGGCATGGCCGGGTTCCCCATGGATGCCGACGCCCATTTCCATCTCGCCGGGCCCCAGCGAAAATGTCGTGCGCTCGGTCTGCGGCACCGTCACGCCGTTCAGCGCGACACCCATCGAGCGGATGCGTGTGTTCAATCCCTCGCCAAGCTGCTTCAATTCGGCCAGCGACATGCCGCGTTCGGCCGCAGCACCCAGGAGTTTTTCGACGATCAGCGTTCCGGCAACACCGCGCCGGCCATTACCTTCGCCGGACCTTGATGTCTCGATATCGTCGCTGACGACGACCATGTCGAGGTTGTGGCGGTCGCCGGCCATCTCGATCGCCATTTCGAAATTCATCAGATCGCCGTCATAGTTCTTGACGACGAGCAGGCAGCCGGCGCCGGTATCGGCCTCTTCGATCGCGGCGATGATCTGGCTCGGTGTCGGAGAGGTGAAGATATGGCCGACGCAGGCGGCATCCAGCATGCCTTGGCCGACGAAGCCGATATGCATCGGCTCATGGCCGGCACCGCCGCCTGATATAAGCGCCACCTTGCCAGCGGTGAGATGGCGGCGGCGGATGCATCTGCGCTCAGGCCCGAACACCACCAAGGCCTCATGGGCACGCACGAAGCCTTCGATGCTTTCGGCGACCATGGTTTCCGCAGTGTTCATGAACTTCTTCATCAAGCCCCTCCCAAGGCCAAAAGTATTACGCGACGTCAACCTGCGCACTCGTCATTCAGCACCCGATATCGCGACGATCTTCTGCACCAGATCGGAGATCGCCTCTTCCAATAGGCGGTTTTTCCTGTCGTCGCCGAAGTCGGGCACCATTAGCGAAAGGTGCCGCAATTTCTCGGAATGGCCGAGGTCCGGCAGCTTGCCGGGATGGGCGGCCTGATAGGCTTCGAGGAAACGTTCCTCCTCAGTGGCACTGAAATGGCAGACCCGGACGATGGTCGCGAGATGGCGCGCCGGCAGCGGTGTCGCATAGGTCGGGCTGGTGATCTGGGTGACGAAGCTGCGATGTTTTCCAAGCGCCGTCGCCAGGCGCTGGCGCGTGCCGGATGGCCTGTTGTCGATAATCTGCGCCAGAATGGACTTGTAGGCGATAATGGCGTCTTCGGTGTCTTCGCGCGCCATTCTACTCTCCGGCTGCCCTTGTGCCATCGGCGTTGAGCCCGATGATCGCCGATCTTATCGCGGGACGCCGGGCCGGCGCCACGGAAAAATGCCGGAGGCCGGCGGCGAGCAGCCCGGGCAGATGGTGCGGATTGCCGGCCATGTCGCCGCAGATGCTGAGTGGCTTGCCGGAAGTCAGCTTCACCGCCTGGGTAAGCAGCCGGAGCACGGCGGGTGCGGCCTTGCCGGTATCGGCATCGATATCGTCGCGAGAGGAGGCGGCGAGATACTGGGTAAGATCATTGGTGCCGAACGAAAAGAATGCTGCTGACCCGAAAGTATCGAGCATCAACGCTGCGGCCGGCACCTCCACCATCATGCCGATCGGCGGCATCCGGTGGAGCAGGGATCGGCGGCCGAGCTTTTCGGCTTCCTCGCGGAACAATTCGCGCATCCTGTCGATCTCGTCGGGAAAGGTCACCATCGGCAGCATCACCGAAAGCTTGCCGAAGATGGCGGCGCGCAGCAGGGCGCGGGCCTGCACGCGGGCGATTTCCGGCCGGGCAAGCAGCAGTCGGATGCCGCGCAGGCCAGAGGCCGAGAGACTAGGCAGGTCTTCGAACCCGGCGAGCGGCTTGTCGCCCCCGATATCCAGCATTCTTATGGTCACCGGCCTGTCGCCCGCCTGTTCCAGCACGCGGCGATAGATCGCCAGCTGCCGTTCCTCATTGGCGGCCTCGGCGATCGAGGCGACTGAAAATTCAGAGCGCATCAGGCCGACGCCTGCCGTCGCCGGATCGAGCGCGTCGATCTCTGCGGGGTCGTTGATGTTGATGGAGAGCAGGATCGGCACGCCGTCCGCCGTGCGCAGTTCGCCGTATTCGGTTTGCGCGTCGGCGGCAGAAGTTCGTGCGGGCATCGGCGATGGGATCAGTATGCCGCCGGCCTTGAGGACGACCGCGCCGGCATCGCCATCCACTCTGACCGGATCTCCGTCCGCTGCCGAAAAGCGGCCGGTGCCGATCACCATCGGTACCGATTTGGCCCGGGCGAGCAGGGCGACATGGCCGGCGGTGCTGCCTGAAAACAGCGCGATGCCGCCGCCTTTCGACCAGTCATGGGCGAGAAAGCGGCTCGGCTCCATATCCTTACCAACGAAGATCGAACCGGGCGGAAAATCGGCGATCGGGGTGCCGGCGAGCGCCCCAAGCACACGGTTCTTGATGTCGAGAATATCGACGGCGCGTGCCCGCATCTGCTCTTCGTCGGCCGCTTCGAGTTCGCCGATATAGGCGTCGAGGGTGGCGACCCAGGCAAAGACGACGTTCTCGTCGGCTTCCATGCGCGCGCCGGTCGCTTCCGCGATGGTCGGATCGCGCAGCACCTCGATCTGGAAATCGATGATATCCCGGCTTTCGGCATCGGCTCCGTCGGCAAGGCGCTCGAGTTCGCCGATCGAGATGTCGATTGCCTTCTCGAGCGCGCCGTATCCGCCGGCCGTGCTGGGCGCGGGGGCGTCCGGCCGCTCGGCCAGAAAGGCCGGGCCGGATGCGATGCCCGGGGATGCACTCTTTGCTGTCAGCCTAAGCGGTGCGGCCATGTTTCTTTTCCTCATCGAAGTTGCGCTCGATGAGTTCCTTCAGCGCGCGGATCGCCTCTTCGGCGAGAATGCCGTCGGCGCGGATCCGGAGAATCGATCCTTTTCGGATTTTCGCGCCCATGATCTTGATGATGCTCTTGCCGTTCAGCCAGACGTCGCTGCCGTTGACGGCGATCTCGATCGAACAGGGGAAGGACTTGGCAAGCCGCGTGAAGGTAACGGAGGGGCGGGCATGCAGCCCCACGCCGTGCTTGACTTCTATCTCCGTCTGGCAATTCACCTTGAATGGCTCGGGCAATGGCTCGGGCTCCTGTTTTTCACTACGCAATCCGCTGGTCATCAGGGGGACAGTTCCTCGGCTGTGGCGACGACCTTGGCCAGCGACGCGCCCCCCGACGCCTCGGCGGCGGCGATGACGGCGCCTTCGACCAGCGGCGCGTTGCAGATGGAGACGAGGGCCGCGCGGGGAAAGCCCAGCATTTCGATCGCCATCTCGCTGTTGGTTTCGGCGCCGCCGAGATCGACGAAGACGGCGACGCCGGCATCGGACCAAGCGGCTTCGATTGCCCTCAGGATGCCGCCGGCATCGGTGCCGAGTTCACCATGGACATTGCCGCCCGACCAGGCGAGCGGCACGCTGTCGCCCACCATTTGCCGCACCATATCGGCGATCCCCTGTGCCACCAGCGGCGAGTGGGAGACGATCACGATGCCCACATTTGCGGTCTTTCCATTCATTGCGGACGATGCTCCCCGAGATAGCGGCAGATCGCCGTGGTCAGCAGCGCGCAGCTCGACGCGCCGGGATCGACATGACCGATCGAGCGGTCGCCGAGATAGGCGGCGCGCCCGCGCATCGCCTTCATGTCAGCGGTGCGGTTGGCGGAACGCTCGGCCCTGCGGGCGATTGCGCCGAGCGGCGAGCGGCTGGCGAGTGCCGCATGCACGGGATAGAGCACGTCGAGCAGGGTTTTGTCGCCGGCATGCGACCGACCGCGTCTTGCGACGGCATCGATCGCCTGTTTCAGCACCTGCGAGAAATCGGCCTTCTCGTCGTTTTTGCGAAGCTCGCGGCCGATCTCCATCAGCAGCGTGCCGTAGAGCGGCCCGGCCGCACCGCCGACATTCATTACTAGGGTCAGGCCGATCTTTTCCATGGCGTCGGGCAAGGGCAGGCCGGACAGGGTTTCGCCTTCGGCGCTCACCGCCTCGCAGCCGCGCCGCATATTGGTTCCGTGATCGCCATCGCCGATGGCGCGATCGAGCGCACAGAGGTGATCGCTGTTTGCCGCGATCGTCGCGCGGCATACCTCGATCAACCCTGCCACAAGCACCGGTTCCGCCTGCACTGTCATCCTCCCTGTCGCCGCGCCCCCCGCAGGCTCTCAAACTTTACTCCGGTCAGGCGAGGCTTGCCACCACGCCGAACGCGCCGGCAACCGCGACGGCGCCGGGATCTGCAACGCCCGCCAGATCCCTTTCGCCGACATAGGAGGCGCGTCCGGCTCTCGCCTTCATCATCGTCTTCGTCGACTCGGCACCGGCTGCCGCTGCCTTTGCCGCTGCGACGACATCGCCGGATGCAAGCGCCTGCAGGGCAGGTGACAGCGCGTCGACCATCGTCCGGTCGCCGACCGCGGCTCCGCCATAGAACGTCATCCTGTCGAGCCCGGCAAGAAGAGCGGCTGATATATCGGCCTTGTCAGCCATCGCCTTTGCTGCGGCGGTGAAGAAGATCGACAGCAGCACGCCGCTCGATCCGCCCATGCTGGTGCCGAGGATATCGCCGAGCGAGGCAAGCGTTGCCGCCGGCCGGTCGAGTGGCAGCGTGTCGAGGCGGGCCAGCACGCTGCGGGCGCCCGTCGCCACCGTCGAGCCGGTATCGCCATCGCCGACGCGGCCGTCCAGCCAGTTGAGTTCGCTTTCCTGCAAGATCAGATGCTCGCAGAGCGCCGTGATCAGGCGCCGGTTGCGATCATTTTCTCCGGCCGTGCCGTTGGCGCTGTCCAGTCCGCCTGATGTTTTCGGTGCGGCGATGACCTCGATCTCGTGGCGTTCGACGGCCGGCGTCCAGGCATGCGGCTCGACCGCTGCCGTCAGCGCGGCCTCGCGCACGGCGTCCAGCTGGATCAGCGACAGCGAGAAGCCGTTCATGTTGAGCGCGGTCATCATCGGCGAAGGCCCGATGATCAGCCGGATGCGATCGGCAAGTGCGGAGGACAGAACGGCCTTGGCAATGATGGTCATTTCGAGCGGCGGCACTGCGCCGAGATTGTTGATGAGGAGCGCATAATTTGCCCCTTTGTGCAGCGCAGGCGACAGGCGTGCCACCATGGTGGAGACGATATCGACGACCGGCTGCAGCGTGATGCGTTCGACGCCGGGCTCGCCATGGATGCCGAGGCCGAGTTCGCCTTCGTTTTCGCCCAGGCGATCCTCATGTGCCTGGCCGGGCACGCTGCAGGTGGAGAGCGACATGCCGAGCGAGACGATGTCACCGGCGGCTGCCGCGGCATGGCTTGCCACCGTCTTCAGGTCCTCTCCCTTTTCGGCGTGATAGCCCGATATCTTGTGAACGAACAGCGTGCCGGCGACGCCGCGCGGCTGGTTGATGCCGGGAATGGCGATATCGTCGGCGACGATGACCATCTCGACGTCGAAGCCCTCGGCGCGCGCTTTTTCGGCGGCAAGGCCGAAATTCAGCCGGTCGCCGGTGTAGTTCTTGACGATCAGCAGGGCGCCCTTTTCGCCGGTCACGGCGCGGATCGCCGTCAGCACGGCATCGACGCTCGGCGAGGCGAAGATTTCGCCGGATACGGCAGCCGTCAGCATGCCCTTCCCGACGAAGCCGGCATGGGAGGGCTCATGGCCGGCGCCGCCGCCTGAGATGATCGCCACCTTCGACTTGTCCCAGTCCGCACGCAGGATCACCTTGATGTCGGGAAAGCTGTCGAGGCGGGCAAGACGACCCTTGCTGCTCGTCAGAAGCAGACCGTCCAAGGCTTCGGTGACGATGCTTTCCCTGCGGTTGAAGAAGTGTTTCATCGATTGAGACCCGTCTGTTTGTTTTTCATGCCATCATCAAGTCTGTTTGCCGGTCAGGACAGGCGCTGTCCAGCCGCATCGAAATAAAGCGGATCGCGCAGCGTCAGGCTGATCCGGTCGCCCGGCGCGATCGCCAGATATGGATCTGCAAGTGTGACGAGCTTGTGATTGCCGACTCTGATGTGCAGATGGTTCTGGTCACCGAGATGCTCGATCCAGTCGATCTCGGCATTGGCGTCCTTGCCGACAATGATATCGAGATGCTCCGTGCGGGCGCCCACGGTCTTCGTGCCGGGCGGCGGCCCGCCGCCCGGCAAGAGGTCCGCCGGCAGAAGATTGATGTGCGGCTGGCCGAGACGGGCCGCGACATGCAGGTTGGCCGGATTGCCGTAGATCTCGCGCGGCGTTCCCACCTGCATCAGCCGTCCCTCGGCAACGATGCCGATGCGGTCGGCCATGGTCATGGCTTCAACCTGGTCGTGAGTGACATAGAGCAGCGTCGAGCCGAGTTCCTTCTGGATGCGTTTCAGCTCCAGGCGCAGTTCGGCGCGCAGCTTGGCGTCGAGCGAGGAGAGCGGCTCGTCCATCAGGTAGATCGCCGGCTTGCGCACCAACGCCCGGCCGATCGCGACACGCTGCATCTCGCCGCCGGAAAGCCTGGTTGAGCGGTTTTCCAGCTTGTGGTCGATCCGGACCATGCGCGCCACTTCGCGCACGCGCCGGTCGATCTCCTGCGCACTCAGCTTGCGGACCGGCGCCTTCAGCGGGAAGGCGAGATTTTCGTAAACCGTCATGTGCGGATAGAGCGAATATTGCTGGAACACGAAGGCGACGTCGCGCTCGGCGGGTGCCTCAGTGGCGACATTGCGGCCGCCGATCTCGATGCGGCCGCTATCGGGCTTTTCGAGGCCGGCGATCAACCGCAGCGTCGTGGTCTTGCCAGCGCCTGTCGGACCGAGCAGCACGACGAACTCGCCGTCGCGGATCGAAAGATCGAGGTCGGCCAAAGCCTGGGTGTCGCCGAAGCGCTTGGCGAGGTTCCTGAGGACGACATCAGCCATGCCGGGTCTCCTGATAAAGCTGGGATGGGACCGCGCGGCCCGAGGTGCAGTCGAAGAGCGCGAGTTTCGCCGGGTTGAATTCGAGGCCGACCCTTTCGCCAATCTGGAAGCTGCGATTGGCGGGAACGCGGGCCTTGATCATGCCGCCCGGGGTTTCCACAGCCACGACCTGATTGGTGCCGAGATATTCGCTGCCATAGACGGCGCCGCGTAGCGCCGAGGCGTCGCTGAAGCGGATATGCTCCGGCCGCACGCCGAGCGCCAGCTGGCTTTGGGCCATGTCCTGGTGGATCTCGGGAACGGCGACATCGACGCCGTCGAGCAGGATGGAGCGGTCGCCGCTTTTCAGACCGGAGGTGAAGCGCATGAAGTTCATCGGTGGCGAGCCGATAAAATCGGCGACATACATGGTCGCAGGTTTGGCATAAATCTCCTGCGGCGTGCCGAACTGCTCGATGACACCATGGTTCATGACGGCGATCTTGTCGGCCATCGCCATCGCCTCATGCTGGTCATGGGTGACGTAGACGGTGGTCGCGTGGATGCGGTTGTGCAATTCGCGCAGCTCGTGAACCATGATCTCGCGGAATTCGGCGTCGAGCGTGCCGAGCGGCTCGTCCATCAGGAAGCATTTCGGGCGCCGGACGATGGCGCGGCCGAGCGCCACGCGCTGCCGGTCGCCGCCGGCAAGACCGGAGACCGAGCGGTTGAGAATATGGTCGATCTGCAGCAGACGCGCGGTCTCCTCGACACGCTGACGGATTTCGGGCTTGGGCATGCCCTGCGACAGCAGCGGGAAGCCGATATTCCTACGCACGTTCATATGCGGGTAGAGCGCGAAGAGCTGAAAGACGAAGGCGATGTCGCGGGCGCTGGCGCGGTTGAAAGTGACGTCCTCGCCGTCGAGATAGATCTTGCCGCTCGACGGCAGCTCGAGGCCGGCGATCATGCGAAGCGTCGTCGTCTTGCCGCAGCCGGAAGGCCCGAGCAGCGCCAGGAACTCGCCGTCATGGACGGTGAAGCTCGAATCCTGAACGGCGACGAAGCTGCCGAATTCCTTGCGGAGATTTTCGATCCGGATGTCCGCCATGGTTTACTCCGGGAATTTCGAGACGATGATGAACATGACGGTGCCTGCGAGCAGTGTCACCAGCGAATAGGTGTAGAGCACCAGCAGGAAGGGCTGGAACAGCATCAGGAAGCCGAGTCCGATCAGCACGGTGGCAATAGTCTCCATCGGGCCGCGTCGCAGAAAGAACGGCCGTTTCGGGCGAGCAGGAGTGCGTGTTTCGATCAGGTGGGTCATTTGCGGACGGCTCCGAAGGTGATGCCGCGCAGCAGCTGCTTGCGCAATAGAATGGTGAAGACCAGGATCGGGATCAGGAAAATTGTCGTGCCGGCGGCGACGGCCGGCCAGTCCTGCCCGCCTTCGCCGATGATCGTCGGGATGAAGGGCGGCGCGGTCTGGGCCTCGCCTGAGGTCAGAAGGGCGGCGAAGGCATATTCGTTCCAGGCGAAGATCAGGCAGAAGATCGCGGTGGCGGCGATGCCGGTCGTTGCCTGCGGCAGCACGACCTTGCGGAAGGCCTGCAGCCTTGTATAGCCGTCGATCATTGCCGCTTCCTCGTATTCGCGCGGGATTTCGTCGATGAAGCCCTTGAGCAGCCAGACGGCGAGCGAGACATTGACGGCGGTGTAGAGCAGGATCATGCCAAAGGCCGTGTCCGACAGGCCTAGTTCGCGATACATCAGGTAGATCGGGATGGCGACGGCGATCGGCGGCATCATCCGCGTCGACAGGATGAAGAATAGCAAGTCGTCGGCGAGCGGTATCTTGAAGCGGGAAAAACCATAGGCGGCGAGCGTGCCGAGGAAGACCGCGAGGAAGGTGGAGCCGAAGGCGATCACCAGCGAATTGACGAAGCGCGGCAGGAAGTTCGACGGGCCGGCGATCACCATGTTGCGCTTGCGCGTCACTTCATCGCAGGTGCCGACTGGCGCCGGCAGCGAGGCGATATAATCAGGCGCCTGGCGCGTGCGCGTGGTGAACAGGTTGCAATAGCCCTCGAGCGACGGCGTGAAGACGATCTTCGGGGGATAGCTGATCGAATCCGGCGGCGACTTGATGCTGGTCAGGAAGATCCAGACGAGCGGGATGAGGGTGATCAGCGCATAGAGGACGACGATGGTGCCGGCGATGCGCTTGCTGGACAGGCTTGGTTCGACGACCGAATGGGCTGAGTTGGCGGCGCTCATCGTTGCTTCACCTTGTTCAATGCCTTGACGTAGATGTTGGCGAGGCCGAACACCGCGACGAAGAGGATGATGGCGAAGGCCGAGGCCCGGCCGGTCGCCCAGCTTTCGAAGGCGGCGCGTTTCAGCGTGATCGAGGCGACCTCGGTAATCGAGCCCGGCCCGCCGCCGGTGAGCAGCGTCACCATGTCGAACATCTTGAAATTCTCGATGCCGCGGAAAAGCACGGCAAGCATGATGAAAGGCAGGGCCATCGGCACGGTGATCGACCAGAACTGCCGCCAGGGCGAGGCACGGTCGACCTCGGCCGCCTCATAGATATAATCGGGGATCGAGCGCAGGCCAGCGAGGCAGATCAGCATCACATAAGGCGTCCACATCCAGGTATCGACGATGATGATCGCCCAGGGCGCCAGCGTAACGTTGCCGAGCATCTGGATATCCGATGTCGGAATGCCTGTGACCAGCGACACGGCATAGGCGAAGAGGCCGATCTGCGGCTCGTAGAGAAAGCGCCAGAAATTGCCGACGACGGCGGGCGACAGCATCATCGGGATCAGGATGATCGTCGTCCAGAAGGCGTGGCCGCGAAACTTGCGGTCGATCAGATAGGCGAGCGTAAAGCCGATCACCGTCTGCAGTACAATCGTCCAGAAGACGAAATGCGCGGTGGTCTGCATCGCCTGCCAGATATCGGGATCGTTGAGAACGCGCTGGTAGTTTCCGAAGCCGACGCCTACGACCGGCGCATTCGGCCGATTGGCGCGGTAATTAGTGAAGGAGAGATAGACCGCCCAAAGCAGCGGGAAGATGTTGATCGCGAGCAGCAGGGTGATGGCAGGGGCAATGAATAGCCAGGCGATCGCCCTGTCGGAAAGGCCGCGGACGCGCCGGGCGACCGACGAAGGCGTTGCCCTCGCGGTTGCATCGGCCGCCTTCTCGACGATGGAGGAATGGGAAATGGTCAAGTCTTCACCTGGTCTTTTTGGGGTACGGGGTCTTTTGGGGTATGAGAGATCTGGCGGCCCGGCTCGTCTGCCGATCCGGGCCGCCATCCTGTCGAGGATGGCGCGCATCAGGGATGCCACGCGTCAGATCTTGCCGTCGTCCTTGAAGACGTCGCTCCAGTCTTTCACCAGACCGTCGAGCGCTTCCTTGGCGGTGCCGTTGCCGGCGACCACGTAGTTGTGAACGCGCTTCTGCATGGCCTGCAGCAGCGAGGCGTAGCTCGGCTCTGCCCAGAAGTCCTTGACGATCGCCATCGAGTCCAGGAAGGCCTGGGCATAGGGCTGGCTCTTGGCAAAGCCTGGCGCGTTGACGACGGAATTCAAGCAGGAAAAGCCGCCGAGTTCCCACCATTTGGCCTGCACGTCCGGCTGTGCGAACCACTTGATGTATTGCAGGGCGGCATCGCGCTTGTCGGAGTAGGAGACCACCGAGATGCCTTGGCCGCCAAGCTGGGCGAAGTGGGCCTTTTCAGCCGGATTGGGGAAGAAGCCGATCTTCTTGCCGCCGACCTTCTCGTCCTTGTAGAGGCCGGGCCAGGTGAAGGCGAAGTTCATCTGCATGGCGACCTGGCCGGATTTGAAGGCGTCTGCGGATTCGACCATGTAGACGTTGGAGCTGCCGGGCGGGGTGCAGCAATCATAGAGCGACTTGTAGAATTCGAGGCCCTTCACAGCATCGGCCGAGTTGACGAAACCTTCCATGTCATAGGGCTTCTTCGGGTTCTCGTACTGGAAGCCCCAATCGTAGAGCACGTTGGTCACGCCCATGGTGATGCCTTCGGAGCCGCGCTCGGTATAGATCGAGGCGCCGTAGACGGTCTTGCCGTCGATCTGACGCTTCTGGAAGAATTCGGCGACCTGCTTCAGCTCGTCGTAGGTCTTCGGCGCTGCGAGATCGTGGCCGTATTTCTCCTTGAATTCTTTCTGCAGTTCCGGCTTCTCGAACCAGTCCTTGCGGTAGGTCCAGCCGACGACGTCGCCCATGGCGGGCAGCGCCCAGTAGTTCGGGGTGTTTTTCGGCCATTCCGAGTAGCCGACGACCGTCGCCGGCACGAAGTCATCCATCTTGATGCCTTCCTTGTCGAAGAAGTCGTTGAGCTTGACGTAGTGGCCATTCTCGGCCGAGCCGCCGATCCACTGGCTGTCGCCGATGATGAGATCGCAGAGCTTGCCGTGGGAATTCAGCTCGTTGAGGAAGCGATCGGCATAATTCGTCCAGGGAACGAATTCGAACTTCATCTGCGTGCCGGTCTTGGCGGTGAAATCCTTCGACAGCTCGACGAGCGCATTGGCGGGGTCCCATGCGGCCCAGCACAGCGTCAGTTCATCGGCTTTGGCGAGATTGGGCAATGCCGACGACATGACGAATGCCGTGGCCAGCCCGAAAAGGGCTTTCGATGTTTTCTGCATAAGTTCCTCCCAGAACCAAGGGCCGGCTCCCCGCCGGCGTCGCATGTTCACCCACTTCAGAGAATGCTCACATGAACTCCTCAATCATCATGTTTAGCAATATGTTTAGTGATATCTATTTTTATAAACATTGCAAGTGCCAATCGTTGCTGCAATGCGACACGTGTCGCGCCACATGGGCAGGTAGTTTTGGGGCCGATCTTTTTCGGCATGATTGCGAAAAATTCTTTGACGAGCGTACCGATGCAGCGACATCTGGCCTCGCTGCGACATCGATCGCACGGTATGGACTGCACGCCGCTCCTGTTTTTCCCCGGAGCGGTTCAAGCTTGGCCTCGCTTCGGTGGGGCCTTTTTCTTGTATCCTGTCTTGGGTCGATAGCGGTCAGCTATCCAGCCGCATCGGGAATATTCCTGCGCAGTGCGAGATTTAGCCTTTCCGGCCGGATGCAACGGGCGTATTCAGCCAGTGCGCGGCTTTCCATGTCCGCGCTCCCCCGCGCGGCAGATCTCCGATCGGCTTCCTTCCTGTTTCCCTGCCGCGTCATCCGGAATTTTTATTGGCAGATCGATGACCACGGCAGAGACGAGCGAGAATGGGCAAGAGGCCGCGAGCGGCCGCCAGGCGAAGATCGTGGCGCTGGTTGTTGCCGTTTCCTTCTTCATGCAGATCCTCGACGGCACGATCGTCACCACCTCGCTGCCGCAGATGGCGGCAAGCTTTAACGTGCAGCCGGTGTCGATGAGCATCGGCATCACCGTCTACATGCTGACGATGGCCGCCTTCATTCCACTGTCCGGCTGGCTCGGCGATCGGTTCGGCGCGCGCCGCATCTTTCTGATGTCGATCGCCGTCTTCACCGGCGCCTCGCTGTTTTGCGGGCTGTCCGGCAGCCTTGCGGAATTCGTGCTGTGGCGCGCCATCCAGGGCGCAGGCAGTGCACTGATGACGCCGGTCGGGCGCATCATCGTGCTCAAGAACGCCCGCAAGTCGGAACTCGTCCAGGCGATCGCGCTGATCACCTGGCCGGCACTGACGGCGCCGGTGCTCGGCCCGGTGCTCGGCGGCTTCATCACCACCTATGCCAGCTGGCACTGGAACTTCCTGATCAACATCCCGATCGGCATTGTCGGCATGGCGCTGGTGCTGCGCTTCGTGCCGGAGCAGCGCGAGACCAATCCCGGCCGGCTGGATCTCGTGGGCTTTGTGCTGAGCGCTGCGGGGCTGACCTTCCTGCTCGCCGCCCTCGAACTCTCGGTCAAATGGGACGGCGGGCTTTTGCCCGTGATATCAATGCTGGCGGCGGGCATCGTGCTGTCGGTCATGGCGACGCGGCATTTCCTCGCCGTCGACAATCCGCTGCTCGACCTTTCGGCCTTCCGCATCCAGACCTTCTCGATGTCGACATTGTCGGCGGGCACGGCCTGCCGGATGGCGATCAATGCGACGCCGTTTTTGCTGCCTCTGCTCTTCCAACTCGGCTTCGGCCTGAGCTCGATTGCCGCCGGCACCTATCTGCTCGTCTATTTCCTCGGCAATTTCAGCATGAAGGCGGTGACGACGCCGCTGCTGCGCTTCTACGGCTTTCGTACCGTGCTTGGGGTCAACGGGCTGATCGCCGCGCTTTCGATCGTCTCCTGCGGTTTCCTGTCGCCGACGACGCCGCCGTTTTTCATCCATGCGCTGCTTTTTCTCGCCGGTCTCTCACGGTCGATGGAATTCACCGCGCTGAACACACTCGCCTTCGCCGATATCGGCCCCGCGCAGCGAAGCTCGGCCTCGACGCTGTCGAGCATGCTGCAGCAGGTATCGATGCTGCTCGGCGTGGCAGTGGCGGCGGCCGTGCTCAACATCGCCTCTGCTCTCAGGGGCGCCGGCAATCCCGTCCTTGCCGATTTCCGCTGGGCTTTCATCGTAGTCGGCGTGATCGGCGTCGTCTCATCGCTGCGCTTCCTGCATTTGCCGGCGGAGGCTGGAGCCGAAGTATCGGGTCATCGGAAATTCCAGAAAAATTAGCTTATCCACGGAACCAAACGGGTCGCTTGGCGTTGATGCATCTCATTTCAGGTTTTCGTTTTCCCATCTCCTTCAACGGCTTCCATAGGGATGCTCGCCAGCCCAGGGTCATGTTCTGAAAATGCCGGATTCCCGACATCCTCCTTCCGCGCCGCCTGCGACAAGAGCGAGGGACAACCGCTGTTTACCCCAGGCGGCCAATGCAATACGACATTGCTATGCGGACGACTCGGACGCTTGCGGGCGGTCGTCGCTGCGAGAGAACGCCGGGAGACGGAATGAACAATTCTAGCGGCGATGCGGATGCCCTGATCCACATCCTCTATATCGACGACGACGAGGGGCTTGCTCTACTGATGCAGAAAAACCTCCGTCGGCGCGGCTTTTCGGTCGAGTGGGCCGAGAGCGGCGCTGCAGGCCTTGCGAGACTGGGCGAAGGCGGTATCGACGCCGTCGTGCTTGATCATGTCCTGGCTGGCGAGACCGGCCTCGATATCTTGCCCAGCATCGCGGCGATGCCGGATCACCCGCCGGTCATCTATGCGACGGGTTCGGACGATATCAGCATCGCGGTCGCGGCGCTGAAGGCCGGCGCCGACGATTACATGCTCAAAGGGATCTCGGCCGACTATTTCGACCTGCTGGCCGCCGCCCTCGAACAGGCGCTGGAGCGGACGCGTTTTCGCCGCGAGACGGCGCAGGCGCAGGAGATGATCCGACAGCAGCGCGACCTTGCCGAAATGCTGCTCGCCGAAGTCAATCACCGTATCGCCAATAGCCTTGGCCTCGTCGGCGCGCTGATCCGCATGCAATCCTCGATGACCACCGACCAAGTGGCGATCGACGCGCTGCACGAAACCCAGATGCGCATCAACGCCATCGCCAGCGTGCACCGCCGGCTCTATACCAACCGCCAGGTCGGCTCGGTGCAGGTCGACGAATATCTGGACAGCCTGCTCACCGAACTCGAAACCTCGATGCGCGACGACAAGCGGCCGCACCGCATCGTACTTACCGCGCAGCCGGTCAATCTGGCGACCGACAAGGTGATTACGCTCGGGCTGATCGTGAGCGAGCTCGTCACCAATGCCTTCAAATATGCCTATCCGGAGAGCGTGCCGGGCGAGATCCGCGTCATGGTCGACCAGACAGATGGCGCATTACGCGTCATCGTCGAGGATGACGGCGCGGGTTTCGACCCGTCGAGCCCGGCGAAAGGAACGGGCCTCGGCACACGCATTCTGACGGCAATGGCCGCCAGCCTGAAATCGGATTTCGCCTATGACCCCGGCCACGACGGAACCAAGGCGACGCTGGTGTTTTCGTTGGATGAGGGGAAGTAGGGGATTTTCCCCGTCCGGCGCTGAGTTTGCAGCCCCCTCATCCGCCTGCCGGCACCTTCTCCCCGCTGGGTAGAAGGGGGAACGAGGCGCTGCCGCAAGTCTCTTCTCCCCTCGGGGAGAAGGTGGCGGCAGCCGGATGAGGGGGCCTCACGCCACGCCGTTTACCCTATATTTACAACAGCTTGCAGACGGGGAGAGAAAGCATGACGACTATCCGTACGCCACGCGAAGTCTATGATTTCTGGTTCGTCAGATGCGGCCGGGAGCTGTGGTTCCGCGCGACGCCGGACCTCGACGCGGAGATCAGCACGGTCTTTCGCGATACCCATCTGGCCCTTGCAGCGGATGTTGGCGCCGAATGGCGGGCGGATGCGGAGAGCCGGCTGGCGGCTGTGATCGTGCTCGACCAGTTTCCCCGCAATATCTATCGCGGCACGGCGCTTGCCGTTGCAACCGACGGGTTGGCGCTTCGCGAAGCCAAACTCGCACTGGCATCCGGCGCCGATCTGTTGGTAGAAGCCGCGTGCCGCACCTTTTTCTACATGCCTTTCGAACATGCCGAAGACCTTGGCGAACAGGAGCGATCGGTAGCGTTGTTCGCCGCGCTTGGCGATGAAGAATATCTCGATTATGCGATCCGCCACCGCGACGTGATCGCTGCCTTTGGCCGCTTTCCGCACCGCAATGCCATGCTCGGGCGGGAGTCGACGGCGAGGGAACGCGACTATCTCTCCAAGCCCGGCGCCGGTTTCTAAGTCTTTCCAGGGAGCTTCCGCCTTTCTGTCGCCTTTCTTTACTAAGACAAGCTGGCATTCTATTCCGATGACAACCTTTCCCGGAGGCGCTTTTGCGGCTGAGACCGATCCTGCTTCGCACCATTCTTCTGCTGATGCTGGCGGTTGCCGGCGCGCATTTCAACGGTGCTGCGGCTTTCGCGCAGGAGCCGCAGGCACCGGCGTCCGCGCAGGCGCCGCTTGCAGATAGCCCGCTCGACCAGGCGACAAAGGAGATCGACAAGGCGAAGGTCCAACTGACGGCGCTTCAGGACGGCGTCAAGCAGAATGCCGACAATGACGACGCCCTCGTCGGGCTTGCGACCAAGGCCGATGAACTCAGCCGCGCCGTTATCACCATATCGGTCAATCTCAGGCCGCGTTTCGACCAGATCAAGAATCGGCTTGCCGAGATCGGCGATCCGCCGAAGGACGGGCAGCCGCCGGAAGCCGAGATCGTCACCCAGGAGCGCAACGCGCTCGCCGCCGAACGCGCGCAGATCAACGCGCTGACGGGCGATGCCGAAAACCTGTCGATCACGGTGACGAAGCTCGTCAACGAGATCACCGAGATGCGGCGGCGGCTGTTTGCCGATACGCTGCTCAGGCGGACCGAGATTTCGGTCTCGGTGCTCGACGATGCCGCCAGCGCCTTCGTGCACGAGGCCAGAGAATTCTCGCAGGCCCTGTCCAGTTGGGCCACCTTCGTCTGGAAATTCAAGCGTTTCCCGATGTTTGCCGCGATCTTCCTGTCGCTTGCCGCGGCCCTGATCCTTCTCTCCGGCAGCTACCGGCTATTCGGCTCCGACCTGCAGCGCGACGAGGCTGTCGAGAACCCCTCCTATATCGGCCGGCTGTCGATCGCCTTCTGGTCGACGTTGATCCGCACGCTGGCGCTCTCGGTGCTGCTCGTCACCTCGTTCTTCTTCCTCAACGGTTTCAATGTGCTCAGGCCCGACATCGCACCTGTCATCGGCGCGCTCTTCGGGGCGATCGGGCTCGTCTATTTCGTCGGCCGCTTCGTCAATGCCATCTTCGCACCGCACGAACCGCGCTGGCGCCTCGTTCGGCTTTCCAATCTCGGCGCGCGCTCGATCGGCTACTGCTTGCTGGCAATGGCGATCGTCAACGCGCTCGATTATCTGTTCGGCACGATCGGCGAGGCGATGGGCTCGCCGCTGGTGCTGACCGTGGTCAGAAGCCTGATCGCCGCGCTGATCATCGGCCTGATCCTGATCGCGGTCTCGTTCGGAAAACCGATGCTGGCGAAGAACGGCGATCCCGATGCGCCGGGAAGGCATTGGCCGCGCGGCATGGCGATCATCCTGCGGATCGTCGGCACCGGCCTCATCCTCACCGCGCTCACCGGTTATGTCGGGCTCGCGCGCTTCGTCGCCACGCAGCTCATCATTACCGGCGCGGTGGTCGTCACCATGTATGTCGGCCTGCTTTCCGGCAAGGCGATATCAAGGCAGGAAAGCTTCGGCGACACCTTCTTCGCAAGCTTCCTGACGCGCCGTTTCAAGCTCGGGCCGGTGGCGATCGACCAGGCCGGCCTGCTTGTCGGTCTTGCCATCTATGCGGTGGCGCTTCTCGTCGGCATCCCGCTGATCCTGCTGATGTGGGGCTTCCATGTGCAGGACCTGCAGATTCTTGCCTACAGGTTGTTCACCGAGGTCAGGCTCGGCGGCATCAGCATCTCGCTGCTCGGCATCTGCACGGGAATCCTCTTGTTTGCCGGTGTCTATCTGCTGACGCGCTGGCTGCAGCGCTGGCTCGACGGCAATGTCATGGCCAGAAGCCATGTCGATCTCGGCGTGCGCAATTCGGTGAAGACGGGCATCGGCTATCTCGGCGTCGGCATCGCGGCGATCATCGGCGTTTCGGCGGCCGGCATCGATCTGTCGAGCTTCGCGCTCGTCGCCTCCGCACTTTCGGTCGGTATCGGTTTCGGCCTGCAGAACATCGTCTCCAACTTCGTCTCCGGCCTGATCCTGCTCGTCGAACGGCCGTTCAAGGTCGGCGACCATGTCGTTTCCGGCACGGCTGAAGGCATCGTCAAACGCATTTCGGTGCGCGCCACGGAGATCGAGACTTTCCGCAAGCAGTCGATCATCGTGCCGAATTCGGAGCTGATCAACGGCTTGGTCGGTAACTGGACGCACCGCAACAAGATCGGCCGCTCGGAAATTCCCGTTTCCGTCAGCTACGACGCGGATCCGCAGAAGGTGATGGATATCTTGCTGGAACTGACCGCCAAGATACCGCTCGTCATGCGCAATCCCGAGCCGCATGTCGAATTCCTGCGCTTTGGCCCCTATTCGCTGGATTTCGAACTGCGCTTCTTCCTCGCCGACATGGGCGACGGCATGACGGTGCGCAACAATCTGAGGATCGAGATCCTCCAGCGCTTCAGGGCCGAGGGCATCGAGATCCCGCTGCCGCGGAGCGATCTCACTATCCATCGGGACGCTCCTCCCGTCCTTCCCGTTGCAGGCAGGGATCAACCCAACGAGCAGGAAAAATCGGGGGATGTGCTCATGGAGGAGGAAGAGCGGCCGGTGCGGCAATTGCGCAGCAAGACGGCGGACGGCAATCTGAAAGGCTGAACGGGTCATTCAGCCATCATTCACAGCTATCTGTGCATGATCTCCACTATCGGGATCGCTGCCGGGGGCAGCACCGATCGTTCGAGGGGAGGGCGCGCCAGCGCCACCGCACATGATGGCAAGATTTGCCGCCGTTCTGCTTGTCCCGCTGCTTGCCGCACCCGCGGCTCAAGCGGCTTCCATCACCAACACCGATCCAGCCGCCGTCGTGCTCGTCATCACCGAGAGCGGCCAGCGCGTCGAGGTCGTGGTCGATGCCGGCGCTTCGGAAAACCTCTGTGCTTCCGGCTGTTTCATGACGACGCCCGACGGCGACCGCATCGGGCTCGACGGCGGCGAGACGATCGACATCGTCAAGGGCTCCGCCGTCGTCAAGTAGCGCGTGTCGTAATTAATGCGCTCAAGCTTCTCCGGGATTGGGAACAGTTTCCGGCCGGGCAACAACCGGGCGCGTCAGCCGCATGATGGCGAAGAATGCGGCAACGGCGACGGCGCTGAGCAATGCAGCGATCGACAGTGACCACGATGCGCCTAGATTGCCCATCAGGAAGGCAAGCGCGAACGGCGCCATCGAGGAGACGACGAGACGCACAGACATGATTTGTCCTTGCCGCCGGCCGTAGCCATCGCTTCCGAAGAGCGCGAGCGGCAAGGTTCCGTAGACGATGCTGTTAAGACCCGAGCCGAGGCCGAAGGCGACGGCGAAGACCAGCGCACCGGGCACCGAGGGTGCGGTGGCGATGAGGATGACAAGGGCTGTCGGCAGCAGGATGGCGCAGATGATCGCGAGCATCACCTGCGACAAGCTCTCGCCAAAGAACATGTTGATGAGGCGGCTCAGCACCTGTGACGGGCCGAAGAGCGTTCCGACCACCACTGCCATGGCGCCGAGGCCGAGGGCCGACATCACAGGCACCATGTGAACCAGAAGTGCCGAGTTCACGAAGCTTTCCAAAGCAAAGCCCGTCACCATCAGGATAAAGGCCGGCCTGCGCACCGACGGTGGAAGGCTCGGCTCGACGCGTTTTGCAGCCTCCTCTCCGGTCCGTCTCCTGGTTTGCCTGACGCCACGGGAGAGCCAAGCATGAATGGGAAGGCAGACAACGAGATTGAGCGCGGCGAAGATCAGATAGACGTTCTGCCATGAGAGATGCGCATGCAGCGCCGTGGTGATTGGCCAGAATATGGTTGAGGCAAAGCCGGCGATCAGGGTCAGATACGTGATGCTGCGCTGGGCGACCTGCGGCCTGATCTGCACCAGCAGGGCAAAGGCTGCGCCATATTGCACCAGGTTCGAGGCGATCTCGATGCCGATCAATGCCACGACGAAAGCGATTTTTCCCGGCGCGAAGGCGCAGGCGACGAGGGCGGCGGCGGCAATCGCCGAGCCCGACGTCATGATCCTGCCTGCGCCGAAGCGATCGATCCACGTGCCCATGAGAGGTGCGGCCAGACCGCCGATCAGAAGGGCCACAGAGAGCGCGCCGAAGATCCATTCCGATGACCAGCCCAGATCGTGGGCCATGTCGGGGGC
This sequence comes from Rhizobium sp. LARHSG275, assembly GCF_052871115.1. Lineage (NCBI taxonomy): Bacteria > Pseudomonadati > Pseudomonadota > Alphaproteobacteria > Hyphomicrobiales > Rhizobiaceae > Rhizobium > Rhizobium sp. LARHSG275. The sequence continues at coordinate 198,131 of NZ_JBIXJN010000007.1, read as the reverse complement.
GAGGATGCTGAAGCTGTAATAAAGCGATCCATATCCGATGATCTGCGTCAGCCCGAGCGCGGCTATGGCCGCTACCGGCGGTCGTTCGGTGCTGACGATTGTCATAGGGATCTGAGGCTCACGCGCTGTTCGAGCTTTTCGACTTCTTCCTTCCGCTCGCTGTAGCGGTCGGTCAGATAGTTCGAGGCATCACGGGTCAGCAGCGTGAACTTCACCAATTCCTCGCAGACGTCGACGACGCGGTCGTAATAGGACGAGGGTTTCATACGGCCGTCCGCGTCGAATTCTTGGAAAGCTTTGGCAACCGAGGACTGATTGGGAATTGCGATCATCCGCATCCATCGGCCAAGGATGCGGAGCTGGCTTACCGCATTGAAGGACTGGGAGCCGCCGGAGACCTGCATCACCGCCAGCGTCTTGCCTTGCGTCGGCCTGATCGAACCGACCGACAGTGGAATCCAGTCGATCTGCGCTTTCATGATGCCGGTCATCGCGCCATGACGTTCGGGGCTGACCCACACTTGGCCTTCAGACCATGCCGACCATTCGCGCAGCTCCTGAACTTTTGGGTGGCTCGCCGGCGCCGCATCAGGCAGCGGCAGATCTTCCGGGTTGAAAATGCGCACTTCGCAGCCGAAATATTCGAGCAGCCGCGCGGCCTCCTGTGCGAGGAATCGGCTGTAGGACACTGCTCGCAACGAGCCGTAAAGGATCAGGATGCGCGGCTTGTGCGTCGAGAACGCCGGCCTGAGCGCATTCATATCCGGTTGATGCAGATGCATCGGCGATACGGCAGGCAGATCAGACAATGCGTTTGCCTCCGGCGTCGAGCACCTTCTCGCCGTCTTCCTTGGTGAAGGCGCCCTGATGCGTTTCTGGCAGGATTTCGAGGACAAGTTCCGACGGCCGCGACAGGCGCGTGCCGAGAGAGGTGACGACGAAAGGCCGGTTGATCAGGATCGGATCTTTCAGCATCGCGTCGAGCAATTGCTCGTCGGTAAGATCAGGGTTGTCGAGGCCGAGCTCCGCATAGGGCGTGCCCTTTTCGCGGATCGCCTCGCGAACGCTCAAACCTGCATCCGCAATCACCTTGATTAGCTGCTCGCGCGACGGCGGGTTTTTCAGATATTCGATAACGTTGGGCTCAATGCCGGCGTTCTGGATCATCGCAAGCGTGTTGCGCGAGGTGCCGCATTCGGGGTTGTGATAGATCGTAACATCTATGGTCATGAGGCGGATTCCGTCTTGGTGAGGGTCTTGGGATTGCGGGCTTCCATCAGCAGCCATCCCGCAAGCATCAGCGCCAGCAAGGCGCCGAGGACTTCAGCGGCGATAAAGCCCGGTAGATCGATCGGGCGGATGCCGGAAAACGTGTGCGTCAGCGATCGAGCAATCGCGACGGCGGGATTGGCAAAGGACGTGGAAGCGGTGAACCAATAGGCGGCGGTGATATAAAGGCCGACCAGCCATGCCACGGCATCGGCGCGAAAGCGCACACCGGCTAAGATGACGAAGACGAGGCCGAAGGTTGCCGTCACTTCTGAGAGCCATTGCGCGCCGCCGGTGCGCACGGTTTCAGAGACCTGCAGCACGGGAAGGGCGAACATCACATGAGCGAGCGTCGTTCCGGCAATGCCGCCGACGATCTGCGCGGCGATATAGGCGGGAACGCACCAGGCAGGCAGTTCGCGCCGGAGCGCAAACACCAGCGATACGACCGGATTGAAATGAGCCCCGGAAATCGGGCCTAAGATCGTGATCAGGACGACGAGGATTGCCCCCGTTGCCAGCGTATTGCCGAGCAGCGCAAGCGCCGTATCGTCCGTCAGGCTATCCGCCATGATGCCCGAGCCGACGACGGTTGCTACGAGCAGCAGCGTGCCGAGCGCTTCGGCGAACAGTCGTCGAGACAGGGGGAACACCGGCGCGCTCATGCCGGCAGGCTCCGGACCATCAGGGCGGCCGATGCCGGGCAGAGGCTTGCGGCCTGCCGCGTCGTCAGGATCTCGGCCGGCGCTTCATCGCGGCCGATCGGACGAAAGCCGAGCGATTTAAAGAAGGGGGCGGCTGTTTCCGTCAACAGATAGGCGGCGGTTGCGCCTTTCCTTTGGGCCTCATCGAGCAGGCCAAGGGTGATCGCATGGCCGAAGCCAAAGCCTTGCTGATCGGACAGCACGACAATGGAACGCAGGAGCACAGTCTCGCCATAGAGTTCCAGCCCGCCGAAGCCGACCGTCTCGCCGCCACGTGAAAATCGATAGAAGCTTCGGCCGGCGTCTGTGAGGTCATCGACCGGAAGCCTGGCGCCTGCGAGCGCGCCGCGAAGTCTGTCGTCGTGCCCTTCCAAGGCCTGCTGGTTCAAATCGAAATCCATCAGCTCGCCTTGGGCTGTTTAGTGCTGGCGCCTTCCATCGTGCCGATCTGGCGCAGGTGCGATTCCAGGGCGAGCTTGTCGATCGAGGAAAGAGGCAGGCTCAAAAAGGCGCTGATCCGGTTCTTGAGGAATCGGGCGGCCTGTGCGAAAGCGCGGCCTTTGTCGACTTCGCTGCCGTCGACGGCCGCGGGGTCCTCGACGCCCCAATGGGCGGTCATCGGATGACCGATCCAGACGGGACAAGCCTCGCCGGCAGCGCTGTCGCAAACCGTAAAGATGAAGTCCATCTCCGGAGCGCCCGGCTCGGCGAACTCGTCCCAGCTCTTTGAGCGGAAACCGACTGTTGGGTAGCCCTGCGCCGCAAGCTCCTTCAGCGCATAGGGATTGACTTCACCCTTTGGCTGGCTGCCGGCCGAATAAGCCTTGAATCGACCCTTGCCTTCGGTCTCCAGGATGGATTCCGCCAAGATCGAGCGGGCAGAATTGCCCGTGCAGAGAAAGAGCACATTGTAAACGCGATCAGGGGTCATTGCAGTTTCTCCTTCATTTTAGGGGTGCAGCAGGCCGCGACCTCCGCGGCAGGGGCGCAGATTTCCGGATGCCCGGAACAGCAATCTTCCATCAGAAAGCGAACCAAGCCGCCAAGTGCCTCGTAGTTCGCGGTATAAATGATCGACCGGGATTCACGCTGTTGCGCAATCAACCCCGACCGTTCCAGCTCTTTCAAATGGAAGGAGATATTAGAGGGCGAGACCTCCGCCTTCTCAGCGATTGCGCCTGCCGCCATGCCGTCGGGTCCCGAAACCACGAGCATGCGGACGATGTGAAGGCGGGTTTCCTGCGAGAGCGCGCCGAATGCGATGAGGGCTTGACGTTGATCCATATTTCAATAATCCTTGAATCATTGAAACAAGGATTAGCGCAAATGAACGTCATCGACAACAGCAAAATTCAAGAGAACGACATCGATCTCGGCCTGCTGCTCAGTGTGCTTACCGGCGCCAAGGATTCTCCGCTGATTTTCTATTATGACGGCAAGGCGGTGAAGCCTGGCTATCATGTCACCGAGGTCAAGGCGGGCCAATTCTCAGGCCTGGATTGCGGCGCCAATCCAGAAGCGTGGGCGGAAATCTTCATCCAGCTCTGGGATATCGAGGAAGGCGACCGCACGCATATGCCGGCCGGCAAGTTCCATGCAATCATCCGCAAGGTTTCCGATCACGTGCAACTGGATGGTTCGGCGAAGCTGACCTTCGAAGTCAGCGACGGCGTGCGGCCAATGCAGCTTTATTGCGCGGCGACGCCGGTTCTTCGCGCCGGCGCTGTCCATGTTTCGCTTTCGCCGCGGCCGGCAAGCTGCAAGCCGCGCGATCGCTGGCTGGCAGAGGAAAACAGCAAGGCAGCGGCCTGCTGTCGGCCGCAATCGGCAGCGAGCGGCTGCTGCGCGTAAGGACACATAAGATCGCGCGGCAGGGCAGGGTGGCAGCAAGATCGGATTTGACTGACCACCAGTCAGTCATGGGTGCATTTCCTGCGCGTGCTGGGTCTGCCATCAGGCATTGATTGAGGGCTGGGCATCCCACCATCTGAGCACCCGCATCGCCCGGAGCGTCACCCACCGCGAGGGCTTGCCTTGCCCGTCATCGACCTCGAACCACACCCGGCCTGCAGGGCTGTCGTCGAGCGGCCAGGTGCCGTCCTGCAAGCGTCTGGAACGAAGGTGGTCAATTGCGTCGCCGAGGCGCGGATCGGGGTGGGTACCGGTCAGGATTGCGCTGGAGCGGAAATAATCGAGCGCGCGCAAAATGTCATAGCGCCAGCGGTTCGGATGCAGGAGGCGCAGGAAGCGTTCGTCGGCCGGCTCGCCGGTGCCGAGGCGGCGGAAGAGGTTGCGGGCCAGCAGAAACTCCTCGCCCGTCCTGCGCGCCTCTCGAGACCGATGCGTGCCGCCGGTCGCTCCCTCGTATTCCAGCAAGCCTTCCAGCACATTGATGGTGCTGGCGAAAGACGAGCGGACAGAGCCATTGATCCGCTCGCAGTTCCAGCCGCCGTCGTCGAGACGCTCGCCGGCCAGCCTTTCGACGATGGGCGAGACGTCGATCCCGAAATAGGCGCCGTCGGCGACGGTGCGGCCGTTGATGCACTCTTCGACTTCGCCTTCCCAATAGGGTTGGCTGCCTTCTTCCCAACGGGCGTTGGCGCCGATCAATTTGACAGTGCGCCTGGCGCAGCCGCAGGCGGGATCGAGACCGAACTCCCGCAATTGCGACAGCGAGAACGTCGTGGCCGTCCACGGCTGGCCATGCTCCTTCCACTCCCGAGGGTCGAAACCGGCGGGCAGGAAAGCGCCGCCTGCCCATTGCCCGTCCTCGTCCTGACAGGAGAGCAGCCTGGCCCCCCAGCCCTCGGTCTCGACTTTGGCCCGCTCGGCCATCCACTCCCGCTTCGTGGCGTCGAGCAGGTCGCGCATCACCTGCCACCGGATCGACGGGTCGGAGTCGAGAAGCCATGCGATCACCGGGTCGGATTGGATCATGAGGCGAACCTGTCGGCGGGTCGGGGTGAATGGTTTGTTTATAATCGCTTCTGCCAAGCGGTGCCAGCCGAAGGGGCGCGCGGGAAGTTGTCTAAATCCGACGTGGTCGCGGCGGGACGACGCAAGGAAGCAACGAAGCTGAAGATCAAAATCCTCGCATCGACCTACAATGCGACGTTTGTCGGCGAGAGCCAGTTCGATGCCGAGAACGCGGCACTTCGCGCCTGACTTCTTAATCATATCCGCAAAGAAATCGGAGGCGACCCCATCGGCCCGCCTCTTCATTTATATCCAGGCGCGCCGATTAATAATTATTCAAATCAATTGATGTATCAGCTTGATCCGGGGACAGATTTTACATCAAAGGTTTACTATGGCGTTTCTAGGTATTTCGGGGATGCAATATTCCGGGGAAATGTTTGCCGGTGCGCGTATTCTTGTCGCGGAAGATTCCAACGTATTCACATCGATGATCAGCAAACGCCTCAAGGAGCTGTTCGACATCGATGTCGAGATTTGCCGCAGCTTCGAGGATCTGCAGGTTTCCTACGACAAGTCTTCCGATCCGATCACGCTGGCGATCTCGAACATCAACCTGCCCGGCGCCGAAAACGGCGAAGCGCTCGAATATCTGGTCGATCTCTCCATCCCGACCATAGTCTTCACCGGCACCTTCCATGAAAAGATGCGCGACAAGCTGATGGCCAAGGATATCGTCGATTATATCCTCAAAGACAATATCTTCGCCGTCGACCTGCTGGCGGAATCGATCTGCCGCTTCCTCACCAATCATCGCCACCACGTGCTGATCGTCGACGATAGTGCGACTGCGCGCGCCCTGCTGTCGAGCCGGCTGAAGCGCTATAATTTCCGTGTCAGCGTCGCCGAAAGCGGCGGCAAGGCGCTGGAAATCCTGAAGGGCAATCGCGATATCGGCCTTGTCATCACCGACTACAATATGCCCGACATCGACGGCTTCGAGCTGACGCGGCGCATCCGCGCCAATATCGGCTCGCACGAGCTGCGCATCATCGGCGTTTCCTCCTCTTCGAACCGGCTGCTTTCGGCACGATTCCTGAAGGCCGGCGGCAATGATTTCATGCTGCGTCCCTTCATCGACGAGGAGTTCTACTGCCGCGTCAACCAGAACCTCGATACGCTGCTGCAGATTCAATCGATGCGCAAGGAACGGGCGGTTGCCTGACGGCTCTTCCAGTATCGGTATTGCCAGGGGGCCGGATATCACGCTCGGGGACAGTCGCAGAATTTCTGCAATTACAGGTAATGTCGCCGCTATTTATCCCCTTCACGCGCACACGCCTCTCGGTTATCGTCCTCGCCGGGGAAAGGGCCGAGTCGAGCCCGTCGGGGAGTAGGGGCTGTGGCTTTTCAAGCGGATTTCCAGCGAGATGGCATCGGGCTGCGCTCCGGCGGGCTCAAGATACTTCTGGTTGAAGATTCCCGGATGTTTTCCGCCGTGCTCTGTCACCGGTTCCAGACAGAGCTCGGCCTTGCCGTCAAATCCTGCCCGTCGCTGAAAGCTCTTCGCAAGGAACTTGCCGACGACGGTCACGGCTACACCATGGCCGTCGTCGATCTCAACCTGCCGGATTCGCCCTATGGCGAAGCGCTCGACTGCACGATCGAGCACGATATCCCGGCCATCGTCTTCACTGCGACATTCGATCTCAACACGCGCAACAAGATCATGGAGCGCAATGTCATCGATTACGTGCTGAAGGACAATGAGTTCGCGCTCGACAATCTGGTCGCCACCGTCCGGCGGGCGATCTCCAACCGCAAGACGCGCGTGCTCGTCGTCGACGACGTCGTCTCGGCGCGCCAGGTGCTCGTCGACCTGCTGAAGGCACAGCAATATCTCGTCGTCGAGGCAAATTCGGGGCTCGAGGCGCTGGCGGCGCTCGAGGCCTACAGCGATATCGAACTCGTCGTCACCGACCATCATATGCCCGATATGAGCGGCTATGAGCTGACGCGGCGCATCCGCCATCGCTTCGGTTCGGACAGGCTGCGTGTCATCGGCGTTTCCTCCTCCAACGACCGCATGCTTTCGGCGAGTTTCCTGAAGGCCGGCGCCAGCGATTTCGTCTACCGGCCCTTCGTTGCCGAGGAGCTGCAATGCCGCATCGCCAACAACGCCGAAACTCTGGCGCAGATGCGGCAACTCCGGGCAGCGGCGGCCTGCGATTACCTGACTGGTCTCTATAACCGCCGCTATTTCTACGACAACGGCCCGAAGCTGGTGAATGAGTGCCTGCGGCTGAAGGTGCCGAGTTCCGTCGCCATTCTCGATATCGACCATTTCAAACGGCTGAACGACACCTATGGCCACGAGATCGGCGACAAGGTGCTGAAGGCTGTCGCAAACAGGCTGTTTACGATCTTCGAGGGCAGCGACAATCTTCTGTCGCGGCTCGGGGGCGAGGAATTCGCCATCCTCTTTCCTCAGATGGATTCCGCTGCCGCGACCAAGCTCTGCGACGAGATCCGGTCGGACATTTCGCGACTGAAAGTCACGGCCGACGACGAGGAACTCGGCGTCACGATCTCGATCGGCATCGCCGAGATCGCCGGTTACGAGACCTTCGAGAATTACCTCAACGCCGCCGACCAGTTCCTCTACATGGCCAAGCATAGGGGCCGCAACCAGGTATATTCCGACGTCAAGATGACGGAGGAGGCGGCGCAATAGCGCGCACCTCATTTCAGCTCGCCTATCCGAAAACGCGAGCTGAAATGCGTCGGCGGTGCCGGTGGCGTTGCGTTGGGCTTTGTTTCCGAAAACCTGTTGACGATGGCGACGGCGGCATGAGGACCGGTCAGGTTCCTGTTGTGAACCAGACGTTCCAGCCAAATTCCAGCGCGGCGACGTGGAACAAATGCCTGGGCCGCAAGTTTAGTGGAATCAACCGTTAACGGAGGATTCATCATGCAAGTCAGGGAAGCCATGACGCGCGACGTTCTGGTCGCTCGCCCCGACCAGTCAATCCAGGATGCCGCACAAATGATGGCAGACATTGATGCGGGTGTGGTTCCGGTTGGCGATCGGGACCGGCTGGTGGGAATGATCACGGATAGAGACATTGCCGTCCGCGCTGTTGCCCGTGGCAAAGGGCCGGATGCCAAGATTGCGGATGTGATGACTGCCGATGTGAAATACTGCTTCGAAGACGATGATGTTAATGACGTGCTTGAGAACCTCGGCGATCAACAAATTCGTCGCCTGCCGGTTGTCAATCGGAACAAGCGCCTCGTCGGCATCCTGTCGCTTGGAGACATCGCGGTGACGTCCAGTGACGGGGCTGCAGCATCGGCGCTTTCCCACATCTCCAGGCCAGGTGGCGCACACTCCCAGACCGGCGGCGCGAGAGGCTGAAGCGGCGCGGGAAAAGCCAATGCGTATCCAAGCTGCATTGATCTTTGCGATGGTCGCATTTTCAAGTTCAAACGTTATTGGACAGACAAAAGAACAACCGTCGGCCGGCTCGGAACGTTGCACTGCATCGCCTGCAGATCAAAACAATCAGTCGGCAGCGGAGGACGCCGGGAAGGCGGCCAAGGACGGCTCGTTGTCGCAAAAGATGGACGATTGCAACGGTGTACTGAAGCCGCCCCCGACCGGGGACAGCGATTTCAGCAGGCCCGCGCCGGAGGAAGGCAAGACACCGGTCATTCGGCCCGACGATCTACCCGGGCAGCAGCAACCGAAGTGACGGTTTTTGCTGCCGTTAGATCGTTATGTCTCACGCGGCGACCGCCTGCCTTGCCGTCGCCATGGTCATCTTGCGCTCGGCGCGCTCCTGCTGCGGCGAGCGATGGTAGAGTTCGCGATAACACTTGGAGAAATGCGAGGCCGAGACGAAGCCGCAGGCGACGGCAACCTCGACGACGGGCATCGAGGACTGCACCAGGAGGTGGCGCGCACGGTCGAGGCGGATTTCCAGATAGTAGCGGGCCGGCGAGCGGCCCATCTCCTGACGGAACAGCCGCTCGATCTGGCGGCGCGAGAGGCCGGCGCCGTCGGCGATCTCGATCAGTGACAGCGGCTCGGCGAGATTGCCTTCCATCAGTTCGATGATCGATAGTACCTTGGCGTTCTGCACGCCGAGGCGGGCGCGCAGCGGCAGACGCTGGCGGTCGTGCGGGTTGCGCACGCGGTCGGTCAGGTGCTGCTCGCAGATGCGGTTGACGAGGCTTTCGCCGAAATCCTCGCCGACGAGGTTGAGCATCATGTCGAGCGAGGCGGTGCCGCCGGCGCAGGTGTAGAGATTGCCGTCTATCTCGTAGAGATCGGCATAGACCTCCGCCTGTGGGAAGGCTTCCGAAAAGCCCGGCAGGTTTTCCCAGTGGATGGCGCAGCGCTTGCCGTTCAGGAGACCGGCCTGGGCAAGCACATGCGCGCCCGTACAGAGGCTGCCGACGGCGACGCCGCGATTGTAGCATTCACGCAGCCAGGCATTGACCGACTTGTTGTTGAACTGCTCGACATCGATGCCGGAACAGACGAGCACCATGCCCGGCCGGTTTTCGCCGCCGAGATGACGGCGCTCCTCGGCAAGCGAGGAATTTGCCTCGACGCCGATGCCGCAGGAAGAATAGACCTTTTCTCCATCTACGGAGGTCAGCCGCCAGGTATAGGCCTGGTAGCCGAGCATGCGATTGGCGATGCGCAAGGTATCCACGGCCGCCGAAAAGGGCAGCATGGTGAATTGCGGTACCATAAAGAAGACTACCGAACGCTTCTTGATCTGCATCCTGTTCATAGCGAAATCCATGCTCGAGGGGCGATGACACATTCGTTGCGCGGAATGCGTCGCGCCGATGTCCTGAAAGCGACACTGGCATGGAAAAATGCGGCCGGGAAGAGCAAATATGCGACATCGCCCGCGATTTGGCCGGTGAAACGGCCGGAATGGCTGCGGGCAGGGCAAAAGACAGGCTAATAGGCGACTGAAATTCAATGTTGAAAATAGCTTAGGAATGGATGGTGAGGCCACGAAAAAGGCGGCGTTGCATGGTGCAGACGCCGCCCTTATTTTGGAAGGAATGTCGCATTCATTATAGTGACCTGATGTCGTTGCGCTGACGTTGAAATTTCGTCAAAAGGACTGCGGGGAGCATAACTGGCGCTGCATGACGCGCGCCAAGATGGTGCAGTGTCTCCTGAAGAGCATTTTAGTCGCAGCCTCCGCGACGACTCATCACATTTGATCCAAGAGGCAGCAGTGAATGAAGGACCTCGCTTTTCAGGGAAAGTGGCGAAAATATCAGCAGAAGATACTTGATGATCTGACAAATCTCATTGGCGATGACGGGTTGCATATTGTCGCGGCACCCGGCTCCGGTAAAACGGTTTTAGGTCTTGAAGTGATGTGCAGGCTCGGTGAGGCGACTTTGATTCTGGCTCCGAGCAAGACCATTCGGGACCAATGGGCGCATCGGCTGCGCACGATGTTCTTGCCCGCCGACCTTGCCGAACCGGAGTGGATTTCCCACGATGTGAAAGCGCCCGGAACCGTCACGATCATCACCTATCAAGCTCTGCATGCGGCGTTCTCGGGCCATCCGTCCGAAGAAGAAATCCTCGACGGTGAAGAGGAGGGCAGCGACGGGGCGCAATCCGGCGAACTAGGCAAGCAGGAAACGGAGAAGGCGAGAAAGAAAATCATCGCGAAGCTGCGCGAGGAGAAGGTTCGCACCCTTGTGCTCGATGAAGCGCACCATCTTAGAAACGAGTGGTGGAAGGCGCTGACGATGCTCAAGGAAGCACTAGGCCAGCCCACTGTCGTCGCGCTGACAGCTACGCCTCCTTATGATGTAGATCCTCAGGAATGGGACCGCTATCAGGCGCTTTGCGGGCCGATCGACGGCGAAATTTCCGTGCCGGAACTTGTGTTGCAAGGCGATCTTTGCCCACACCAGGATTATGTCCACTTCAGTCTGCCGAGTGCACTGGAAGCACAGAAGCTGACCGAGTTTCGCGCGCAGATCGGAGACTTCATCGAAACGCTGCTTGAGAGTGCAGAATTCAAGGAGGCAATTCTACGTCATCCATGGATTGCGCAGCCGATCGAGAATGTGGAGCATATACTGGACGACGCACGCTTTTTCTCCAGCATGCTGATCTTCCTAAATTCACAATATGTCGACTTGCCGCAGTCGATTCTCGACATTCTCGGCGTCAAGGCGCGTGAAATACCGGATCTGACGCTTGAATGGATAGAGGTAATGTTGAACGGCGTTATCTACACCTATCGCAATGATTTCGAAGAAGCTGAAGAGGCAATCCGCTGCCAGCAAGACAGGTTGAGGGAAATTAGGGCACTGGAGCACAGCAGAGTGCGACTGACTGATCCACGATCGGTTCAGAAGCTGCTGGTATCAAGTGTGAGCAAGCTCAACGCGATCGTCGATATTACCCGGCTCGAAAGCGCGTCGATGGGTGACGAACTCCGTATGGTTATCCTTTCCGACTATATAAGGAAGGATGCGCTGCCCACTGCCCCCACGGACCTTCAGCCCATCGAGAGAATGGGCGTTGTGCCAATCTTCGAGACGCTGCGGCGGTCCGAACTTGATCTCAAGCTTGGAATTCTGACCGGGAGTCTGATTCTCATTCCTGCGGAGTCAAAAGGAATTCTTGACGAGATCGCAGACCGTCTTGGCATCGGTGCCGAACACATCCGTTATCAACAGGCGGCATTCGATGCAGGCTTTCTGAGCGTGGAACTCTGCGGCGAGCGGAGCCGCAATATCGTGCATATAATCACCGAGCTGTTCAGTCGCGGCGGGATCACAGCCCTGGTCGGCACACAGGCTTTGCTGGGTGAAGGATGGGACGCGCCGTCCGTAAACACTTTGATCCTGGCAAGTACGGTGGGATCATACGTACTCTCCAATCAGATGCGCGGTCGTGCCATTCGCATCGATCCTCGAAACCCTCAGAAGGCAGCGAACGTCTGGCATCTGGCGGTCATCGACCCTGAAAAGCTCGAGCAGAGAATATTGCTGCGCTTCGGGAGGAAATCGACCGCTAGAAAAGCGCCCGATCCCTTTGACACTATGACAATAGACCTGGGCAGCGACGTCGATGCGCTGAAGCGCCGATTTTACGCGTTTGAGGGTTTGTCCTTCGGCGAGCCTCCGCTGATCGAAAGCGGTTTTCAACGATTGATGCTGGGTACCGCCAAATGGAATGCGCGCGGTGTTGATGAGATCAACAAAATGATGGAACGGAGGGCTGCAGACCGCAAATCACTGAAATCCCGCTGGCATAGCGCGCTGCACAGCAAACGCGCCGTTGCGAGGATGCAAGAAACATTGGAGAGCAACTATGCCCCTAAGGGGCTGGTTAACTGGAATACGACAAAGTTTCTGTTTGCGCACAGCGCCGCGCTCGCCGGTATGATCTTGAACGGATTCTTGCACAGCTTTCGCGCTACACACATCCGATCGCTCCAACAACTGGAGTTGGTCCTGTTCGTTATGTTCGCATTACTGGCCATCTTCTGCTTGCCGGGCGCACTGAAAGCTAGCCTGTTGCTGCTGCGGAACGGCTCGCTGGAGGGGAGCATGAAGCAGGTGGGAATAACCGTTCTGGAGACGCTGCATCATATGGGCGTCATAAGGACCGAGTTGGGAAAAGTGAGTGTCGAGGCGACGCTCGACCAAAACGGCATCATCTATTGCCGGCTTGAGGGTGCCACGACAATTGAGCGGTCCCGCTTTCTCGACGCTCTACGGGAAGTCCTCGTTCCCCCACAGAATCCCCGTTACATTCTCGTAAGGTCGTCAACATTCTGGCGGATGAATCGGGTGGATTATCATGCAGTCCCTTCGATCATCGGCCGAAAAAGAGAGGATGCCATCTATTTCGCTGAACTTTGGAATCGTTACGTCGGTGATTCGGAACTTGTCTACACGCGCAGTGCCCAGGGTCGCCTGAAACTGCTCCAATTCCGCGCGAAATCATTCGCTTCCGCGTTTACAAAGAAAACCGATAGAATTAGCCGGTGGGAGTAATTGGAAAGCCTGATGGGGCTCCCGCCTGCCGCAGCGCGTTTGCACCTGGCATGCAGTTGCGGCGCCGTCCAGTGCCGGAAAGGCGAGCGACATTCGACAAGCAGATTCGGGCATTCAGAAGATGAAAAAGGCGGCGTTGCACAATGCAGACGCCGCCCCTATTTTGGGAGGAATGTCGCATTCATTACATGGTCCGGTGTTTGCTGTCGTCCGTGCTCGGCCAGCCGATGTCCTTGCGAATGTCGAAGGGCATGGCTTCGATTTCGCGGGCCGTCTGCCAGCGCGTCCAGGCGAGCACGAGCTTACGGGCATAATGTGCCAGATCGAAGCGGCTTTCACTGGAGGTGAGGGACTTACCACCACCGCGATAGGTGAGCGTGGTCATTTTCCGGTTCCTTTCTTGGGTCAGGGACACGGTCGTCATTGGGAGGTTCGTCCATGTCCATGATCCTAATATGGGCGCTGGAAACTCATCATTCAAACGAATAGAACTTATGGATAACATCAGGGATATTGAATGATCGTCGCGCGGCCGCCAGCCATCGGCGACACATTTAGAGTCTGTCGCGGACCTTAATCCCTGGCTTTCCGCGCAAGGAATCGCAGATATGCAGGCGAATATGTGCTGAACAGTACGAGCGGTTCCGGACGACATCACGATCTATTTCGTTGATTTAGAGATTTCATGCCGACCGGGCCTAAATTGGTCGATCTAGTGTGCAGCGGTCGGGGTGATGATCCCGAGATTGCCGAGCCCGACGACGATCAGTTGGACTGCCACTGCGGTCAGCAGAATGCCGAAGACGACCTCCGAGACGATCAGACTGGCAGGCTTCATGCGTTTGGCGAGCTTGTCGATGTTGGTGAACACCAGATAGTCCAACGCGCCGACGATCAGGATCAGGCCGATGACGAGTATCGCGCTGGCGATCGAGACGACTTCGCCAGAGGCGATGATGACGACGGTGATGCCGACAGGATTGAGCAGGTAAGGGACCGCAAGCGGAAAGACGGCGATCTTTTCGGGATCGACGGGCACCGCAATGTCGTCATGCGGCTTCTCTGTTGGTCCTGATGCCATCTTGATCGCGATCAGCGCCAGGATGATGCCGCCGGCGACGGCGACGGCGCCGCCCGTGATATGGAGAAGCCGCATCAGCAGAGCACCGGTGGCAAAAAGGATCAAGGCTGTGACCACTGCGACCAAAACCATCTGGCGGCCGATACGCGCCTTGGTTTCGGTATCGAAGGCATGGGTCTTCTCCAGAAACGGCACCAGGGCGATCTTCGGCCCCAGGCCGATCAGAAGGAGCAGGAGAAGTTTTCCGACGAGTGCGGCATCGATGACTGTGAAATCCATGGAACGTACCCTCTGAGATTTGTGACCTGGAAATCGAGATCCTCCCAACTCAGGGGAGGGCGGGCGACGAAGAGAACAAACGAGCTGTCAGCTTTTCTGACGGATCGCTCAGCGCGGGCACACGTCCCAGAAGCCCGTCGTCTTGGCGGGCGAGGTGTAGTACCAGCATTGACCGGACTGCGGCGGCGTGCCTGCCAGTGAGACGGCGGCAGCTCCGGCGACGAAGCCGATGGCAGCACCTGCGGCGATTGCCGTACCCGGGCGCCAGTAACGGCGAGGGGCGACGACCACGACGCCGCGCCGGACGGGCGGCCGAACGGCAGGACGGGTGCTTCCGACTGCAGCGCATCCGCGCGGTCCGCAGGCCGCAGCACCGCAGCCTCTCGGGCCGCATGCCGCTACGCCGCGACGGGCTTCGGCCGTCGTGGGAACGAGGACGGGTGCGCAGACCGTCATGATGACGGCAAGTGTCGCAAGCATTTGCGTAGGGATAACCAGGATCTTCATTTCATTTCCTCCCATTGCTCTCGTGTGTGTTCGTTTCCTCGAAGATTCCGCCCTCAGGCCGAGTTTGCGGCCGCGGCTGCGTTGTGTGCTGCCAGCGTCTGCTGGGCAGCGGCTGCGACCGCGTCGTCCTTGCCGCCCGAGACCTGAACTGTGGGCACGGCGAGCTTGATGCCGTTTTCGTTGAACGCCTCGTGGATCATCCGCAGAGCTCGACGCTTCAGCGTGAACTGCTGGCCGGGAAGGGTCATGACCTTCATGCGCAGGAGCAGGCCGGAGTCCCCCAGGCTATCGATCCCCTGCATCTTCAGCGGCTCGAGCGTCGTCGGTTTGAACTCCGGATCCTCGAACAGCTCCAGGCCGATCTTCTTGATGATCTTGCGGGCCTTCTCGATGTCGGAATCGTAGGTGATGGTGATCGTCATCTTCTCGATCGCCCAGTCGCGGCTCATGTTCTGGACTGCTCCAAGCTCGCTGAAGGGCACGATGTAGACCGCGCCGCGCTGGTGCCGGAGTTTGATGGATCTTAGGCTGAACGACTCGACGGTGCCCTTGTAGCTGCCGCTCTGGATATACTCTCCCACTCTGAAGGCGTCGTCGAGCAGGTAGAACATCCCGCTGATCACGTCCTTGACGACAGTCTGCGCCCCGAAGCCGATCGCAACGCCAACCACGCCGGCGCCTGCGATCAGCGGACCGATTTCGACCCCCAGCGATGAAAGCGCCATCATGATCGCGATGGCACTGAAGAGGATCATGAGGAAATTGCGAAGGATCGGCAGCAGGGTTCTGAGGCGTGTGCGCCGCCGCTCCCGCTCGCTGCCGATTTCAAGGACGGCTTCGGTGTCGCCGAGCTTGCGATCGATCAGGACTTTCACGACGCTCCAGGCGAGATCGACGACCAGGAGAATGATCCCGGCGCTGAGGAGGCCGCGCACGAGACGTAGAAGCGGCGAATCCTGCATCGTCATCTGCGTCAGCCTGATATCGAGCGCGTCGGCAAGCAGGATGATGGCGCCGACGATCAGCGCCGCTCTGATGCCGCGCTCGACGATCACCGAGACGACGGTGCCTTTCTTGTGGCCGTCCTCTTCGTCCGTGGAAGAGCGCAGAATATTGTTAACCGACGCCTTCGTGAGGGCGATGGCACCGGGCAGCGCGGCGCAAACCACCGCCATCCAGAACAGCCTCATGGCGCCGACCACCCACAGCAGCCAGACGGCAACGAAATAGACCGTCCAGAGCCAATTCCGCGCCCGCAGGCCGATCCGGCCGGCTTGACCGGAAGCCAATTGGGACGGACGCCTCCAGACGGCTTCGATACCGATGACGAGGAGCACGAGGCCGAGAGCATAGGCGACGAGTTGCCGGGCCGGGACGGAAAAGCCGAGCGTGCCGAGCAGTCGGATCGTCACCCAGCCAAAGGCATACCAGCCGACGAGGTAACCGAGGCGTTTTGCCCAATGGCCGGCGGCGTCCCCTGTGATCGGCACGACACGAAACCGACCTTCTTCCTCGGCCCTTGGTGCCAAAAACACCTCGAAAAGAGCGCTCGCCAGACGGAAGATCACGATCGCGAAGAGGTATCCCACGACCATTTCCCTGATAACGGGCGGCCATTGGAACAGCAGGAAGAAGCCGATGCTGCCGAGGCCGAAGGAAAGGACGTAACATGCCGCCCACAGAAGCCTCGCGGCCATTGCGATCATCCTCTCGCGAACCGTCGCAAAGGGCGCGCGCGCCATCCATGAGCGCCAGCCGGCGCTGATCCACCAGAACAGCCATTGCGCGGCCAGCCCGACGGCGACGAAGGCAGCGACCAGGAAGATCGGCCGCGTCCCGCCATTCGCCTGGATGTCCCGTTCGAGTACGGCCCCGCCTCGCATCGTCTCCAGGGGAAAGGACTGGATGGCGTCGAGAAGACTAGAGGCATGGGCACGGAATCGCATCGTGAATTCCGAGAATGAAGGGTCTGCGTTCCGGGTTTCCAAGGGCGGTTCCGCCGCGGTCTTGGCTGCTGCCGATTGCTGCTGCAGGAAGCGCTGGACATCCGGATCCGAGAACATGCCGATAAAGCGCTGAACACTTTCTGGCTGTGGGCTCGCAGGCGTCACGCTCTGCGCCACAGCAATCGAGGCACAAAGGAGAACGGAAGCCAGGGCAAGCGCCGTGAGAAGTGGTTTAAACATGCGGATCTTGGAAAGTAATGGCATTGTTTATCCTGATCTCTATGAACCTCAGTTTGCCGGTTCCTGAACCGTTATTGCCTGCACGACTCCTTCGATCGGCCCGCGGCGGTGCACTCGGAGGCCTTCGGCGGTGTACCCACAGGACCCGCGAGGCCGCTGACCTGGCCGGCATAATTATCTCTGGTGTCGGCGTCGACGACGGCGACCGGGGCGGCAAGGATCAGGCCGGCTGCGCTGCCTGCCGCCGCCGCCGTGCTCGTCGTCGCGGCAAGGATCTTGTCCCCTAGCCCGACCTTGCTGTCGGTCAGCGTCTGTCCGTCGGAAATCCGCGCGCCGATGAGCTGTACGACCTCGGGCGATTCTGCGAATTTTCCGTGGTTCAACCTGTCGCCCGCCTTCACCTTCGTGAGATCAATCACTGTGATCTGGCTGTCGGCTAGTTCCTTCTTGAAGGGAGCCTGCTCGGGATCGATGGCGCCCAGTCTGGCGACGTCGCCCCATACCCTGCGGGATACCGCGAGCGCGCGGTCGTCTCGCGAAACGAACAAGGTGAACTTCGGATGCTGCTTGCCCATGTCGACGATCTGCTGGCGGAAGACATCGACATCCACGTCGGGCGAGGCCAGCATGACATTCTCGAACTTGGCGGGAAGGCGGCCGTTGCGGATCGCCATTTGGCGAAGTGCTTCCAGCGCCAGCCAGTTGCCCATGGAATGCGCCAGGATCGAGACTTCTTTCACCTCAGGATCCCTCGCGAGATATTGGAAGAGGGTCTCCAATGCGTTACGCGTGTAGTTCGTGCTCTCCCTGTCATAGCCATATGCAAGCAGACTGCCGCGCGACGGCCATGTCACCAGCACCGGCGCACTATGGACGCCGGAATCCTTGACGATCTGGGCGAAGCGATAGACGGAGTCTTCGAAACGGTTGTTGAAGCCGTGGATGAACACGAGCACGCTGCGATCGCGGCTCCTCCTGACTGAGGCGCTTAGCCATTTCTTGGCGTCGTCGCGCGTGATCTCATCGGCTTTCAAGGTTGCGAAGTCTGTTGCCGGGTTGGAAGGAAGCCTCATCGGCCAAGCGACTTCGCCGACCTTGCGGACGTTTGCAGGGGGGATGGATACGGTGATGTCGGCAAAGGCCGGGGCGAGTGCGCGCTCGCCGGTGAACATCTCGCCTTTTATCGTGGAGCGGCTGCGCGTCGTGGCCACGAGCATGTCGACTTTGGCGGCGTTCGGCGCGCTGTCGGCAACGGGGATGAGCACGTTCTTCGCGTGGCCTCCACATCCGGATAATGCGCAGAGCAGCAGGAGAGCCGAGATCCATTTCAGACCTGGGGAAGTGCCCGGTTGAATTCGGCCATCGCGACATTTCGCTGTGCTCACTGGCGTTCCTCGTAGCCACATCAAGTTTGAGCCGGCCTCGCCGCCGCGCGCTGTGGCTGTCGAAGTCGGCACTAAGGCGAGACTATGCGAAGATGAGATGCCTTACCCGTATGATCGGGTATGTTACGGTCGGGAAGGCAGCATCAGCGGGGTTGCAGATCCGAGGTGTCGGCGGTCGACGCCATTGCATTCGGATCGGGCACGGTCATTCCCGCCTTGCGAAGTCCTTCGATCAGACGGTCGCGATCTTCAGGCTGCATGTTGCGCATTGCGAGTTCCGTTACAACGTTCGGCAGGAAGTCAGGTCGCATGCTGACGAACACCTGTCCTTCCCGTCGGGCGTCCTCCATCATGCCTGCCTCCGCATAGATGATGGCCGCGACAACATGGAAGAGGGGGAACTTTTGCATGTTCGCCTGTCGGATCTCCAGCACAGCGGTGTGATTGTCGCGGAGCATGTAGGCGGCCAAGGCTCGCGTTCCATGGTAGAAGCCGCCACCTCCTGGGTTCAGAGCAATGGCCTGGTCCAGAAGGTCTGCTCCGCGCTGCCACTGGCCAGCGATTGCAAGCCGGGTTCCGAACTCGCCCATCAGTTCGGTGTCGTTGGGGTTGGTGGCGAGCGCCTGCTCGCCAACGCGAAGTGATTCAGCAAGCTGCCGGTCGAAGAACAGCGCCGTCATCTGCGCTTGAAGTCCGCGCGTATTGTTCGGATCGATCTGCGTTGCGCGCCTGGCGGCATCGAGTGCACGCTGTATGGCTGTATCCTGCCCTGATGTTGGATTGAACTTGTACCGGTCCTCATCGAGATAGACGATCGAAAGCATTGCCCAGGCGGTCGCGTAGTTCGGAAACCGCGCGAGCGCGGCCTCGAGGCAATCCCGGACGCGCGCATGCGCCTCGGCGCTCAGTTCCGAACGATAGGCATAGAAGCGCAAAGTGCACTCATACGCACCGAGGTTATCCGGCGGCGGACTGGCGGCGTCGACCTGTGCCATCACCCCGTAGGGCTGGGCGATGGCGGTCGCGACCTTTCTGGCAACATCCGTCTGGATCGCAAACAGGTCTCCCGATGCGAGATCATTGTCATAGTTCTCCGACCAGAGGATTTCGCCGTCCGACGTATCGAGCAGCCTCGCCGTCACACGAAGGCGCTTGCCGGACGTGCGTACCCCGCCGGCAAGGAGATAGCGTGCGCCGAATTCGGCCCGGATCTCCGATGCGCCCACATCCGCTGGGAGGGACTTGGACGTTTCGCGGCCGAAAACCTTGATCTCCTTGAACCGTGGCAGGATAGTCATCAGTTCCTCGGTCAGGCCGGCTGTGTAGAGCTGCGCCTCCGGCCCTTCGCCGAGATTGGCAAACGGAGCCACCACGAGGGCCGGGCGATCGGGCGACAGGCTTGCAACGCGTGCCAGCGACGGAGCGGGAGACCGCTCCGCGATCCAAAATAGCGAAATAGCCACTGCAGCGAGCGCAGCAGCACCCGGCAACAAGACCCGCCTTGCGCGCCACCAGCCTCCGCGGCGGACCTCAGAGGGCGATGTTTCGCCAGCGTCCTCGTCTCCAGTGTCGACTGATGCCGGACAGGACCAGGCGAAGGTTGGAACATATCCGCCTTTGGGAATGTCGATCCTGACGGGGTCATGCTGCCCGGCGACGAGATAATAGCGCTCAAGCGACCGCCGGAGCCGTCCGGCCTCGATCCTGACCACAGGATCGTCCTGGGTGAAGCCGGGATCCCGGCCGAACACCTCGATCGCGATCGAATAGGCTTTGATCCGGTTGCCCCGGCCCTCGAGGGTTTCCGAGACGACATAGCGGAGAAACGTGGCGGCGCGACCGACGCCGGGAAATTCAGGGCTGGAGACGACACGTTCCAGTTGTTCCCGGATGTCGTCGGCGTGAGGCGCCGGCCTTGAAGAAATGGGTGCCGCAGACCCCTCTGCTGGTATCGACGTCTGCATGTCTGTCCCCAATCCCCCATGGAGTCATATCACTGCCAGACCGTATGTTACGGTAACATACTCCACGAACCGATCGCCGTCCATGTAGATCGGGATCTGGCACACGTTGCAGTGGCAGCATTCGAAATGCCGGTAAGGAGTGAACCATGGACGAAGGCGTGACCGCAGTCCGTCGGCAGTTTCCAGCCAGGATCAAGGCGATCGACGATCTCTCTTCCCGCAGTGAAGACTTTCGGGAAATCTGCAGGGACTTTGCCGACGCCCAATCGGCGCTGCAGAAATGGAACGTCTCAACCGATCCGAAGCGCGACGAGCGTGTCGCCGAATACCGAGAGCTGATCGCAGAACTCTCCAAGGAGATAGAGGGCGCACTTGACGCCTCGGTACCGCCAACCGCTCGCTGACGAGGCGAGACCAAGCACGCGGAGCCATCGAGGGGCGTATGTTACGGTTACCTACTTGCGTTCCATCGCCCGGTAACGACCATCGCGACAAATGTCCGGCGCTGAAATTTTGCGCTTGCACGAAACGAAATGCCTCCGAAGGATATTGCCGTGGTTTCCGAAAACTTGGACGAGCCTGCCATTTCCCCAACGCCTCGGAATCCACTCCGCAGGATAGCCCTCATCGTCCTCCTGCTGGCGCTCGCCCTGTTCGCCCTCTCTGTCTTCATGGAGCGGCGGACGCCGTCAACATCGCAGGCTCAGGTTCAGGCCTATATCGTCGGCATCGCGCCCGAAGTCACCGGCCGGGTGGTGGAAGTGGGCGTTGCCGACAATTCGCGGGTCGAGGCCGACCAGATTCTCTTTCGCATCGATCCCGAGCGCTACGAACTCGCGGTCAGTGAGGCCGAGGCGAGCCTTGCAAGTGTCGGCCAGTCAATGGGCGCGTCAACGGCTGCTGTCGATGCGGCGCAGGCAAAGCTCGTAACGGCCCAAGTCGATCGGGACAATCTTCGCGAACAAGCCGCGCGCGCCGCAGAGCTGCAAAAGAGGGGCGTATATTCCAAAGCGCGGGCTGATTCAACCAAATCGGCTTTCGGTCAGTCAGAGGCGGCCGTCACTGGTGCTGAGGCTGAGTTGGCCAAGGCCAAGGAGCAACTCGGGCCGAGCGGAAATGACAATCCGCAGCTCCGGGCGGCCCTGGCGGCGCTCGAAAAGGCACGACTCGATCTGCTGCGGACCACCGTTCAGGCACCTTCGGCCGGGGTCGTGACCAACCTCCAACTTACAACCGGTAAGGTCGTGTCGGCTGGGCAGTCGGCCATGACCTTTATCGATGTCGGAACGATCTGGATCGCCGCCGCCTTCAAGGAGAACAGCCTCGAGAACGTCGCAGTCGGCAACCGAGCGGAAGTCCTTTTCGACGCACTTCCCGGTCGGGTGTTTCCGGCGCAAGTCGAGAGCGTTGGTTTCGGCGTATCGCAAGGCAGCACGGACCCGAACACCGGATTGCCGACGATCCGGAGCGATAGCGGCTGGGTCCAGGAGCCGCAGCGGTTTCCAGTCCGGCTCATTATCGAGGAGGCGCAGAGGCCCAAGGGCGGCGTCCGCTACGGATCGCAGGCGACCGTCGTCATCTACACCGGCGACAACCCGGTCACCAATGCCTGGGGATCGCTCTGGATCCGCATCATGTCGGTGCTGACCTATGTCCGCTGAGAGGAGCCCCGCGATCGAGGAGCAGAAACGCAAGGGGCTGCGGGTTGCGTTCGCGGTCTCGATCGGCTTCACGCTCGCAGTCTATGCGGGGGCCATTGTGCCCTTCCTCGGTCCGCTCTTTGCCGCCCAGTTTCTGCTCGGTAGTTCGCGGCCGATGCCGCTCGGCAAGACTATCGGGGCGGCGATGGTCGTCCTGATCGCAGGGATGGCGATGATGGTTCTGACCGACGTTCTCGGCGACCGTCCGGCACCCCTTCTCCTGATCCTGGGGCTGACCTATTTTGCGTGCTTCGCCGCGCAGTCGACGGGAAAGGGAGGAGCGGCCGTCTTTCTCGTGCTCGTCGTTTCGATCATCGTGCCTCTGCTCGGCATCCTGAACAAGGAACTCGCCAATTCCATCCTGTCCATCCTGGTCGCCGGGGTGTTGTCCGGCACGGCTCTGATGTGGTTCGCCCATGCAATCTTTCCCGAGCCGTTCGCCGCGGAGGTTGAGGCGGTGGCGATCTCCGAGCGGCCGCCGGCCTTGGGTCGGGCGCTGGCAAACACGGTTATCCTTCTGGGCTCTGTCGTGATCTGCCTGACGAGCGACAACCTGACCGCTGCGGCGGTCATTCCGATAACCGTGGCGTCGCTGCTCGGGCAGCTCGACGTTGCCGCGAGCGCGCGGGCGGCGATCGGGCTCGTGCTCGTCAACCTCTTCGGCGGCGTGCTCGCCTCCGTTGCGTATGCCGCGCTATCACTGCGCCCCAATCTTTTCTCGATCTTCCTCATCGTTCTCATCGTGGTCCTCCTCATCGGAGGGCGCGCGGCCGCCCGCTCGAAGGACGCACCGATATTTGCCGGCGCTCTGACCACCTTCCTCATTCTATTCGGCCTCGGGGTCTCGCCTCTGCCGGGGAGCGCTGCAGAATCCTTCGCCACCCGCATCGTCTATGTCGCAGCAGCCTTGATCTACGCGCTGCTGTTTGCCGTCATCCTGTGGCCGCGGACGGGGGAAACGAAGAGGATATCGGCATGACTCAGGCGTTCTCTGAGAGCAGCCTATCTTGAAGACGTCGGCTGCTTTGAGTTCCGCGATGTTCTTGGCGCTAGCCGCTTCGGCGGCTTCAGTTGACGCCACCGAGAGCAGAAGACTTCATCAATGTTCGCAAGCACTGCGAACTCGCCCATCTTTGGAAGGATCCACCCGACCCCAAGGGCTTCAGCGAATGCATGAAACAAAGGCGCTATCGCCTCCATTTCTCGCCGACCTGCCAGACCGGGAGCCGCAGGGCGCAGTGCTACGACCTGCAGCGGTGACTGCCGATGCGTTAGCATCAGGTCTTTGTTTTCAACCCGGCACGGTCTCGGCGGTCATCTTTGCCTCCCTTTGTCGTTCCGAACCACGACGAGCCTCAATGACAGTGCTTGACGGACTTCCCGACCAGGCCCCCGCTGTCCGAACTTTAAAATTGAGTATGCAGGTGCAGCCTCCCTCCTGCCGGATCGGGCCGTCGATTGCGGCATGCGGATCCAGGACATCCGGAAGGGAAGGTTGCTAGGGCTTGAGATCGCGGGCTTGTCCGGATGCCCTGAGCTCCTTAAGTGTTTTGCCCAAACAACTTCCGCCGATTGGTTCACCTAACGCTTTAGCGGTCCCGCCGATCGATATCGTTCCCGCAACCTTGCTCGGATTGATGTAGGTGGCCATACCATCTGCATCCAATCTCGTGAAGTAGAAGGCTTGGTGCAGGCCTTTATATTCGCAGGTTATGACCATCGGAAATTGTTCGAGCGGCTCGGCCGCCTGCGCTTTCGAAACGGATATGCCGGCCAAGGGAAGAATGCAGGCAATAGCGACGGACAGCACACGGATCGACGGATAGATCATCACACACTCCTGTTGATTGAAAACATCAGCGCGCCGGACAGCCAGCGCTGTTCCGGTGCGGTGTCGTCTCACGCGGCCCCGATCATCGCATGTCCTCGGCGATCACATCCGGGACTACGTGCCGGATGCTGTTGTCTTCGACGTAGCCGCCGGGCCGCTTCTGACGCTTCCCGAGGTCCGGCGCATCGAACTTCACCTTTTCATACGGAATCGATTTCAGGATGTGGGAGATGCAGTTGATGCGCGCGCGCTTCTTGTCGTCTGACGGCACAATCCACCATGGGGCGTGCTGGCGGTCCGTCGCCCGGATCATTTCGTCGTAAGCAGCCGAGTAGTCCCACCACCGCTGGTACGACTCGACATCCATCGGGCTGAGCTTCCACTGCCGCAGCGGATCGTCGATCCGCCGTCTGAAGCGGCGATCCTGTTCCTCCTCGCCGACCGTCAGGAAGTACTTCAGCAGGGTGATGCCGCTTTCGACTATCGAGGCTTCGAAACCCGGAGCCAGCTCGAGGAAACGCCTTGCCTTTTTCTCCGAGCAGAATCCCATCACCCGGTCCACGCCGGGGCGATTGTACCAACTGCGATCGAATATGACGATTTCGCCCGCGGCCGGCAGATGTGCGATGTAGCGTTGCATATACATTTGCGTCTTTTCGCGATCGGTCGGGGCCGGCAGCGCGATCACGCGAAAAACCCGTGGACTGACGCGCTCGGTAATTCGCTTGATCATCCCGCCTTTGCCGGCAGCATCCCGGCCCTCGAAGATGATCACGATGCGAGCGCCCGATTTCTTCACCCAGGCCTGCAGATGCGCGAGTTCGACCTGAAGTCTTACGATTTCCTTGTCGTAGTTCCAGGACTTCTTGCGCTTCTTTTCGTCCACTTCGGTGTCGTCGTCCTGCCGTTTGTTCATCACTTCCTCCATGACCCCTTATTGATGACCTCCGGCCAAAGGCCGGTCGCTTCCTTCCCCCAGGCGCGCGGCACGCAGCGCGTCTTCCGTGTCGTCAAAGAACTTTCCGGCTCCGATGCCGCCGACGACGCCGGCGCGGCCCAGCAGCTCCGTGGCCTCAGCGTTTAGGTGAGCCACGCCGAAGGCGATGCCCCGCCCGGAGAGGTTTGCCTGCACGGCATCGAGTGCGGCGGCTCCGGTGCTATCGATATGCGCAATGGCGCTGGCGTCGAGGATGAGCCAGCGTGTTTCGGCCGGCAGGCCGTCAGCGATGGCGCGCAACCGGATGCGGACATAATCGGCGTTGTAAAACAGCAGATTGCCCTGGACGAGACATATGGAGATGCCTGGAACGCCCCGGGCGTCCGGAAAGCGCTGCATGTCGTAGAAGCCATCGCGCCCGGCAATGCGGCCGAGAAGCGTGTCTTTCGGGAACATCGTCTTGCGCAGGAGATAGATCAGGGTTGCGGCGATCGCGACGACGACGCCGTTCAGGACTCCGAAGCTGATGGCTCCGAACATGGCGATGAGGGCGAAGACGAACTCCGCGCGGCTGATGTGCCATATCTTTCTCAACTCGCTGACGTCGATCAGGCTGATTGCGGCTGCCGCCAGGATCGCCGCCAGGGCAGGGATCGGCAGGATGCGCAGGGCGCCATTCAAGAACAGCAGCGCCGCCATCAGGGTCACGGCGGAAACGAGACCGGCTGCCTGCGATCTGCCGCCGATTGCAAGATTGATCGCTGTACGCGAGTCGGAGACGGCGATGGGAAATGAACCAAACAGGCCGGGGGCGATGTTCGCCGCGCCCAGCCCGATCAGTTCCTGGTTGGCGTCGACCTCCTCGCCGGAGCGCGCCCCGAAGCTTCGTGCGGCGACGATACTCGAGCCAAAACTGATCAGAAAGACGGCTGCCGACCCAAGGACGATCCTGTCCATGGGCATTTGAGAGAATGCATGGAGGGAGAATGACGGCAGCCCGGTGGGGAGATCGCCAACGACGCGGATGCCTGCGGCTTCAAAGTTGAAGATGGCGGAGAGAATGACGGAAACGACGACAACGACGACGGGTCCCGGTACAGGCAGCCGCGTGGCTTTCACGATCCACAACAGTGCGAACATGGCGAGCCCGAACAGCAATGTCGGCCAATGGATCAAGGCACTCTTGCGAATGATCTCGGCAATCGGCGGCAGGAGACCGTCGGACTCGATACGCACCCCGGTAAAGCGGCCGATCTGCCCGACAAGGATGGAGATCGATACGCCGGCAAAGAAGCCGACCAGAATCGGGCGGGATAGAAAGCTTGCGAGGACGCCCAGCCGCAGCAGCCGTGCTGCAAAATAGAAGGCTCCGACGCCGAGCGCCAGGGCAGACGCGATCGCAACCGGATCGGCTGATGTGCCGGCAGGTTGGGCGGCGATGACAGTTGCCATGACTGCCGCAAGAACCGCCATGGTCCCGGCGTCAGGCCCGACCACCAATAACCGCGATGGCCCGAACAGGGCGTAGGCGACGGGCGCGACGATACTCGCATATATCCCGGTTTCCGGGGGGAGGCCGGCGATGGCGGGATAAGCGATCGCACTCGGCAGGCCGACAGCTGCAATCGACAGCCCCGCGGGAATATCGCTTCGCAGCCAGTCCGCGCGAAATCCCTCCAGGCCCCTGAATATCGGCATATGAAAACTTTGAAGCATGCCACTCCCCCCGGAATTCATTCATCTGCTGAAGCGAACTCAGGCTAGCAGTGGGGTAGCCTCCGATCGCTCCATCAGCCGAAGGGTTGGCCGCGGGCGCTGATGTGCCGGCCGAACCCATGGCTGACGAACCGCATAGGTGCGCAGCGGCCTAGCCGACTGGTGCCTCCCAATTCAGGAAGAAGCCGATGTCGCCCGGCATGCCGCCCGGAAAACCGATGACCATCGCCTTCAGCTTGTAGCCGTGAGGCCGGGCGACTTCGATGAAAAGATCATATATTTCCTTGGCTTTTCCTTGAAGCGTCGTCGGCCACTCTGGCCGGGCACAGTTGATCGCGCGGCCGCTATCCGTGCAGAAGCTCGACGGAAAGCTATAGACCATGGCCTCGGATTTGCCGTCGGCGGCTGCCTTCATGACGACGCGCCTGATAATGTCACGTTCCTTGTCGCCGACGTGTTTGCGGAAGAAGTCATCGACGAACTCCGCGTGCTTTTTTGCTTCACGCGCTTTGATTTTGTCCTCACGCTCCATTTCTATCAGCTGCAGTTCCAGAGCTTTCTGTCTCAATTCTTCCGCGCTAAGCATCTGAGGATTTGACTTTTCACTTTCAGCCATAACGTTGCCTCCCAATGGCCGACGGCCAATACCGAAAACTACAGCATCGATAAGTCAAACTAGACCGTATGATACTGTAGGTTCTGGTTACCTACAGCCTGCCGATATTTTAGCTGTCAACACCCTCCAACTGGGATGAGTATGCGGCATGAGCGAAATGCATGAAGCAGGAGTGTGTCGGCTCTATCTCTCATTGACGTGCCAAACGGGGGCGGCAGCGCACCGCGCCGAGATGGAACGTTAGGCATCGGTTTCGAAACCGGGGTACAGCGTTATTCCGCCGTCGATATAGATCGTCGCTGCGACGATGTAGTCGGTGAAATCAGGCGCAAGCCGCACCGCTGTCCGGCCGATCTCCTCCGTCGCGCCGATGCGTGTACGGAATGAGCTTCATCAAGTCGGCACAGTTTCCGAGGTTCGCCACGCGCAGGTCTTGGTCGGCGTGCGAATGGCGCCCAGGGCGATGCTGTTGGCGGATGCGTTTTTTCGGCGTGCCAATGACTTCGTGATCAAGCGGCCCGCCGTCGATTTTAGTTTGCGCGCTGAACTCCGCTTTTGCAAGTGTGTTACTGTAACATACGTCCTAGCGACTACGCCTGGGGCTGTCTTTGCTATAAATTTGGAGCAAAAGACTGCTTGGCCGATGTTTAGCTATCAATACTCCTCCACTCGGAGGAGTATGCGGCACCAGCGAAAATACAATAGTCGACAGCCTACACACCATGTCTGACCGCAAGGAGGATTTGAGATGGCTAGACCTTACGCATTGTTGCTCGCTGCGGGCCTGTTTCTGCCTTTGGGTTTCCTGTTTTCGCCACATCTGACGCTGACAGCCGCCGCGCAGCAACCGGCCACTGCCGGTCCCGTCGCAGCGGACGATGACGCGCCAGCGCCGCTGAGCGACGACGAACTCGAGATCCTGGTGGCGCGGATTGCACTTTATCCGGACGAACTGGTCGCGCTCGTGACATCGGCGTCGCTCTATCCGCTGCAGGTCGTGGAAGCAGCCCGGTTTCTCGAAACCTTGAAGAAGCAGCCCGAGCTCAAGCCGAAGACGACGTGGGACGGCAGCATCGTATCGCTGCTGAACTATCCCCAGATCGTCACGATGATGAGCGACGATCTGGACTGGACGCAGTCGCTCGGAGAGGCGCTCTCCGTCCAGCAGAAGGACGTTCTGATCGCCATACAGCAACTGCGCGACAAAGCGGTCGCCGACGGCATCATCAAGACTGACGACAAGATCAAGGTCAGCCAGGAGAACGACAACGTCGTGATCGTCTCCGCCAGTCCCGACAAGATCTACGTTCCGCAGTACGCGCCGGAGATGCTGTATGAACCGAACTATGCGGCTGAGCCTATCGGCTACTATTCAGAGCCGTATCCGAACTACTACTATCCGACCGCCACATTTTTCGCGGGCGTGGTGACGGGAGCGGTTTGGGCCGCTGCCGTCGACTGGAACCGCTGGGGCGTATGGGGCGGGCGCTGGAACGGCAACGTCGATATCGACTGCAACAATTGCCTCAACAACATCAATGGCAAAGTGAATATCAACGACGTCGACTGGAAGAATGTCGATCGCAGCAAGATCGGGTTCGACGGCGGGCAGCTCAACAAGATGGACCGCAACTCCTTCCGGAGCAGTATCGAGGCGAATCCCGGCAACAGGGTCGGAGCTAGAGGCAACGACCGTGCGAACACGATCCGCGACCAGCCAGGCAAGATCAGTGTCAACGATGTCCGCAAGAGCAAGATCGATGCGGACAGGATCAATGCTGCCCGCAACAAGGCAGGCAATATGGGGACGGCTCCTGGAGGCGGGAAGGCCGCGCAGGCCGCGCAGAACCGCAGGCCCGACGCGAAGACGACGAACAGAGCTGGCGAAAAAGCAAGGTCCGGGGGCAACGCCAAACGTCCGGTCGCAAAGCCGAAGCCAGCGGCCCGGGTCGACAACCGCCCCAGAAAGCCATCAGCCCTCGGTCAGGTCGACAGCGGCAGGCGCGCTGAGATGCAGTCCAACCGCGGCAGACAGGCCATGGCCGGGAGCAATCGCGGCGGCGGTAGAGTAATGCACGGCGGTGGCGGCGGCCGCGGTGGCGGTGGTGGTGGCCGCGGTGGTGGCCGCGGCGGCGGTCGTCGGTGACCGAAAGAAGGAGGAAAGTGATGACCAAGTCAGTCAGAAACATGCTTCTGGGTTCTGTGTTCGCTCTTGCGGCTCTCGCCACCAATCCGGTTTCGACATCTGCGGCAGAGCCATCCGATGCGACCGTCATCTCGGGCTTCGCTTCGCAGAGCGATCCCCCGGTATTCGAGACGCCGGAACAAGCCGTCGAGGCCTTCAAGGCGGCCTTGTCGGCTGATGATTTCGACAAGGTTACGGCGCTGCTGGGAATTGATGCGGCGAAAGCGAAGGCAGACGAAGGCGTGATGGACACCTACGCACAGATCCGGGACGGCACAAGCAAGAAAATCGTCGTGAAGGACGTCGATGGCCGCAAGATCATCGAGATCGGCGACAAATTATGGCCTCTGCCATTTCCGATCGCGAAGGGCGACGATGGCAAATGGGGTTTCGACACCTATGCCGGGTTCGAGGAGATCATCGATCGTCGCGTCGGCGAGAACGAATTGCAGACCATCGACACGATGCGGGCCTATGTCGACGCCCAAAGGGAATATTCTTCCGCCGACCACGACGATGACGGCGTCCTGGAATATGCCCAGAAACTGATCAGCAGCGACGGCAAAACTGACGGTCTCTACTGGTCGCCTGATCTCGGCGAGGGTGACAGCCCGGCGGGCAACGCCCTCGAAGACAATGCGGCGCTTGATAAAGCGAAGGCCGGCGAGGGCTATTACGGCTATCGCTACAGGATTATCGAAAGCCAGGGGCCGAACATCGCGGGCGGAAAGTTCGATTACGTGATCAACGGCAACATGATCGCAGGATTCGCACTGATCGCCTGGCCGATCCGGTATGGCGAAACCGGCGTGCACACGTTCCAACTGAATGCTAACGGCACGGTCTACCAGGCCGATCTCGGTCGGGAGACCGAAAAAATAGCCGCGGGCATCAGGAGCTTCAACCCGGATGACAATTGGGACGTGACTGATGATTGAACACGGTCGCTCGTGTTTGGAACCAAGTCCGCTCCACGTCGTTGCCGCTTCGTATCTGACAATGATGCAAAGGAGGAAACGATGATTTCCGCAGATCAGATCCGTGAACATATGGAAGTTCGGGCTGCCGACGGCACCCATGTCGGCACAGTCGATCATCTCGACGGCCCCACGCGCATCAAGCTGACGAAGACCGACTCGGGAGATGGCAAGCACCACTTGATCCCGCTCGATTGGGTCGACCATGTGGACGCCCACGTCCACCTGTCGAAGAACGCCAGGGATGTCCGAAGCCAGTGGGCCACCATCAACTGACAGCCTGTCGGCTGCGGCTCGCGGGCCGCAGCCTCCTTGAACAGAATGATCAGAGCATGATCTCGTCCGAAAACCGCTCACATTTTTCGGCATCAGGCACTTAACGGAGCCCGCCAAGCAAAAGGAGATCGATATGCCAGCCAAGTCCAAGGCCCAGCAGAAGGCGGCAGGCGCCGCGCTTTCGGCCAAGCGTGGCGAGACGCCCAAGAGCGAACTCAGAGGCGCCTCGAAACAGATGGTCGAATCCATGAGCGAGAAACAGCTCGAGGAATTTGCCTCAACCAAGAGGAAGGGCAAACCTCAGCACGTTTCGAAATGAGAGATGTGGAACCGCCGCCGGCGTGTCACCGTGAAGCTCATGTCGTGGTCGTCTTCATGGAGAAATCCGCGACCTCATGCGTGTTCGAAAGCGCGTTCAGGATCGCGCGTGCCGATGCGTCTGGGTCCCTGGCGAGCCATCGCAGCTCGAACGTCACCTCGGCGCCGCTATCGGCGGTTCGGTGGAGTGACAGGAGGCCTGCATGGCATCTGAGCGGATTCAGTACTCCCGATAGGTCGGGGATATTGCCGTTCGAGGCGCGGACGACAAGCGTCGCCTTCTGTTCGCAGCGCAGCCATGTGTCCAGCCGCTTCAAGGGCGACAGGACGATAAAGCCAACCGCCGTCGCCGCGATGCCGGTCAGGATCTGACCGCCGCCGAAACAGAGGCCCACCACCGTCATGAACCACAAGGTCGCCGCCGTCGTGACCCCGGTCAGTATGTCGCCGCGTTTGAGGATCGCTCCGCCGCCGATGAAGCCGACGCCCGTCAGGACGCCGAGCGGAAAGCGCAGCACGTCCATCTGCGTGAACGAGCCAGGCGTCTTTCCGTATGTCGACAGAAGAAGGTTTGCCTGGATCATCGCCAGGCAGGCGGCAAGCGCCACCAGGATCGTGGTTCTGAAACCTGCCGCATGACCGCCGCGCTCGCGATCAAGGCCGATGAGGCCGCCGGCAATCAATGTCAGCATGATCCGCGCGCCGATATCCCACCAGCCTGGCGTCAGCGGCATGGCATCCGTCAGGAGCGGAGGCATGTTTTGGTCCAGACTTTGTCCTGGCCCTCTCGCTGCTCGCCGGGCATTTGCTCCTCCTCGGCCGTGGTTATCAGAGTGTATACGATGCGCCACGGCGCACCGTGGTATAAACGCCATGCGGCGCAGGACGTTCCTAACGCTCCAAGTTGGGGGCGTGACAGGAAAAGCGGCCGTCGATGGGCCCGATTGGCGGTTCGTCTGCAGTCGGTGTATGGTTCCAACAGAGATCTGGGCAATCGCCCATCAGCTACGAGACCGCATCGCGCTAAAACGGAGTCCGAGATTGGCCGTCGCTTTCACCAAGGAAGAGAGTTTCGAAACCGCTTCGGAAACCCTGCTGCCCGATCGTCCGATCTCGCCGCATCCGAACCTCGTCACGGAAGCGGGATTGAAAGCTCTGGAATTGCAGTTCCAGCAGGCTCGCGAGGCCTATGATACTGCGACCCCAATCGAAGACGTGAACGAACGGCGGCGGCAGACGGCCAATCCCTTGCGTGATCTTCGCTACTTAGCCGCAAGACTTCGCACCGCTCAGCTCATTCCTGCCCCTACGTCAATCGATACCGTCGCCTTCGGCAGCACGGTGACTTTCCGTCGTGACGACGGGCGTGTGCAGACCTATCGCATCGTCGGAGAGGACGAGGCTGATCCGAAGGCCGGGTCCATTTCCTATGTCTCCCCGGTGGCGCGGCTCCTGATGGGCAAGGCTGTTGGGGATATGGTGGAGACAGGCGGCCAGGAACTGGAGATCATCGCCATAGCATAGGAGAGCGCTATTCGCGTAGAGACCTGCGAGTT
Source organism: Rhizobium sp. LARHSG275 (assembly GCF_052871115.1). Taxonomy (NCBI): domain Bacteria; kingdom Pseudomonadati; phylum Pseudomonadota; class Alphaproteobacteria; order Hyphomicrobiales; family Rhizobiaceae; genus Rhizobium; species Rhizobium sp. LARHSG275. Next base: position 165,664 of record NZ_JBIXJN010000007.1, on the reverse strand, counting down.
CGGCAGCCGCACCGCTTACGTCTGACAAAAGCGCACTCGGTCCCCGAGATGAGTGACGCCTCAGAGATTGCGTTTCGCGACCTTGATGACCTCCCGTGTCAGCTCCGCCAAGCGATCGGCGGCAAAGCGGTTTATCTGCCAATAGAGCGGGACGTCCAACGGCGTATCGGGAACCAACTCCACCAGCCGTCCCGATAACAGATGCTCGCGGGTCAGCTGGGTCGGGTTCATTCCCCAGCCCATGCCGGAGAGGCTGGCCTCGACGAAACTTTGCGGCGACGGCAGCCAGTGGGTGGGGTGGTCGAGATCGTGTCCGAACATCCGCCTGATCCAGCTGCTTTGCAGCCTGTCCTTCTGATTGAAGGTTAGCGCCGGGGCGCTGCGGATTGCCTCTGATGTCACGCCATGCGGAAAGTGACGGGCGACGAAGTCGGGGGTTGCCGTCGCATGGTATCTGAGAACGCCGAGTGCAAAACGCCGGCATCCGCGGACCGGCTTTTCCAGGCTGGTGACGGCGGCGATCACACGCCCACGCCGCAGCCATTCGGCGGTATGGTCCTGGTCGTCGACGGCGACGTTCAGCAGATAGGAAGAGCTCCTGGTGAAATTCGCCATGGCCTCGACGAACCACGTCCCGAGGCTGTCGGCGTTCGTCGCGATTTGAAGCGTGACCCTTTGGCGGGGTTCGTCGGGATCGACGAGTGCCGGCAGCTGCCCGAAGAGTTCTGCTTCGAGCATGCTGACATTCTCCATATGGCGGCAGAGCCATTCTCCCTTTTCCGTCGCCGTGCACGGCGTGCCTCTGACGATGAGGACGACGCCGAGACGTTCCTCGAGCTGCTTCACGCGCTGGGAAATGGCCGAAGGCGTAACGTTCAGCACGGTCGCGGCTCTTTCGAAGCTGCCTGTCTGGACAATGGTCGCAACTGCGCGAAGAGCGGGATAGTCGAGCATGGATTAGTTTTACTTTATTGGAGTAAGGTGGATTAATTAGCCTAATTCTCCCAATCGCGATAGCGCAACATCACCGAAATGAGGGGCGTTGGCCGAAGCGATGAATTTTTCGATTTATGGAACCGGCCTGATGATGGGCCTCAGCCTGATTGTCGCCATCGGTGCGCAGAACGCCTTCATTCTCCGCCAGGGCTTGCGCAACGAACATGTCTTCGCCATCTGCCTCGCATGCGCGGTATCGGATGCCGCGCTGATCGTGCTTGGCGTGACCAGCCTTCAGCAAATCGCTGGGTTGATGCCCTGGCTCGATCCCGTCATGCGCTACGGCGGAGCCGTATTTCTGGTCTGGTACGGGGCAAGAAGCCTCTATTCCGCCTTGCGGTCGTCCACCGCTCTCACGGCCGCGGAAGCCAAGCCATTGAGCTTCCGGCAGGCGCTGGCAACCTGCCTCGCACTCACCTGGCTCAATCCGCATGTTTATCTCGACACGGTGGTGCTGCTCGGCACGATATCGACACGATATCCCGGAGAGCAGGCTTCTTTTGCGGCAGGGGCGGTGACGGGTTCTTTCCTGTTCTTCTTCTCGCTCGGATATGGCGCTACACGGCTGCGGCCGATCTTCTCGAAACCCTCATCCTGGCGCGTGCTGGAAACGCTCGTCGCTTTCACGATGTGGATCATTGCGTTCAAACTGCTGGGCGGGCTGTGATCGCCGTTCGGCCGCTGCGGCGCAGGTCGAGCGGACGTCGCAAGTGGACCGGCATCAATCTGGCCAGCTCAGCGAATTCAAAACGATGAAGCGTCTCTACCGCGTCCCATCGCATGCGCGGCGCTCCGGGAGGGTCAACTCCATTTCGCGCTGGCAATCCGCCAGCAGATGTGGCGGAAAGCGCCTTAACTCCCGGAGCGCATGCTCATGGTTGGCATCCCTGCGTCTCTGCGCCTTGAATGCGGAAAGGGCCTGTACGATATTCCACATGCTTGTTTGAGACATGTCGGGCCTCCTTGGCTGCATTTTGCTGCCGACACGCGAAATATCGGGTTCAATTGACATTCAATCAAACAAAATGATATGGGGTTATAAATCAGAAAAATTGAAAGATGCGACGATGAGCATTCCCTTTCGCCGTCCCATTCCGCTGCTCGACAACGATGTATTGCGCACCTTTGTTGCCATCGCCGAGACGGGCAATTTTTCGACCGCCGCCGAGGCGGTCTTCCGCACACCGTCGGCGGTGTCGATGCAGATCAAGAAACTTGAAGAGCAGCTTGGTGCGACACTGTTTCTGCGCGACGCACGCTCGGTTTCGCTGACGCGCCATGGCGAGATGTTGCTGTCCTATGCCCGCAACATCCTGGCGCTGTCGAACGAAGCGGTGTCGCGCTTCATCATGCCGGAGCTCAGCGGCGTCGTGCGGCTCGGCGCGCCGGAGGATATCGGCGAACGGCTGCTGCCGAGTATTCTGAAGAGTTTCGCCGAGAGCTATCCCGGCATCATGGTCGACGTGACGATCGACATGAGCATGGGGCTGAAGAAGCGCATGGAGGAGCAACGGCTCGACCTGGCGTTGATCAACTGTGCGACACGGCCGTTCCCGACGGGCGGTGAGGTGGTGTTCCGCGAGCGTCTGGTCTGGGCCGGCGCCAAGTGTGGTTCGGCGCATCGCCGCGATCCCCTGCCGATCTCGATCTGGGAGGATGGCTGCATCTGGCGCCAGGAAGCGCTCTCGCAGCTCGAACGCAACAAGCGGCATTATCGCGTCGCCTATCTCAGCGGCCACACGATGGCGCAGCGCGCCGCCGTGCTTTCCGATCTCGCCATCGCACCGTTGCCGCTTTCCTATGTCAACGAGGACATGGCGATCCTCGGGCCTCAGGAAGGGCTGCCGGAGCTCGGCGCCTTCGATATCCGCCTGCTGACCGCCTCGCAGGAATCGGGGCCGATCGAGACGGTGGCCGACAGCATTCGCGGCGCCTTTGCCGAGAGAGCGAAAGCGGTCGCCGCCTAGCAGCATCATAGCCAGTGAACCTTTTGGTTTGTCGTGCGTTATTGGCGCGGGACGGCAATTGTCGCCGTTCGGGGTTGATTTCAAACAAGGATATCCGAGATGACGACAACGGCCAAAATTGCCGCAGCCTTGATGGTTCTTCTTGCCCTTTCTTCCTGCGGCAACACGATCCGCGGCATAGGAAAGGATACGGCAAATACCGTGAACGCCACGCAGGATGCCGGCCGCTCGGTTGACCGCGCCGCGAAGAAGTAATGACGATTCAGCTTTCTTCCGAGGATTGCCGGATCAGATATTGACCGCGGGATCAGATATCGGCCGGGGCCGGATCAGATGACCGAGTTCGGATCATTCTAAGGGGTGACTGAGGGATAAGCCTTTTCCAGCCCGCCGGATCGGTCGAGACCGGTCCGGAAGGCCTGGTAGGCGGGATGCTGGCTGGAGCGGGCAGCTTCCGTCAGCCGGATCTGCAACCGTTCCGGCGCCTGGGTTCCGAGCCAGATTCCCAGATTTTCGAGCTTCAGCGAGTTCAGGAAACGCGATCCGGCGGCAAGATCGAGATGGCGGCGCAGGCCGTCGAGCAGGTTCTCGTCCTGGGCAGCGTTTTCCATGAGCAGCGCCAGATACGACTTGTCGGTCTCCGACAGCGCAGCGAGCTTTTCCGCAACGGTATCGCGGTCGGGAAAGGGAATCATCGAATCGTCCATGCTTGATCGTGTTCTTGCCGTTATAAGCTCGCCTTGACCTTCTCGGCTACATCGACCGGCACCCATTTGGTCCACAGACTCTCGTAATTGCGAAGAAAATAGATCGCGGCACCCTCATTGCTTTCGCGGTTTTCGTCCTGCCAGGCGAGCACCTGATTGATCGTCGCATTGTCCCATTTGCGGGTCTTGAGATAGGTCGTGACAGGCCCGGCGCGGCTGGCGAAGGACCTGGTCATCAGTGTGAAGGCGCGCGAGACGGGGTAGGAGTTGACCTCGGGCCTGGCGCAGCCGGCAACTGCGGTACAGTGGTCCCATTCGCTCTTGTTGTGGCCGACGCCGAAGCTCAGGCGCGTCATGTCGTATTTGCCGAGGATGGCGGTCGGCGCCCAGTAATAACCGAGCCAGCCGACCTTGTTGTCGAAGGCGCGGGCAATCGATGCATCGAGCCGTTCGGGACTGCCGGTCTCGACGAGCTCGAAGCCCTTCTTGTCGGCGGCAAGCGCCTTGAACAGATTTGTGGTCGATATCTGGCAGCTCCAGTCGGCGGGGCAGTTGTAAACTGCGCCTTTCGATGGGTCGTCCTCGGCGGGGAAGAGTTCGGGATGTTTCAGCGCGTCTTCGACCGAGCGGATGTCGGGGTGGGCGTCGGCGATAAATTTCGGAATCCACCAACCCTCGACGGCGCCGTCAGCCAGGATTTCGGCCCCCTCCACTAACCGGCCGCTGTTGACGGCCTGATCGAGCAGGGACCTGACGGAATTGATCCAGTATTCCGAGGCGATGTCGGGGGTGCCTTTCTCATTCATCGAGGCGAAAGTCGGCAGAGTGTCGCCATCGACAATGGTGACCGAACAGCCGTATCCCTTTTCCAGGATGATCTTGTCGAAGCTCGCCGCGATGCCTGCCGAGGCCCATTTCATTTCGGCGATCGAAACGCTGCCGCACTCAGCGGCTTCAGCCGGCGCGACGGTAGAAAGAGCCGCCGCAAAGACGGCCGGAATCAGAAACGTCTTCATCGTCATTCCCCGAATTCTTCTTAGGCGGACGCGCAGGCTCTGAAATCCACCGCCAAATCTCTCCGGCACCCGAAGGGACAATGCCTGCCGGGCGATACCGCGACAGGCTTTCCGGTTCATGGGCATGCCATGTTCAATAATGGAGCATTTTGATGAAGCCTACGCGTTCGCTCGCAGAAATCAACCATCTTCTGCTCATGGTTGCGTGACTAAATTATTGAATTCGAAGAATTTATGTCAGCATCCCGAAAATGGCGCCCTCCGGCGAAATACACGCTCTTCGCGACCGGCGGCGGATTTTCGGCAGATATTTTGGCGAGAATGTCAAAAAAGATCAAAATTAACATTTGCGTAAGCCTTCAATAACTCTCCGGTAAGAATGTGCCGTTATCAGTTGGGGCGTGGCAGCAATGACCGCCGCTTCTCCGGTTCAGGTAGTGCGTACCGGAGAAAGCGAGCTTCGCCGTGTAAGGGCGAAGACGCCTGAGTTTTCGGCAAACCGCGCAGAGCCAAGGCCATGCGCGGTTTTCGCGTTTGCGTGGGAACTTGCACCGAGCCAAGTCTTGCGCCGGGCCAAGTCTTGACCCGAGCCAAGCTTGACCCGAGGTTGCCGCCCATTGTAGGCCTCGCCTGAACGAGAGGCGAATGCGGGCCATCATGGCAAGAGCGATCATGCTGCAGGGGACCGGCTCCGATGTCGGCAAGACGGTTCTGGTTGCGGGCCTTTGCCGGTTGGCGGCCAATCGCGGGCTGACCGTCCGGCCGTTCAAGCCGCAGAACATGTCGAACAATGCGGCGGTCGCCGATGATGGCGGCGAGATCGGCCGGGCGCAGTGGCTGCAGTCGTTGGCCGCGCGGGCGCCATCCACAGTGCACATGAACCCGGTGCTGCTCAAGCCGCAATCGGAAAATGGCAGCCAGATCATCGTGCAGGGCAGGGTATTTGGGCAGGCGAAAGGACGCGATTATCAGCGGCTGAAGCCTCAGTTGCTCGGCGCCGTGCTCGAAAGCTTCGAAAGAGTGGCCGATGGCGCCGATCTCGTCATCGTCGAGGGCGCCGGATCGCCGGCTGAGATCAATCTCAGGGCCGGCGATATCGCCAATATGGGCTTTGCGACGCGTGCCCGCGTGCCGGTCGTGCTTATCGGCGATATCGACCGCGGTGGTGTCATCGCCTCGCTGGTCGGCACGCATGCGATCCTCGATGATGGCGACCGGGCGATGATTGCAGGCTATATCATCAACAAGTTCCGCGGCGACGTCTCGCTGTTTGACGAGGGCATCCGCGCCATCGAGGGTTTTACCGGTTGGCCGTGTTTTGGCGTCGTGCCGTGGCTGAGGGGGGCTGCGCGCCTGCCGGCCGAAGATTCGGTTGTGCTCGAACGGCTGGCGAGGGGCGGGGCGGGCGCGCTGAAGATCGCCGTGCCGGTGCTGCCGCGCATCGCCAATTTCGACGATCTCGATCCGCTGAGGACCGAGCCGGATGTCGAACTGGTGTTCGTGCGATCAGGCGAGCGGATACCTGCCGATGCGAGCCTCGTTGTGCTTCCCGGCTCGAAATCGACGATATCGGATCTCGCTGACTTCAGGGCGCAGGGCTGGGACCGCGATCTCCAGGCGCATGTCAGGCGCGGCGGCCGGGTGATCGGCATCTGCGGCGGCTATCAGATGCTCGGCCGCATGGTGCGCGACCCGCTCGGCATCGAGGGCGGGACGCTCGAGACGCCGGGGCTCGGGCTGCTCGACATCGAGACTGAGATGGCACCGGAAAAGACCGTGCGCAACAGCCAAGCCCGCTCGACCGAATATGACGCGCCGCTCGCCGGCTACCAGATCCATCTCGGCATCACCCGCGGCCCGGATTGCAATCGGCCTTCGGTAATCATCGACGGCGCGCCCGACGGGGCGCTGTCGGCCGACGGCCGGATCATGGGCACCTATCTGCACGGGCTCTTCGGCAGCGACGCCTACCGCGCCCGACTGCTTCAAAGCTTCGGCCTATCAGGCGAGCGGAGGAATTACCGCGAGAGCGTCGAGCAGGCGCTCGACGAGATCGCCGGAGAATTGGAACGTCTTCTCGATCCGCGCTGGCTGGCCGGGTTGATTGGCTAGGCTGGGTGTGTCGTGGGCGGCTGCCGCATCGTTCCTAGTCTGTGGGATGACAAAGATCGCGGCTGGCTCCCTCTTCCCCCCAGCGGGGAGAAGGTGGCCCGAAGGGTCGGATGAGGGGGCGATGCGGCACTACGTCATTGATTGCCCGTCGCTTTCGCTCAGCGCATTCGCGGCTCCGCCGCTCACCCCCTCAACCGCCTGCCGGCACCTACTCCCGATGGGGAGAAGAGAATCGTGGCGGCGCGCCGCGTTCCCCCTGCAGCAAAGAAGGGACTGACCAGACTGATGCGCGGCATGGCGGTCGAGTTCGGCCCGGACGGCATCACCAGCAACGCGATTGCGCCCGGCTGGTTTGCTACCGAGACGAATGCGGCGATGGCTGCGAACGAGGAATTGATGCCCTTCGTGCGCCAGCGCATCACGGTCCAGCGCTGGGGACGCCCAGACGAGATCGCCGGCGCGGCGCTGTTTCTCGCAAGCGCCGCCGCTTCCTTCGTCAACGGCGATGTGCTGACGGTCAACGGCGGCATGACGGTCAGGATGTGAGATATTCGTAGGCGCTACGGCACCGTCTTCATTTCTGCAGCACTCTCCGTTGCCCTTCGTCGGCAGGCGAATGACGGCAACGGCAGGTATCATTCCCTCTGGCCTGTGGTTGTCGTTGCCGGAGTCCGTGGCTAGAAATATCTGCCTGACTCGACTATTGGTTGACGTGCAACGCCCCCGTTGGTCATCGCCGTCCATTTGCCCGATTTCCGACGATAGACTGCGTCGGTCATGTGGAGATTCAAAAATTAACGATCATATTCAGTGGCTTATAGAACAGGGAATCACTAGTGAGCATATTGGCGATCTCGTCGCCGGCCTGTGCGACCGGTTGATCGCGGACGGCTTTCCCATCTGGAGGGCCAGCATCACTATGCCATCCATTCACCCTATGTATCGCGGCGTTTCGGCCAATTTCATCCGGGGCGGTGCAACGGTCCTTGAAAATGCGGCGCATGGCAGCGTGGAAGAGCGCAATTTCGAGAAAACGCCGATATTCTACCTGTTGAGCCGCGGCGAAAGAACGGGGCGTTGGATACTGGCGAAGGGTGAAGGTTTCGACTATCCGCAGCTCAAGGAATTCGCGCTCGCCGGCGGCACGGACCACGTGGTCAGCCTTTTCGAATTCCCGAAGGAAGTCGCGCTACGCGGGCTCGGCTTCTCGCTGACCAGCGATGCGCCGGGCGGATTTTCCGATGATCAGCTGGCAACAGTCAAAGCGCTTGTCCCAGCGCTGGGGCTGGCGGCTTACCGTGTGGCGGCATCGAAAACCGCCACCGATATCCTCGCGGTCTATACCGGCGCCAGAACGAGCGCGCGCATCCTGGCCGGGGAGACCCAGAGGGGAACGGGCGGTTCCATCAATGCCGCGATCCTGCTTGCGGACCTCAGAAATTTCACTGCCTTGACCGAGGTCTATCAACCCGGCGAGATCGTCGGGTTTCTGAACGAACATTTCGAGCTGATCGATCGGCATGTCGAGGAAAATTCCGGCGAAATCCTCAAGTTCATGGGCGACAGCGTGCTGGCGATCTTTCCGACCGACGCCGACGACCCACAGAAGGCTTGCATGGCCGCGCTGGCTTCCGCGAAGAATCTGCTGAAAGCAAACGAGGCGCTGAACCGCGAGCGGACGCAAAACGGCGGCCCCGATATCGGCGTCGATGTCGTCCTTCATCTCGGCGAGGTTTTCTACGGGAACGTTGGCGCCCGCGGCAGGCTCGATTTCACGGTGATCGGCAGGGCCGTCAACGAGGCCTCGCGGCTTGAAAAGCTCTGCGGCACGCTAGAGCAAGACCTGCTGATGTCGGAGAGCTTCGCGACCACCTGCGCCGTGGCCTGCGAGTATCTGGGTTCGTTTGAATTGCGCGGCGTTTCGAAGCGGGCAGAGGTGTTCAAGCTCGCCGGCCCCGGATCATAGCGGCTTAGATCTCGCCGGAGACCTCGCGGCGGCGGCGGTCGAGTTCTTCGCTGTAGCGGCGCAGCGTAAAGCTTTCGCTGAGCTGGCCGATCACCTTGCGTTCGATCAGGTTGTTGACGACGGCGAGCGCTTCGCTTTCGCTCTTGTCGAAGATCGCCGCCGCCTGTCTGGCATTCATCTGCGGCTGCAGGAAGTCGTTGCGGTAGTGGATGAAATCGGCAAGCGTCTTGCCCTCGTCCTGAGCGTCGGTCGGGTTGGCGTAAATCTCCGGCACCAGCACCAAGCCCGCATATTTGTCGCTCTCCTCGACGAGGATGACGCGCTGGGTCGAGCCGATCGGGAAGGCCTGCTTGAATTCCTCCAGCGTGATGCCCGCCTTCGCCTTTTTGACGTCGGCGCGCATCAGCTTGTCGACCGTCAGATTGCGGATCCAGCCGACGTCGTGGGCGCTGCGGATGCTTTCGCCGCGCAGATGGAACCGCCATGTGGCGAAGGAGTAGCCGAAGGTCGAGCGCACGACGAGGGAGGAGGTGATGACGGCAGCGAGCACCAGCGCCGTGATCGGAAAATCGCCGGTGATTTCGAGCGCCAGGAACGTCATGGTCAGCGGCCCGCCGATGACGGCGACGGCAAGCGAGCTCATGCCGACCACGGCATAGATGACGGGCGTCAGCGTCGCATCGGCGAAGTAGGGGCCACAATAGGCAAAGAGCTTGCCGAGCAGCGCGCCCATGAACAGCGAAGCGAAGAATAGCCCACCCCTGAAGCCGGAGCCGATCGAGATCGCCGAGGCGAAGGATTTCAAGAGGAAAAGGCCGATTAGCGTCGGGATTGCCACCTCACGGGAAAGATTGAGATGTAGCGCGCCGTGGCCGGCCGAGAGCACTTGCGGCGAGATCATAGCCAAGAGCCCGACGATGATGCCGCCGAGTGCCGGACGGAAGGGTGGGGCGATTGAGCTCTTGCGCGCCAGCTCCTCGACAAAAGCGACGCCCTGCATGATCAGGATGCCGACACCGGCGCAGAAAGTGCCGAGCAGCAGCGCTGGGATATAATCGGCCGGCACGACCGAGCCGAAGCTGCCGATATCGATGGTGAAATCGCTGCCGGCAAGCAGCCTTGCGATCAGAGTCGAGACAAGGGCGGAGACGACGACAGGCGTCAGCGAGACGATCGTATAGGAGCCGATGATCAGCTCGAAAGCGTAGAAAGCACCGGTCAGCGGCGCGTTAAAGGCGGCGGCGATGGCGCCCGCCGCGCCGCAGCCAACCAGGGTGCGCAGGTCCGAGCGGCGTAGCTGCAGCTTCAGGCCGAATTTCGAGGCGAGGCCGGCGGCAAGCTGGGTATAGCCGGCCTCCAGGCCGACCGAGGCGCCGAAACCGTTGGAGATCAGGTTCTGCACGGCAACGATGATGCTGTCGGTCAGGGACAGGCGGCCGCCATGCAGCGCATTGGCCTCGATCGGGTCGACCATCGGCTTCTTGCGCCGTTTCGCCAGCACTAGAAGCAACAGGCCGAGCAGGGCGCCGCCGATGACGGGGGCGGTGAGCAGCAGCATCTTGCTCTCGATCTCGGACGCGCTCAGCCGTTCGCTGTCGGCGATGCCGAAGACCAGCTGATGCAGCTCGTTGGAGACGTAGCTCATGCCGGTGACGGCAAGACCCGAGATGATGCCGACGACGGCGCCCGCCAGCGACAGGCCGACCTCGCTACGGCGGGTCAGCGCCCGCAGGCGTCCCGGATCGAAGAAAACACGCAGCGCGCGGAAACGGCGCCGATCCAATTTCATAAGCATGGCTAGACAACTAGGCGGGGAGAGGCCCGGTCAAGGGCGGAGATGATCGCGCAGTCCGCTTGCGACGCAATTGCGGCGAAAACTCGGCGGGCGGGATAAATATTTGTGACGTAAGTCTCTGATAAATGACGATGTTTAGGTAGAGTAAGTCGTGTTGGAGCAAGCATACCGGCTGGCCGTCAACTGGTCGACCGCCAAGGTCGGTTGACTTCACCCCTGCGCTTGCCTAACCATCCCGATAACGGATGGTCGATTGACCATCCTGACATAACGGATGGTTCCGGATCGGTGTTACGCCCTTCCGGATGAAAAGGGAATGTGACGGGGCGGACCCAAGCCGGGCGCCTTCATCACAGCCGACCCCGCGACTGTAGAGCGGTCAGGGTCTTCCATCCGGCACTAAGCCCTTCCGGCCGGCGGCTTGCAATCATGCAAGCGGGCAGGATAGGCGATATGCCGGAAAAGCCACTGGAAATGCATGGTGATCAACCGGGGTCGGACGCCTCTCAAGTCTACGAATCGTCCACCTTTTCACTGATGCGGCCGGGAAGGCGAGGATGATCCGCTGGCACGATCAGGGCGACCGGTTTCCGGTCTGCCCCGATCGCGGCCGATAACCGCGAGCCAGGAGACCTGCCATGCGTGCCGGGCGAGAAGCCCACACCTGGGCACTATGCCCGTTGCCAGCACGGAGGTTGTCTTGGCTGAACGATTGAATTCGGCGCGGCCTGGTGCGGCGCTATTTGCTTCCTCTTCTCCCCGGCGGGGAGAAGGTGGCCCGAAGGGTCGGATGAGGAGGCCGCACGGCACGCCCTTCATCATTGCCCTTCGCTTGCGCTCAGTGCATTCGCGGCTTCGCCGCTCACCCCCTCAACCGCCTGCCGGCACCTTCTCCCCGCTGGGGAGAAGAGATGTGCGGGGGCGCCTCGCTTCCTCTCATTCGCGAGGGGGGATCGAAAGACGGGTTGAGACCTGTGGCTCGGTGCATGTGCGAGGCACTTTCCTCTCCTCCCTCATTCCTGTGCTGGTCACAGGAATCCAGTGCGCCCAAGTCCTTGGGCGCGAAAGAATCATTTCACGACAGCACAGAGTCATTCACGGCGCGGACGCGCCGTGGCTGGATTCCTGTGACGAGCACAGGAATGAGGGAGCGTGGTGGAACGTTGCGTTTCCTCTGGAGGCCGCTTTCGCATGACGGCCTCCCCATCCAACACCGTCTTCATCCTCGGCGGCGCACGTTCCGGCAAATCCCGTTTCGCCGAAGACCTCGTCACCGCGACCGATCTGGATCGCCACTATCTCGCGACCGGCCGCGCGTGGGACGAGGAGATGCAGGCGCGCATCGCCCGACACCAGGCCGACCGCGGCCCGTCCTGGACGACGCATGAGGAGCCGCTCGATCTCGTCGGCAAGCTCACCGCCATTGACGGCGAGGGGCGCATCGTGCTCGTCGACTGTCTGACGCTCTGGGTCACCAATCTGATGATGGAGGAGCGGGACATGGCGGCGGAATTTGCTGCCCTTGCCGATTTTCTGCCTGCCGCGAAGGCGCGGCTCGTTTTCGTTTCCAACGAGGTCGGCCTCGGCATCGTGCCCGACAATCGCATGGCGCGGGATTTTCGCGATCATGTCGGCCGCTTGCACCAATCGATCGCGGCGAAGGCCGCCGAAGTTTATTTCATCGCGGCAGGCCTGCCGTTGAAAATGAAGGGTTAAGTCCGTGAACCAGCAGAAGATTCCCGCAACCGTGATCACCGGCTTCCTCGGCGCCGGCAAGACGACGCTGATCCGCAACCTGCTCACCAATGCCGGCGGCAAGAAGATTGCGCTTATTATCAACGAATTCGGCGATCTCGGCGTCGACGGTGATGTGTTGAAGGGGTGCGGTGCGGAGAATTGCACCGAGGACGACATCATCGAACTCACCAATGGCTGCATCTGCTGCACCGTCGCCGACGATTTCATCCCGACGATGACCAAGCTGCTGGAACGCGAACATCGGCCCGACCATATCGTCATCGAAACCTCGGGCCTTGCCCTGCCGCAGCCGCTGGTCGCCGCCTTCAACTGGCCCGATATTCGCACCCAGGTGACCGTCGATGGCGTCATTACGGTGGTCGACAGCGCCGCCGTCGCCGCCGGCCGTTTTGCCGACGACCATGATGCGGTCGATGCGCGCCGCGCGGAGGATGAATCGCTCGATCACGAAAGCCCGATCGAGGAACTGTTCGAGGATCAGCTCACCTGCGCCGACCTCATCGTGCTCAACAAGACAGACCTGATCGATGCTGCCGGCCTTATCAGGGTGCGCGACGAGGTCGCTTCCCGCACCGTCCGTAAGCCGGTCATGATCGAAGCACGGAATGGCGAGGTGTCGGCCGGCATCCTGCTCGGCCTCGGCATCGGCACGGAGGACGATGTCGCCAATCGCAAGTCGCATCACGAGCTGGAGCATGAGGACGGTGCGCCGCACGATCATGACGAATTCGACAGCTTCGTTGTCGAGCTTGCCTCTGTTGCCGATCCCGCTGGCTTCATCGAGTCCCTGAAGACTGTTATTTCAGCCCATGACGTGCTGCGCCTCAAGGGTTTCGTCGACGTCTCGGGCAAGCCGATGCGCCTGCAACTCCAGGCCGTTGGCAGCCGCATCGACCATTATTTCGACCGCGCCTGGGCAACTGGCGAAAAGCGCGCCACGCGGCTCGTCGTCATCGGCCTGCACGAAATGGATCAGGGCGCGGTGAGGGCGGCGATCGAAGCGCTGGCGTAACCCGATGCATCTGCTTCTGGCTCAACAAGGGACGATCAGCGACGGTGAGGAGGCAATCGACCTCGGGCAGTCCCCGGGCGATATCCTGTTTCTGTCGGCGGCCGACAGCGAGCTTGCCGCGATCGCCGCCGCCTATCGCGATCGCCGGACAGCACCTTCGCTGCGACTCGCCAGCCTGATGAGCCTCAAGCACCCGATGTCGGTCGACACCTATGTCGAGCGCACCGCGCGGCATGCGAAGATGATCATCGTGCGTGCGCTCGGCGGCGCCAGCTATTTCCACTATGCGCTGGAAGCGCTGCATGCGGCAGCCGCCCGCGCCGGTGCCCTGATCGCCGTGCTGCCGGGCGATGCCAGGCCGGATGCGGGGCTGGTGCCGTTCTCTAATGTTGATCTCGACGATCTCAATGCGCTCTGGGCCTATCTGATCGAGGGCGGCGATGCCAATACGCAGGCGTTTCTTGATTATGCCGAGGCGATGCTGGCGGATGGCGAAAAGCCGGCGCCGGCGGTGCCGCTGATGAAGGCAGGTATTTGGTGGCCGCGGCGGGGGGTGATCGGGGTCGAGGCGTGGCGGCGGACTGTTGCGACGCCTGCACAGATGTCTTTGGGTGTGGCACCCCCCTCTGTCCTGCCGGACATCTCCCCCACAAGGGGGGAGATCAGGGATGAGAAGTCTCGCTCCATCTCCTCGGCCGAAGGTGCGGCATCCTCCAACGTTTCTCTTGTGCGAAGCCCTAGCGACTTGCCGATCTCCCCCCTTGTGGGGGAGATGTCCGGCAGGACAGAGGGGGGTATCCCGAACCCGGTGGCAGACGCAGGATCCCAACCCATCGTCGCCATCAGCTTCTACCGCGCCCTCGTCCAAAGCGGCGAGACTGGGCCGATCGAAGCTCTGATCGAAGCGCTGATGACACTCGGCCTGCGGCCGCTGCCGGTCTTTGCCTATAGTCTCAAAGATCCGGTTTCGACAGGCATTCTCGAAAGCGTATTTTCGGCGCTGAAACCTGATGTCGTCATCAACACGACGGGCTTTGCGGTCTCGGCACCGGGGGCGGACCGGCAGCCGACGGTGCTGGAGGCGAATGAGGCGATCGTGCTGCAGGCGATCCTGTCGGCCTCGTCGAGGGAGGCATGGGCGGCTTCTTCGCAAGGCTTGTCGGCGCGCGATCTCGGCATGAACGTGGCGCTGCCTGAAGTCGACGGTCGGGTGCTGGCGCGGGCGGTCTCTTTCAAGACGGCGGCGCGCTACGATGCTGCCGTCGAGACGAATATCGTCGCCAGCCAGGCCGACGCCGGCCGTGTGCGTTATACGGCGGAGCTCGCCGGCAATTGGGCACGGCTGCGGAAGACTTCCGCCGGCGACCGGCGCATCGCGCTCGTCATGGCGAATTATCCGAACCGCGACGGTCGGCTCGGCAACGGCGTCGGCTTGGATACGCCAGCCGGCACCATCGAGGTGCTTCGCGCCATGCGGGCGGCGGGGTATCCGGTCGCCGAGATTCCCGCCGACGGCGATGTGCTGATCCGCCATCTGATGGAAGGGCCGACCAATTCCGGTTCCGACGGAAAGATCATCCGCGAGACGCTTTCCCTGAGTTCGTACCACAGCTTCCTGGAATCTCTTCCTAACAAGATTCAGAATGAGGTGAGAGCCCGCTGGGGAAGCCCGCAAGACGATCCGTATTTTCGCGAGGGCGTCTTCGCCCTGCCCTTCGCGCGCTTCGGCGAGGTCCTCGTCGGCATCCAGCCGGCGCGCGGCTATAATATCGATCCGAAAGAGAGCTATCATTCGCCGGATCTCGTGCCGCCGCACGGTTATCTCGCCTTCTACGCTTTCCTGCGCCGCGAGTTCGGTGCGCATGCCGTCATCCATATGGGCAAGCACGGCAATCTCGAATGGCTGCCGGGCAAGGCGCTGGCGCTGTCTGAAAGCTGTTATCCCGAGGCGATCCTCGGACCGCTGCCGCACCTTTATCCCTTCATCGTCAACGATCCGGGCGAGGGTACGCAGGCCAAGCGCCGAAGTGCTGCTGTGATCATCGATCATCTGACGCCGCCTTTGACGCGGGCCGAGAGCTATGGGCCGCTGAAGGATCTGGAGGCGCTGGTCGACGAATATTACGAGGCATCCGGCGGCGATCCCCGCCGCATCCGGCTGCTCAGCCGCCAGATCCTCGATCTCGTGACCGATATCGGTCTCGACCGGGATGCCGGTATCGCCAAGGGCGAAAGCGAGGGCGAGGCGCTGAAGAAGCTCGATGCCTATCTCTGCGACCTCAAGGAAATGCAGATCCGCGATGGGCTGCATGTGTTTGGGGTCTCGCCCGAGGGGCGGCTGCTGACCGACCTCACTGTGGCGCTGGCGCGGGTGCCGCGCGGGCTTGGCGAGGGCGGTGATGCGAGCTTGCAGCGGGCGATTGCTGGAGATGCGGTGAAAGATCTCTCCCAGCTGAAGGACCCCTCCCCAACCCCTCCCCACAAGGGGGAGGGACTTACCTCTGCGCTTGCTGCAGCCCGTATTGCCAAAGCGGATGTTGAGACGGGGCGCCCAGCAAGCCCCTCCCACCTGTGGGGAGGGGTTGGGGAGGGGCCTTCTTTCGACCCTCTCGACACCGACATGGCCGCCATCTGGACCGGGCCACGTTCTGAGATCCTCGCTGACCTCCTCGATACCCCATGGCGAACCAACGGCGACACCGTCGAGCGCATCGAACTGCTGGCGGCGAAGTTCGTTTCCGGCGAGAGCAAATGCCCCGAGGACTGGAAGGCGACACGGGTGGTGCTCTCCGAAATCGAAACCCGCCTCAAACCCTCCATTCTCGCCTGCGGCCCCGCCGAGATCGCAGGCCTGCTCGCCGGTCTCGACGGCCGCTTTGTCGCGCCCGGACCCTCCGGCGCGCCGACGCGCGGGCGGCCCGATGTGCTGCCGACCGGACGGAATTTCTACTCCGTCGACAGCCGCGCCGTGCCGACGCCGGCTGCCTACGAACTCGGCAAGAAATCGGCGGAGCTGCTGGTGCGCCGCTATGTGCAGGATCACGGCGAATGGCCTGTCTCCTTCGGGCTAACGGCCTGGGGCACGTCGAACATGCGCACCGGCGGCGACGATATCGCCCAGGCGCTGGCGCTGATCGGCGTCAAGCCGCTCTGGGACATGAGTTCGCGCCGTGTCACCGGCTACGAGATCGTTCCGCCGGCAATGCTCGAGCGGCCGCGCGTTGACGTGACGCTCCGCATTTCCGGCTTCTTCCGGGATGCCTTTCCCGAGCAGATCGCGCTGTTCGACAAGGCGATCCGCACCGTCGGCGCGCTGGAGGAGGATGCTGCCGACAATCCCATTGCCGAGCGCATGCGCGGCGAGGCGGCAAGGCTTGGTGCCGCCGGCCTCGACGAAGTCTCGGCAAAACGCCGGGCGGGCTACCGCGTTTTCGGCTCGAAACCCGGCGCTTACGGCGCCGGCCTGCAAGCGCTGATCGATGAAAAGGGCTGGGAGCGGCGCGCCGATCTCGCCGAGGCCTATCTTGTCTGGGGCAGCTATGCCTATGGTGCCGGCGAGGAGGGCAGGGCCGAACGCGGCCTGTTCGAGGAGCGGCTGCGCTCGGTGCAGGCTGTCATCCAGAACCAGGACAATCGCGAGCACGACCTGCTCGACAGCGACGACTATTACCAGTTCGAGGGCGGCATGGCCGCCGCCGCCGAGCAGCTCGCCGGCGCGCGCCCTTCGATCTATCACAACGACCATTCCAGACCGGAAAAGCCGGTAATCCGTTCGCTGGAAGAGGAGATCGGCCGCGTCGTGCGTGGGCGCGTCGTCAACCCGAAATGGATCGCGGGCGTCATGCGCCACGGCTACAAGGGGGCAGCCGAGATCGCCGCCACCGTCGATTATCTCTTTGCCTTCGCAGCAACGACAGGTGCGGTCGGCGAACATCATTTCGAGGCGGTTTACCAGGCCTTCGTCGCCGATCCCGGCGTGCGCGATTTCATGATCGAGAAGAACCCGGCGGCATTTGGCGAGATGAAGAAGCGGCTGCTCGAAGCGATCGACCGCAGTCTCTGGACGCCGCGCAGCAATTCGGCCCGGTTCGACTTAAATCAAAAAAATAGAGCATGATGTCGTCCGAAAACCGCTCACACTTTTCGGCATCATGCTCTAGCCAGACAACAGAATGAGGTGACCCAATGAGCGACGAGACCCCGGATAGCGAGATCGCAGAAGGCGGAGTTGGCAAGGACGACGCCCGCCATGCCGAGAAGATGGCGAAGAAGAAGGCCGCGCGCGACAAGATCATGGCGACCAAGACCGATGGCAAGGGCCTGATCATCGTTCACACCGGCAAGGGCAAAGGCAAGTCGTCTGCCGCCTTCGGCATGATCTTCCGCCATATCGCCCACGGCAAGCCGTCGGCCGTCGTGCAGTTTATCAAGGGCGCGATGTGGACCGGCGAGCGCGACCTGATCGAGAAGCATTTCTCCGATCTCTGCCAGTTCCACACGATGGGCGAGGGCTTCACCTGGGAAACCCAGGACCGCGCCCGCGATGTCGCCGCAGCGTCGGCTGCCTGGGAAAAGGCCAAGGAGCTGATCCGCGACGAGCGCAATTCCATGGTGCTGCTCGACGAGATCAATATCGCACTGCGCTACGACTACCTCGATATCAACGATGTCGTCGCCTTCCTGAAGAGCGAGAAGCCGGCCATGACACACGTCGTGCTGACGGGGCGCAACGCCAAGGAAGAATTGATCGACATCGCCGATCTGGTGACCGAGATGGAGCTCGTCAAACACCCCTTCCGCTCCGGCATCAAGGGCCAGCCGGGCGTGGAGTTCTGAACATCAGGACCGGCTCCCGTCGGCAAAGCGCGCGGGCAACGTTGTGGGCCTCGCGCTCTGCGCTAAACATTCACGTGAGAGAGTCTCTGTTGGAATCTTTGTGGGCTGTTCGTCATGGATGAAGTCCGATTCGACATCGTTCGGCGCCTGGTGCTCGGGCTCGGCTGCGAGCGTGGTGCACCGGCACAGGAGGTGCTGGCTCTAGCCGAACAGGCGCTTCGTAAGGCCGGGGTCAGCGGGGAGGCACTGGCGGCCGTTGCCTCGATCTATACCCGTAAGAACGAGCCGGCGGTGCTTGCGGTGGCGGCGCATTTCTCGGTGCCGGCGGTATTCTTTACCGCCGCACGGCTGGAAGGGGAGACGCCGCGGCTGAAGAACCCGTCGGAGATCGTCTTTGCCCGCGTCGGCTGCCATGGCGTTGCGGAGGCGGCAGCACTAGCGGCAGCGGGCGCCTCGGCCGAGCTTGCCGTTGCCAAGATCAAATCTGCGCATGCGACGGCGGCATTGGCGCAGCGGGTCGCAGAATCTGTATCAAATCAATAAAATAGAGGATGATGTCGTCTGAAAACCGCTCACACTTTTCAGCATCATTCTCTGGCGCTATGATGGCGCCAACGCGCGGCGCCGTCCGGCTGCTTCACGGTTCACATCTAGAGGATATCTCATGCACAAGGTCATTTATGACACTGACCCTGGCGTCGATGACGCCATGGCGCTTCTCTTCCTGCATCGTCATCCCGAAATCGACCTTCTCGGCATCACCACGGTTTTCGGCAACGCCTCGGTCGAGACGACGACGCGCAATGCGCTCTTCCTCAAGCGCGAATGGAATATCCCGGCACCCGTTTCCAAAGGCGCCAGCGTCACCATCGATTCCGCGCGCGCGGAGCGGCCATGGCCGGCCATGGTGCATGGCGAGAACGGCCTCGGTGGTATCGACGTGCCCGAGACGATCGACCTGCCGCTCGATCCGCGCCCGGCGCATCGCTTTATCATTGACACGGTGCGCGCCCATCCGGGCGAAGTGCGACTCGTCGCCGTTGGCCGAATGACCAACCTGGCGCTGGCGCTGAAGGAAGATCCCGAGATTGCGACGCTGGCCAAGGACGTCGTCATCATGGGCGGCAATTTCTATGTGCCGGGCAATGTCTCTCCGGTCGCCGAGGCCAATATCCACGGTGATCCCGAAGCTGCCGACATCGTCATGACCGCGCCCTGGAAGGTCGCCGTCATCGGCCTCGACGTCACCGCGATCACCACGATGAGCCGCAGCTATCTCGGCGAGATGGCGGCCAGGGGTGACAAAGCAGTCAAGCAGCTCGACGCGCTCTCGCAGTCCTACATCGATTTCTACAAGCACGCGGTTGAAGACGGCATGATGGTGCATGACAGTTGCGCCTGCGTCTATGTCGTGGTGCCGGAGCTGTTCTCGTCGATCTCGGGTGCGGTGCGCGTCGTCTGCGGCGGCATTGCCGACGGTCAGACGATCGTTAGGCCGGACGCCCGGCGTTTTCCGCCTGACGGCGCTTGGGATGGGCTGCCGAGCCAGGTCGTCTGCACCGGTATTGAATCGGAGAAGGTCCTCGACCTCATCCGCAACACGCTGCTTGCAGCCTGACGGATGGGAGAGCCGGCGCATCGCGCCGGCTTTCGATATACGATAATATATTCATATTGTTGTGCGGGTTTTTCGAGAATTCGAATCCGCCACTTCGCAAAGTGAGACATGGTCATCTCAGCAACTTCAAGTGAGGTGATGGGCGCGGCGTTGACCTTGGCCTTTGCGGGGCCTAGATCAGCAGAATGATCGATGCCGCATTCTCCCATCTTCCGGCGCTGGAGTCGGGCAGCGTCTGGCTCGTCGGCGCCGGCCCCGGCGATCCCGGCCTTTTGACGCTGCTTGCCGCCAAGGGGCTTTCCGAGGCCGACGTCATCGTCCACGATGCGCTGGTCAACGAGGAATGCCTGGCGCTGGCGCGGCCCGAAACGCTGGTGGAATATGCTGGTAAACGCGGCGGCAAGCCTTCGGCGAAACAGCGCGATATCTCGTTGCGGCTGGTGGAACTGGCGCGCGCCGGCAAGCGGGTGCTGCGGCTGAAGGGCGGCGATCCCTTCGTTTTCGGCCGCGGCGGTGAAGAGGCGCTGACGCTGGTCGAGCACAACGTCCCTTTCCGCATCGTTCCCGGCATCACTGCCGGTATCGGCGGGCTTGCCTATGCCGGCATCCCGGTGACGCATCGCGACATAAACCATGCCGTGACCTTCCTCACCGGCCATGATTCCTCCGGCATCGTGCCCGACCGGATCAACTGGGAGGCAATCGGCCGCGGCTCGCCCGTCATCGTCATGTACATGGCGATGAAGCATATCGCCGAGATCAGCGCCCGCCTGATGGCCGCCGGCCGGCTGCCGTCTGAGCCCGTTGCCTTCGTCTGCAATGCCGCCACCGGCCGGCAGCAGGTGCTGGAGACGACGCTCGGAGAGGCGACCGAGGCTGTGGCTGTCTCCGGGCTGGAGCCGCCGGCGGTGGTCGTCGTTGGCGAGGTGGTGCGGCTGAGGGCCTCGCTCGACTGGCTCGGCGCACTCGCTGGACGGCGGCTGCAGCCCGATCCGTTTCGCCGGCCCGGCAAGGTGCGGGCATGAGCGGCCTCCTGATCGCAGCCCCTTCCTCCGGCGCCGGCAAGACGACGGTAACGCTCGGGTTGCTCCGAGCGCTTCGCCGGCGCGGCATTGCGGTCGCGCCCGGCAAAGCCGGCCCCGACTATATCGATCCCGCCTTCCATGCGGCGGCGAGCGGCACGCTCTGCCTGAATTTCGATCCCTGGGCGATGCGTGGGGAATTGATCTCGGCCAATGCCGCCCTTCATCGTTCCGGCGACCGCATCCTCGTCATCGAGGCGATGATGGGGCTTTTCGACGGAGCCGCCGACGGAAGGGGAACTGCGGCCGACCTTGCCGCTCAGCTCGGGCTTTCGGTGGTGTTGGTCGTCGACGCCTCGCGCATGTCGCAGTCGGTGGCGCCGCTCGTTTCCGGTTTTGCCGGTTTCCGTGCCGATGTCCGCGTCGCCGGCGTCATCCTCAACAAGGTCGGCAGCGGCCGGCACGAAGCGATGCTGCGACAGGCGCTGGAGGCGATCCGCATGCCCGTCATCGCCGTCATCGGCAGCGACAAACGGCTTTCTTTGCCAGAGCGCCATCTCGGGCTGGTCCAGGCCGGCGAACATGCCACGCTCGACGCTTTCATCGACCATGCCGCGGATGCGGTCTCCGAGGAATGCAATTTCGAATTCCTGCTGCGCATTGCAAAGCAGGGGCTCAACCGGCCATCGGCCGCCAATATCGACCGGCTGCCGCCGCTGGGCGCACGCATCGCCGTGGCCCGCGATGTCGCCTTTGCCTTTTCCTACGAGCATATGCTGCTCGGCTGGCGCCGCCGGGGTGCTGCGATCTCCTTTTTCTCGCCGCTCGCCGACGAGGCGCCGGCTGGCGATGCCGATGCGATCTATCTGCCCGGCGGTTATCCCGAGTTGCATGCCGGGCAGCTGGCAGAGGCACAGAATTTCCGCACCGGCATGCTCGATGCGGCAGCGCGCGGCATCAGGATTTACGGCGAGTGCGGCGGCTACATGGTGCTTGGCGACGGGTTGATCGATGCGGAGAGCAAGCGCCATCAGATGCTCGGCCTGCTGCCGGTCGTCACCAGCTATGCGGAGCGAAAGCGCCATCTTGGCTATCGCCGAGTTGTGCCGCTCGACGGCGCCTTCTTCGCACGGATGATGACGGCCCATGAATTCCACTATTCCAGCGTCGTCTCAGAGGGCGAGGGCAAGCGGCTGTTTCAGGTACAGGATGCGCTCGGAACCGATCTCGGCATGGCCGGGCTGCGGCGCGAGCAGGTGGCGGGCTCCTACATGCATCTGATCGACCTTGCCGGAGCCTCCGCATGAGCGCACCGGTCGCCCATGGCGGCGGCATCACCGCCGCTGCCGCCGCCTTCGGCGGCAGGCCGGAAGACTGGCTCGATCTTTCCACAGGCATCAATCCGTGCCCCGTCGCGCTGCCTGACATTCCGGCGCGAGCCTGGCACCGCCTGCCGGACCGGCACCTCATCGATGAGGCAAGGCGCGCGGCGCGCGACCACTACGGCAGCGGCGAGATTCTGCCGCTACCAGTGCCCGGCACACAATCGGTGATCCAGCTTCTGCCACGCCTGGTCGAGGCGGGCAGGCTGGTTGGCGTCGCGGATGAGCAAGTCGATGTGACGGACAATAGGGTTGTCGCGACGGACGATAGGATCGCCGTGACGGACAATAGGATCGCCGTGGTATCGCCAACCTATGGCGAGTATGCGCGCGCCTTCACCTCGGGCGGCTTTACCGTCGACGCTGTCGATAATCTCGCCGCGATCGGGATCGAGCATAGGCTGGCCGTCGTCGTCAATCCGAACAATCCTGACGGACGGGTATGGCCGGCCGAAACACTGATTGCTCTGCACGACAGGATGAAGGCAGCAGGCGGGCTTCTCGTCGTCGATGAAGCCTTCGGTGATACGGATCCAGCGCTCAGTCTTGCATCCCGTGCGCCGCAGCTTACCAATCTCATCATCTTCCGCTCCTTTGGCAAGTTCTTTGGACTTGCCGGCCTCCGGCTCGGCTTTGCGATTGCGCGCGGCGATATTCTCGCGCGTTTCGAAGACTGGCTCGGACCTTGGGCGGTCTCCGGACCGGCCCTTTCGATTGCCGGTTCGCTGCTGCGATCGGACGTTTCTGCTATCCGCAGCCGCATCAATGAACGTTGCACCGGCCAGCATGCGGTGCTGAAGGGCGGGGGGGTGCGGATGGCTGGAGGAACGGCACTCTTCACCCTTGTCGCCGATGCGAGAGCCGGCGACATTTACATGCATCTCTGCCGCCATCATATTCTCGTCCGCAAGTTCGAGTATGCGCCGAATTGGCTACGTTTCGGGTTGACGCCCGATCCGGCGGCAGACAGGCGGCTTGGCGAAGCCCTTCAGAGATTTGAGCGATGACGATCGACGAAAACCTTCTCGTACTGCTTCTGGCGCTGCTGCTCGACCGGATCGTCGGCGATCCGCAATGGCTGTGGTCGCGGATGCCGCATCCCGTCGTCGTCTTCGGCGCGGCGATCTCCTATGCCGACCGGCAGCTCAACCCAGCAAGCCTCACGAGTTCGCAACGCCGAATGAACGGTATCGCCGCCATCCTGGCGCTGCTTCTTTTGACGGTGGCCGCAGGCTTTGTGTTCAACCGGTTCTTCGCGCTGTTCGGCCTTGTCGGCATCTTGCTGGAGACCGGGCTGGTGGCGATCTTCCTGGCGCAGAAAAGCCTTGCCGATCACGTCGCGGCCGTTGCCCTCGCACTGCGCGACGAGGGGCTTGCCGGCGGGCGGGCCGCCGTCTCCCGCGTCGTCGGACGCGATCCCGAGACGCTGGACGAGCCAGCCGTCTGCCGCGCGGCGATCGAAAGCCTCGCCGAGAATTTCTCCGACGGCGTCGTTGCGCCGGCGCTCTGGTATGCCGTCTTCGGCCTGCCGGGGCTCTTCGCCTACAAGATGCTGAACACGGCGGATTCGATGATTGGCCATAAGTCGGAAAAATACATCGACTTCGGCTGGGCTGCCGCCCGGCTCGACGACGTCGCCAACTGGCCGGCCGCGCGCCTCTCCATCCTGCTGATTGCCGCCGGCGCCTGGATCCGGCGGGGAACAAGCGCCGGCCGTGAGGCGATCCGCGTGGCGATGCGCGACGGGGCCTTGCACCGCTCGCCGAATTCCGGCCGGCCGGAGGCGGCCATGGCTGGCGCGCTGAACGTCCAGCTCGCCGGGCCGCGCATCTATGGCGGCGTCATCGTGCGCGAACCGATGATCAACGACGCCGGCCGCGACATGGCGACGTCGGGCGACATCGAGGACGGCGTATCGGTGTTTTATGCCAGCTGCATGGTACTCGCCGGCATCACCTTCGGGCTGTTTTTGTGTTTTCTGTAGTTTGATCCATGGGGCGGGATGTAGGGTTGTGCCGCGGCACCCCCCTCTGCCCTGCCGATCTCCCCCACAAGGAGGGAGATCGGCAGGAGGTTGGATCGTCGGTCACTTTCTGCCGGCAGAGAACGGCAATGCCGTCGTTGTTTGGGGAAACAGTTGCGCCCAGCCAATCTCCCCACCTGTGGGGGAATGCCCGGCAGGGCAGAGGGGGGCTCACACGGCACGCTCCCCGGTAGACAGCTCCCGCTCAAACGTTTATTCCAACCGCCTCCTACCTCCACCAGACCGGAAGCAGAGCGATGACAGTTCAGGTTGAATTACCGTGCCCGAAGTGCAAGAGCACCAAGATGAAGTTCGAGCGCCCCGAGATCCGGGAGACCGACATCATCACGTGTGCGGCCTGCGGGCATAATCTCGGCACGATGGCCTCGATCCGCGAGAAGATGAATAAGGCCTACCAAGGACTCAAGAAGCCTTCGTCGGCGCGCAAACTCCAGTGAGGCAGGCGCCGCTGTCTTCCGGCGCCAGCTCCCGCTTTTTGGTTCGTTAGAATTGTGATTACCATTCGGATTAAAGCAATATAATAAGTATTGCCGTAGTCTCTCTTTCGTGAGGGCGCAATTAAGCTGCGCGAATTCGAAGAGGGGTTATGATGAAGAAGATTTTGGCGGCCGCGGCCGCAAGTTTATTGCTGCAGTTTTCTCCCGTTGCCGCTGAGGCAGCAACGCTGGTCGCCAATGTCAGCATCGGCAAGCAGATGATGACCGTTTCCGAGAACGGCTTCGTCAAGTATCGCTGGAAGGTCTCGACCGCGCGCAACGGCTATATCACGCCAACCGGTTCGTGGAGCGCCAAGTGGCTGTCGCGCGATCATCGCTCGCGCAAATACGACAATGCGCCGATGCCGTTTGCGGTGTTCTTCAACGGCGGTTACGCCGTTCACGCCACCTTCGATTTGAAGCGTCTGGGTACGCCGGCCTCGCATGGCTGCGTTCGCCTGCATCCCGATAACGCCGCCCAGTTTTTCTCGCTGGCGCGACAGGCCGGCCTTGCCAATACCCGCGTCGTGATCACGCGCTGATCTCGGCTCAGCGCCAGACCCCGAATTCGGCATCTGATCCGTTTTGCGCGCTGATCCCGGATCCGCGTTCTATGCGCTGATCATTCGCTCCAGCTCATCCATGTCGGGCACGATGATATGTCGGAAGTTCTCGATGCGAATGACGCCGCTCTTGCGCAGCCTGGTCATCTGGCGGCTGACGGTTTCGATCGTTACCCCCAGAAAATCGGCAATCTCGGCGCGGGACAGCGGCAGGTCGAAATCGGTGCTCGTGGCGGTCTGCGGTTCGGCGTGTGTGGCGATCAGGTAAAGCAGGCTTGCGACTTTCTCGCCTGCGGTGCGCCGGCCGAGGGTCAGCATCCATTCGCGCGCGGCGTCCAGCTCCTTTAGCGCCTGATCGTGCAGACTGCGCTGCAGCTCCGGCGTCTCAGATATCATCCGGTCGAGCAGGTTGCGGGGAAAGACGCAGATTTCGGCATCGGTCGCAGCCTCAGCCGACAGCGAGCTTTCACGGATGAAGGGTCTGCCGACGAAATCTGGGGCGAATTGCAGACCGACGATCTGCTGGCGCCCGTCCTGCATCACCTTGCAGAGCTTCACCACCCCACGCACGATGTTCGAATAGAAAGAGCTTTCCGACCCTTGGGCGATGATCTCGCAGCCGGCCCCGATCTTGCGGCGCAGAGAGTGGCGGTTGAGCTCTCTCAATTGACCGCTCGACACGGCGCCGCAGACGGCGCCGTGCCGCGCCTGGCAGGAAGCGCAAGCGACGGGAGTGCCGGTCTCGAAAGGCTCGCTGCGGGCAATATCCATGTCCTGATCCCTTTTGAAATCTCGTATGGCTGGCACGACTGGCGCGTCCGGCATCGCCAGCATGCCCCAGCGCCGCTTGAGGATTATCAATTTTTCCGGGATCGCTGTTTGATCTAGATCAAAGCATGCCCGCCCGTGGGTTTTGTCGGGAACCGCGCTTGCCCCGGTGCGAGGGCCATCCATGGGTTTGATTCGGACGGCTTCTCCGATCTGCCGGCGGGCGGGCCTTCCACAGAGGCCTCGCCTTCCGCTTCGACGCCTGTTCGGGTGACGGCAAATGCCGGCATTCCATTGCTGTTTAGGCAACACCCAGCCGGCAAATTGCCGCAACGCCGGGATGAAAGCATTGGCTTTTGAAATGGATTTGCCTATGAGGGGGTTTAAATCGTCATTTCATGAGGTACAGCGCGTGACCGCTACATTCGACAAAGTTGCCGACATTATTGCAGAAACCAGCGAGATCGACCGCGCGACGATCACGCCGGAGAGCCATACGATCGACGACCTCGGTATCGACAGCCTCGATTTCCTCGACATCGTGTTTGCGATCGACAAGGAATTCGGCATCAAGATCCCGCTCGAAAAGTGGACGCAGGAAGTCAACGAAGGCAAGGTTTCCACCGAAGAATACTTCGTGCTGAAGAACCTCTGCGCAAAGATCGACGAGCTCAAAGCAGCCAAGGCCTGAGCGACATATCAGTCTTTTTTGAACGCCCTGCCGCCGTGAATATGGCGGCTGGGCGGTTTCGTTCCTAACTAGTGCGTGCCGCCCAAAAGTGCGCAGCGGTTTTGGGACAACGGCATGCATAAAAACAAAGACCTAAAGTGCGAACCAGACGCGCTTTAGGCGTCACCGGCGGGCGGATCTGGCCTGTCGGGCCGGAGGATCCGAATGCTGCTGGAATATTTCCAGATGATTGACCGCGTCGAAGCGGTGGACCTGAAGAAGGGCACGCTTAAGGCGCGATCCGTCGTGCCGGCCAAGAGCCCCGTCTTCGAGGGTCATTTTCCCGGCATGCCGCTCGTTCCCGGCGTGCTCCTGATCGAGACCATGGCGCAGGCCTCCGGCATGCTGGTGCTTGCCGTCACCAATTTTGCCGCCATGCCCTTCCTGATGACGGTCGACGGCGCCAAGATGCGCACTTTCGTCGAACCGGAAGCCGTGCTCGACATTGAGGCGGTGCTCGAGCATGACGGTTCGGGTTTCGCGGTCACCAAGGCTAAGATCACCAGCGGCGGCAAGAAGGTCTGCGATGCGCAATTGAAACTGCGCACCATGCCGTTTTCCGAGGTGCCGCTCGGCGATATCGTGAAGAAACGTGCCGGCGAGATCGGGCTTCTCGAAGCGATCGCGGCGCAGGGAGTGATTGGATGAGCAAGGCTGCAAACGACGTCGTCATCTCGGGCATCGGCATCGTCACCTGTCAGGGCGTCGGCAAGGACGCGCATATCGCGCTGCTTTCTGCCGCCAGTGCGCCTAGAGCGATCGTCGAGACCGAAAAGTTCAAGCCCTATCCGGTGCATCCGCTGCCCGAGATCGACTGGTCGCAGCAGATCGCCAAACGCGGCGACCAGCGGCAGATGGAGAACTGGCAGCGCATCGGCGTTTTCGCCGCCGGCCTTGCGCTCGACGATGCCGGCTTCAAGGATGATATCGAGGCCTGCGGCACGATGGATATGATCGTGGCGGCCGGCGGCGGCGAGCGCGATATCAATGTCGACACATTGATCGTCGATGAGGCGCTGAAGCGCAATGACCGCGAATTGCTGCTCAACGAGAAGCTGACGACCGAGCTAAGGCCGACGCTGTTCCTCGCCCAGCTTTCCAACCTGCTCGCCGGCAATATCTCGATCGTGCACAAGGTTACCGGCTCGTCGCGCACCTTCATGGGCGAGGAAGCAGCCGGCATATCCGCCGTCGAGACCGCCTTCTACCGCATCAAATCAGGCGAATCCTCGCATGCGCTTGTCGGAGGCGCCTTCGCGGCCGAGCGGCCTGATATGATCCTGCTCACCGAAGCGATCGGCGCCCATGCGCGCGGCGATTGGGTGCCGCTCTGGTCACGCAAGCCGAGCGACGGCGGCGGCATGATCACCGGTTCGGCAGGCGCCTTCCTGGTGCTCGAATCGCGCAAGCATGCTGAAGCCCGCGGCGCCCATATCTATGCCGTCATCGACGCGGTCGAGGGTGATCGCGGCAACCGCAATTCCGGCAATCTCGAAGTTCGGCTGGAGCGGCTTTTGGCACCGGCTGCCGGGCTTGCCACTGAGAGCACGGCGATCTTTTCCGGATCGACCGGCATGCATGATTTGGCGGCCCGTGAGCGGGCGGTGCTCGAACATCAATTGCCGGATGTTGCGATCCGTGGCTTCGGCGGCGTCACCGGCCATACGATCGAGACGCAGTTCACGCTGGGTCTGGCACTCGCAGCCCTTGCCGTCGATGGCAAAGCCAAGGTTCCACCTTTCGATGCCGCCCATGAGGCGCCGATGCGGGCAGGCGCCACCGCCGCCGTCGTGACCACGGTCGGACACCAGCGCGGCGAGGGCGTTGCCGTTCTTTCCGCAGATGCGTGAGGAGTGAGAGATATGACAGCTTCCGTTTATAGAGATCACCTCGGTCGTCCGATCGTGGCTGTTACCGGCATGGGCATCATCACCTCGCTCGGTCAGGGCCTCAGCGACAACTGGGCAGCGCTTTCGTCTGGCACGTCGGGCATCCACGAGATCAACCGCTTCCCGACCGAGGGCCTGTCGACGCGGATCGCCGGCACCGTCGATTTCATCGGCATCCCGGTGCCGAACGCCGTCGAGCGCTCCTATGCCTTTGCCCGCGAAACGACGATCGAGGCGCTCGCCGATGCCGGCCTTTCCGGCGATTTCAACGGCCCGCTATTCCTCGCCGCTCCGCCGATCGAGCCGGAGTGGAGCGCGCGCTTCGAACTTGCCGACCGTTCGCCGGGCTCCGACCATCCGGGTGACGCTTATGAGCGATTCCTGACGGCGCTGCGCCAGCGTCCGGACCCGGCCTTCCATGAGGCAGCACTGTTCGGCGCTATTTCCGAGCGCCTTGCCGACCGGTTCGGCACCCGCGGCCTGCCCGTGACGCTGTCGACCGCCTGCGCCTCCGGCGTCACGGCGATCCAGCTCGGCATCGAGGCAATCCGCCAGGGCCGCACGGATCGCGCGCTGACGGTCGCGACCGACGGGTCGCTGAGTGCCGAAGCTCTGATCCGCTTCTCGCTGCTGTCTGCCCTTTCGACGCAGAACGACCCGCCGACCAAGGCCTCCAAGCCATTCAGCAAGGATCGTGACGGCTTCGTCATCGCCGAAGGTGCTGCGACCCTGGTGCTGGAATCGCTGGAATCAGCGGTCGCCCGCGGCGCCAAGGTGCTCGGCATCATGAAGGGCGCCGGCGACAAGGCCGACAGCTTCCACCGCACCCGGTCTTCGCCCGATGGTGGCCCGGCGATCGCGACGATCCGCGCGGCGCTTGCCGATGCCGGCATCGACGAGAGCGGCATCGGCTACATCAATGCGCACGGCACGTCGACGCCGGAGAACGACAAGATGGAGTATGGGGCGATGTCGGCCGTCTTCGGCGAACGGATCGTCGGCATTCCGGTTTCGTCGAACAAGTCGATGATCGGCCACACGCTGACGGCGGCGGGCGCGGTCGAGGCAGTGTTCTCGCTGCAGACGATGTTGACCGGAACG
The DNA here is from genome assembly GCF_052871115.1 of Rhizobium sp. LARHSG275. Taxonomy (NCBI): domain Bacteria; kingdom Pseudomonadati; phylum Pseudomonadota; class Alphaproteobacteria; order Hyphomicrobiales; family Rhizobiaceae; genus Rhizobium; species Rhizobium sp. LARHSG275. Next base: position 135,906 of record NZ_JBIXJN010000007.1, on the reverse strand, counting down.
CTGCCGCCGACCATCAACTACAACAACCCCGATCCTTCGATCGTTCTCGATGTCGTGCCGAACAAGAAGCGGGAAGCTCAGGTTTCAGCCGTGCTTTCCAACTCCTTCGGCTTCGGCGGGCAGAATGCCAGCCTTGTCATGGCGCTCGAACCGGCTTAAGCGGTTCCCGACAATTTTTATGACAAGAAGAACGCCTTCAAGGCGAGGGATTTTGCCATGCGCGCTTTGCAACTGATCGACGACCGCAAGCTTGAGATCACCGATCTGCCGGAACCGGATGCCCCAGGTGCCGGCGAGGTGACGCTGCGCGTCAAGGCGGTGGCGCTCAACCATATCGACGTCTGGGGCTGGCGCGGCATGGCATTTGCCAAGCGCAAGATGCCGCTCGTCATCGGTGCGGAAGCTTCCGGCGTCGTCGAAGCGATCGGACCGGGCGTGGCGAATGTGCTGCCGGGCCAGCTGGTGGCGATTTATGGCGCGCGCACCTGTGGCCTCTGCCGCCCCTGCCGCGAAGGCCGCGACAATCTCTGCGAACATGTCTCCGGCGTGCACGGCTTCCATCTTGACGGCTTTGCGCAGGAGAAGGTCAACCTGCCGGCGCGCCTGCTGGTGCCGGCCCCTCCCGGCGTCGACGCGATCGGCGCGGCCCTAGCGCCCGTCACCTTCGGCACGGTCGAGCATATGCTGTTCGACAATGCCAAGCTTGAGCCGGGTGAGACGATCCTCGTCCATGCCGGCGGCTCCGGCATCGGCACGGCGGCGATTCAGCTTGCCAAAAAGATCGGCTGCACCGTCATCACCACGGTCGGTTCGGACGACAAGATCGAGAGGGCCAAGGCGCTCGGCGCCGATCACGTCATCAACTACCGCACCGACCGTTTCGAGGGCGTGGTGCGCAAACTCACCAAGAAGAAGGGCGTCGACGTCGTCTTCGAACATGTCGGCAAGGACACCTGGGCGGGCTCGATGCTCTGCATGAAGCGCGGCGGGCGCCTCGTCACCTGCGGCTCGACCTCGGGCGTTTCCACAGAGATGAACCTGATGATGCTGTTCCAGCAGCAGCTGAAGCTCTTCGGCTCCTTCGGCTGCCGCATGGAGAACATGGCGGATGCGATGCAGAAGATGGGCCGCGGGCTCGTCCATCCCGTCATCGATACCGAGGTCAGCTTCAGCGATATCGACCGGGCGCTGGAGCGGATGGAATCGCGGCAGATCTTCGGCAAGATCATCCTGAAGATGGATTGACTGCGTGAAGCTCTTCATCACCCGGATCGTTCTGGCGCTCAGGAATTTCCAGCAATGGCTGGTGGCGCAAGTGATGTTCGGCTTCCTGAATTTCCTGAAGCTGTTTCCGGCCGACGGCGCGATCCGCTTCGCCGACAGGATGATGCGCCGCCTCGGCCGGCTGACCAGTCGCCACAGACTGATGCTGACCAATCTGCGCAACGCCTTCCCTGAGAAGAGCGAGGCCGAGATCGAGGAGATCGCGCTCGCCAGCTGGGGCAATATGGGCCGGCTTGCCGCCGAATACGTCTTCCTCGACCAGCTGTTCGACTATGATCCCGAAAAGTCGGAGCCGGGCAGGGTGGAGGTGTCGGGCGTCCCGATCTTCCTCGACCTGCGCGACAATCCGCGACCCTTCATCGTCTTTACCGGCCATACCGCCAATTTCGAGCTGCTGCCGGTGGCGGGTGCTGCCTTCGGGCTCACTGTGACCGTGCTCTTCCGGCCGCCGAACAATCCTTATGTCGCCAAGAAGGTGTTCGACTTCAGGAGCGCGCGCATGGGCAAGCTGGTGCCGTCGCATGCCGGCTCGTCCTTTGCGCTCGCCCGTCAGCTCGAAGCAGGACAGGGCGTGGGCGTGCTGGTCGACCAGAAATTCCGCAAGGGGCTGAAGGGCACCTTCTTCGGACGCGAGGTCAAGACCAATCCGCTGCTGCCGAAGCTGGTGCGCCAGTTCGACTGCGAGGTCTATCCGGCGCGCTGCATCCGGCTGCCGGGAAATCGCTACCGGTTGGAAATCGAGCCGCGGCTGGATATGCCGCGCGACGCCGTGGGTAATCTCGACCTGCCGGCCGCCGCCCAGTTGCTCAACGACAAGGTGGAAAGCTGGGTGCGTGAATATCCGGACCAGTGGCTCTGGTATCACGACCGTTGGCAGATCAAGCAGACGCTCGCGCCTTAGAACAGAATGATCTAAAATAATAGTTTGAGCGTGATGTCTGGCGAGAACCGCTCACACTTTCGGCATCATGCTGCAAAAACGCCCACCCTCATTTATCAGCGGTGAAAAGCGGCAGGTGCTCTCGGATTGAAACTGAGGGCGCTTCATGTTACTCGTCACCACCAAGACGCGAATAATGTCTACCGGAAGGCGCATTTTTGGGAAATGCAGCCATGTGAGGTTTCGGACTCGTCTCTTGGGACAATGGGAGTGGAGGCGTCTTGCTGGAGCTTTTTCGAGCTTTTTCTTTGCGTTGCGTGCAAATCGAGGAAGCCATACGCCTGGGCGACGACCGGCGCGTCACGGCGCTCGACCGTCATGTCGAGCCGCTGGTCGAGGCAATCCTCGCCTGCCGGGCAGTCAATCTGCTCGAAGTTTACATGCAGCTGCAGTTTGTGAGCCATCTGATCAGCCAGGATGCGGACGACAGCGCCAGCGTCACGGAGCACACGTCGGTGCTTTCCTACCTGCTCGACCGTTATTTCGGGGCGCATGGGCCGGACTGGCGCGTGCCTTCGCCGCAGGATGTGCGCATCGAGCCGCCGCCGGCCTATGTGCCGGATACCGATAACGGTCAGTTCCTCAACGCGGTGATCCTCGAGAGCCTGCCGGATCGCGTGGCGGTGCTGACCAGGGACTATCGCTACCTCTATTCCAATCCAGCCAACAGCACCCATCTCAACAGGAAGCCGATGGAACTCATCGGCCGCCACCTTTCCGAATTCATCGGCGAGGAGCGGTTTGCCGAATGCGCCAAGCACAAGCTCGACGCCTGTTTTGCCGGTGATCAGATCGACTATACCTATGAGCGCTCAGACAGCAGCGGCGGGTTGCGGCAGGTGCGCTGCCGCATGTCGCCGCTGCGCGATGCGGGCGGCACGGTAATCGGCGCCCTGCTCGTCATGGAAGATCTCGATCGGCTGTCGCAGGCTGCCTGATCCCGATCGGCGGCCTTAGGCAGCCTGACCAACTCGGCTACCTTGGGTAGTCTGGTTAAGCCGCCGCCCAGACGGCGAGCTCGTAACCATCGCGGTCGAGGAAGTGGAAGCGACGGCCGCCGGGAAAATCGGTGATCGGCCGGCAAATCGTGCCGCCGGCTCTTTCGACTGAGGTCAGCACTTCTTCCAGATCATTGGCATAGACGACGACCAACGGGCCGCCCCCCGTCCGCACCGGTCCGAAATCGGTAAAGCCTCCCTTCAGCCGGCCATCGTCGAATTCGCAATAATTCGGGCCGTAATCGGTGAAACGCCAGCCGAAGGCCGAGCCGTAAAAGGCTTTGGCGGCAGCGATGTCGGCGACGTTGAATTCGACATAATCGATGCGGCGGTCGTGGTTTTCTGTCTTCTCGGCCATCTATCTCTCCATCAGGGCTTTCAGCATGGCGAGATCCTTCTCGACATGGGCGGCATCGGCGGAAAACTGCGCGTCGGTCATGCCGGGCAGACGCAGCAGCGTGAACATGACCTCGCAGCCATCGCCGTTCGGCACGATGCGCAGCGCATTATAGACCCTGAGGCCGGATTCGATCGTCACTGTATGATCGATCACGCCGAATTCATTGGCAGGCACGAAGCTCACCTTGACGCTGCCGAGAGCGCCGTGGGCGATCCAGTCGGCGCCGTGCCGTTCGAGGCCGGTCGCAAGGCCGGAAGCCCAGAGCGGCATGTTCTCCGGTTTGCCGGCGAAGTCATAGACGTCGCGCCAGTCGCGCTCGATCGACAGGTGGATGATTTTCGCGGGCATTGTCGTCATCGGCTGCAGGTCCCTGTCATTTGCTTTCGTCAGAATAATGAACCGGCCGGCAGCGTCTTGAACAAAACGGTCAGTCGGCTCTTTGCCGCAAGCTGAGCTGGTCGAGAATGGCCGCGGGCGTCAGCGTCGAGAGCTCGCCGATCTCGCGCGTCATGTGGGACTGATCGGCAAAGCCCGCTTCGAGCGCAAGGCGGGCAAGCGGCATCGTCTCCGACCTGCGGCAGAGGTCGAGGAAACGCTGGAACCGGCGGATCCGTTCCAGCGTCTTTGCGCCATAGCCGAAATGCTGATGACAGCGGCGGCGCAGCTGCCTTTCGCTCATGCCGAGCTTGTCGAGCAGGCCGGATGCCGGGCGAGCGCTGTTGGCGGCGGCGAAGATCACGGCGGCGTCGCGGGCGGGCTCCTCCGCATCGCGCGCGGCCTCTTCGAGCAGGCGGCCAAACAGCGCCGTCGCGGCCGAGGGGCCGGGACAATCCGCAAGCTGCGCTTCGAATTCGGCGGTGTCCTTCCGGCCGATGTCGGCAAGGGGCACCGAGCAGCCGACCAGCGCCGAGAGTGGCGTCTTCAGCCAGGGTGCTGCGGCGCCGGGCGCAAAACGTGCGCCGATGACAGTCGCGCCCGGCCGAATGACGGGAAAGGCCGCCGTTCTGTCGGGACCGGCGACAAGTAGCCGGCCCTCGATCCAGAGGAGATCGCAATAACCGTCCGGCACGATCGCCACCATTGCCGGCGGTCCGTCATGCAGCGCATGCGACCAGAGTCGGCTGAAATGGCGTCGCAGCGCCGGCGGCGGCATAGACTCACGGTAGCAGCCGGCGCGGGCCGCCAGGAGAGCCGTCTCTTTTCGTTTTCCCGATGCCAATGCGATATCTCCCGATGCACTGATAATACCATGAGACGGGGCACCGCGGCAGGTCGCATGAAAAATTGCGGCTTCCGGATTGGGCGGCAGCTGGCGGGTTGTCGGACAAGCCGAGGTATTGCAAGCCTCATTTCATTGGCTTTTGCGAACCGATTAGACCCTTGCGAGACTTGCCGTTTGACCGAGACAGTGCCACAACACCGGTCCAAATGACACATCGGAGGTTTGTCGTGGAAAAGGCAGAAATCGGACTGATCGGCCTTGCGGTCATGGGCTCCAACCTGGCGCTCAACATCGCGGAGAAAGGCAATAAAATCGCGGTGTTCAACCGCACGCCGGAGAAAACCGACGAATTCTACGAAAGCGCCGGCGATCTGAAGAAGCAGATCATTCCCTGCAAGACCATCGAAGAGTTCGTCGATGCGATCCGGCCACCGCGTCCGATCATCATCATGATCAAGGCGGGTGAGCCCGTCGACCAGCAGATGGAGTTGCTGCGTCCGCATCTCTCCAAGGGCGACATTATGATCGATGCCGGCAACGCCAATTTCCGCGACACCGTCGCCCGCTTCGACCGGCTGAAGAATACCGATCTGACCTTCATCGGCATGGGTGTTTCCGGCGGTGAAGAAGGTGCGCGCCATGGCCCGTCGATCATGGTCGGCGGCACCGAAGAGTCCTGGAGGCGCGTCGAGAAGGTGCTGACCTCGATTGCCGCGCGCTACAATGACGAGCCCTGCGTCGCCTGGCTTGGCAATGACGGCGCCGGCCATTTCGTCAAGACCATCCACAACGGCATCGAATATGCCGACATGCAGATGATCGCCGAAATCTACGGCATCCTGCGCGACGGCCTCGGCAAGAGCGCCTCCGAAATCTCCGGCATCTTCGGCGAATGGAACAAGGGCCGCCTGAACTCCTACCTGATTGAAATCTCCGAGAAGGTGCTTGCGGCCACCGATCCGGTCTCCGGCGGACCGATGGTCGACATGATCCTCGACAAGGCCGGCCAGAAGGGCACCGGCAAGTGGTCGGCGATCGAGGCGCAGAACATGGGCATTCCGGCAACGGCGATCGAAGCCGCGGTCGCCGCCCGCAGCCTCTCCTCGATGAAGTCGCAGCGCGAAGCCGCTGAGAAGATCTTCGGGACGCAGGCTGTGTCCTTCCCGATCGCTTACGGCCCCGAGCTCAACAAGGATCTGGAACAGGCGTTGTTTGCCGCCAAGATCGGCGCCTATGCGCAGGGCTTCGCGGTGATGGCGGAAGCATCGCGCGAGTTCAACTGGTCGCTGCCGATGCCGACGATCGCGCGGATCTGGCGCGCCGGCTGCATCATCCGCTCGCAGTTTCTCGACGAGATCACCTCGGCCTTCACCAAGGCACCCGATGCTGCGAACCTCATCGTCACGCCGGCTTTCTCCGACATGGTCAAGGAATCGATTCCGGCGCTGCGCCGTGTCGTCGGGGCCGCGATTGCCGCCGGCCTGCCGGTTCCGGCACTGACCTCGGCGCTGACCTATTTCGACGCCTATCGCCAGGGCAGGGGAACGGCAAACCTCATCCAGGCGCAGCGCGACTTCTTCGGCGCCCACGGCTTCGACCGCTTGGACGGCAAGGATTTCCACCACGGCCCCTGGGGAAGCGGTGCGTCGACCTTCTGAGGTTCAGCCAGGTTTTCAAGGAGAGGCCCGGCCACTGCGCTGGGCCTTTTTGCTGAGATGCCGCGGCCGAGAAACCGGAGATCTAAGTGACGAGCACTCGGATAGCCGCCGCGCAGACGCCGGAATTTCGGGAGAATGTCCGGGCAGCGTTGGATTATGCCGTAAAGGTCGCAGCGCTTGCTGAGGCTGATGGTGCGGCCTTGCTGGTCTTTCCCGAAGGTTTTTTTGCAGGGCTACTTGGTCGATGAACCATCGGCGCGCCGCGTTGCTCTCGATTTCACATCCGCCGAGTTCGCCGCGGTCCTGGACCGGCTGCCGAAGTCGGGACCGGTGCTGGTCATGGGGCTCATTGAGGTCGATGACGGGCGATTGTTCAACACCGCTGTTGTCATCGAGCGCGGCGTTCTCCTCGGCCGCTACCGGAAAGCCCACCTGCTGCGCGGCGAACGGGCTTTCGAGGCGGGAAAGGATAGCCCGCTCTTTGCGATCGGTGCTCTGCGCGTCGGGATCAACATCTGCTACGACACGAATTTTCCCGAAGCAGCGGCAAAGGTCGCCGCGTCTGGCGCGTCGCTGATCGTATGCCTCTCCAACAACATGATGCCACGGGAAAAGGCGGAAATATTCAAGCAGATGCATAATGCCGTTCGCGGCGAACGATGCCGCGAAACCGGTCTGTGGCTGATCTCGTCCGACGTGACAGGCGAGCGTGACGGGCGCATCGCCTGGGGACCGACGGCGGTGCTGAACCGGCAAGGGCAGGTCGTGGCGCAACTGCTGCTGGAGGAGCCCGGCTTGCTGGTCTTCGATTTTCCTTGCATTGAACCTGTGGCGATTGAGGATTGATGGACATGCTTATCCGAGACGAAACGCCGGAGGATATCGACGCGATCCATGATCTGACCTGGACCGCCTTCAAGTCGATGCCTTACAGCGACGGGACGGAAGCGGAGATTGTCCGAAGACTTCGCGAAAACGGCGATCTAACGATATCGCTGGTGGCCGAGCAGGACGGCGAGATTCTCGGCCATGTGGCGTTTTCGCCGGTGACGATCGAGGGCGCGCATGACGGCTGGTTCGGGCTGGGGCCGATATCGGTCAAGCCGGAGAGACAGCGGCAGGGTATCGGCAAGGCGATGATTGCACGGGGTCTCGAACTGCTGAAAGAGCGCGGCGCCAGCGGATGCGCCCTGATCGGCAATCCCGAGATCTACAGCCGTGTCGGTTTCAGCAGCGACGGACAATTGAAGTATCTCGACCTCGATACGCGGCTCGTGCAGAGGATTGTCTTTCGGGGATCTCCGCCAAGCGGGACGTTGCAATTCGCTCCCGCATTTGAAAGCTAGAATAGTCCGTTCAACGGCCGAAACTCCAAACCGAAGCTGACAGGGAAGGTGACGACATGTCCGAAGCGGGCACGGTGACCATTCGAACCGAGCGTCTCAAGCTCCGCATGCCTGATATCGGCGATTTCGCCGCCTAGGGCGCACTGCGATTGGTTGCAGACGTCTCAGTTCTTACATGTTGATCAGCTACTGCCTAGTTCACAGTGCTACAGCGTTCTTTGCGCGTCTGAAAAGACGCTCGGCGCTGTAGGATATCGGGCTCGGCAAGAGATGGGGATATCGGATGACAGGCGAGAAGCGGGAACACTGGGACGAGGTCTACCGCACGAAATCTGCCGACAGCGTCAGCTGGTATCAGCCGATGCCCGGGCCTTCCTTGCGGGCGCTTGACGAGCTGCAACTGCCGGTCACGGCCTCGCTGATCGATGTGGGCGGCGGCGCATCGAGCCTTGTCGACTGTCTTGTCGAGCGCGGGTGGTCCGACCTCACCATCCTCGACATCGCCGCGCCGGCGCTCGAAGTCGCCAAGGCGCGGCTGCGGGATGAAGCCGCCCGCATCGCCTGGGTGGTTGCCGACGTCACGTCATGGCAACCCGACCGCCACTACGATGTGTGGCACGACCGCGCCGTTTTTCACTTCCTCACCGAGCCCGAGCAGCGGCTGGCCTACCGCCGCGCGCTCGAAAGCGGCACAGCGCCAGGCAGCGTCGTGATCATCGCGACTTTCGCGCCGGACGGGCCGGAACGGTGCAGCGGATTGCCGGTCCAGCGTTACGACGCGGTGGCGCTTGCGACCGAATTCTCGTCCACCTTCGCGCTTCAGCGTGACTGGCGGGAGGAACACACGACACCCGGCGGCGGCCGGCAGTCGTTCCAGTGGTGCATTTTTCGCAGGCTCTAACGATCTCGTCTACTGCTGCTTCGGTTCCCGAGAGAGGCAGTCGAGGATGAAATCCGCCCGGTCGGCGACCGCGATTTTCGGCAGCATGACGATGTCGTAGCCGAGCGTCGGATAGACGGCGGCAAGTCGATCATATTCGGCGACCGCCTCGTCGAAGCCATGGCGCCGCTCGGGGTCGGTCGTGTAGATTTCGGGCCATGGCGGCGTGAGAAAAACCCTCGGGTGATAGCGGTGGGCGGCGCTCAATTTCTCCAGGACCGGTTCTCCGGTCAGGTGCTGCAGCGCTACCGCCGCATCGATCAGCCCACGATCGAAAAACGTCCAGCCCGGCTGCTCACGCGCCGCTGTGTGGTCGGCCATCGCCATCTCGATTGCGCGGCGGGCAAAGGCCGCCATGTCGACCCAGGGCAGGGCTGCGCCGTCGCCCTCCAGTTCCTGGCTGACGATCCGCCGGCCGGGCTCTTCGACGATGGCATGACCGCGGGCGGCAAGTTCCGCAAGCAGTGTCGATTTTCCACCGCCGGAACATCCCGAAATCAAGACCGACCTGTTCATGATCAAGCTTCCGTCTCAGGCGGCCCGTCGGGCGCGCGCCAGGCCGTGATCTACCAGGCGGTCGATGATTTCGGCGTAGGTGACGCCGCTTGCCGCCATAGCCTTGGAATACATGCTGATATCGGTAAAGCCGGGGATGGTGTTGATTTCGTTGACGAGGAACTGCATGTCATCCGTCAGGAAGAAGTCGATGCGGGCCATGCCATCGCAGCCGACCGCCCTGAAGGCTCTTGCGGCTACGTCGCGCATGGCGGTCTCGACCTCCTGCGGCAGTTCGGCCGGCACTTTCAGCACCGCACCTTTCTCGTCGATATATTTGGCATCGTAGCTATAGAAACCGTGGCTTTCCGCCGGCACGATCTCGCCCGGCCTGGAGACGAAGAGTTCTCCTGCTGGATCTTCCAAGACGCTGAATTCGATCTCGCGGCCGCGCACGAATTCCTCGGCGAGCAGCGTGCGATCGTGGCGGAAGGCCTCAGCAAGGGCAGGCGCGAATTCCTGGCTGGCATGGACCTTGGCAACGCCGACCGACGATCCCTGGCGCGCAGGCTTGATGAAGAGCGGCAGGCCGAGCTCGCCTTCCAAGGCTGCCAGTGAAGGGGCGGCACCCTCATGGATCGTCACCGCGCGCGCCACCGGCAGGCCCGCCGCCCTCAGCAGGCGCTTGGCGATGTCCTTGTCGAGGGCTGCGGCGGAGCCGAGGATGCCGCAACCGGCGAGTGGAACGCGGGCCACCTCCGCCGCACCCTGCACCGATCCGTCCTCGCCATGCTGGCCGTGGAGGACAGGAAACAGAATGTCGACCTTTGGCAGGTCATGCGGCGCCCCATGAGCTGGGATTGCCAGCACGCGCCCGCGCCCACCCGGCACCAGGCAGATTTCCATGCCCGATGAAGGCATCGCCAGTATGCCGTCCTCGAAACTGCTCAGCAGCCATTGCCCCTCGCGGGTGATGAATACAGGGATGGCGTCGTATTTTTCGGGCTTGAGTGCGCCCATGACATTGGTTGCCGAGAGTACGGAAACTTCATGCTCGGCCGAGCGGCCGCCGAAGAGCACGGCAATGCGCAGCCTGTTTGGGGATGGGGTCATGAAAGCCTCCGAAACGATCTCGTGTTGAATAGGTCAGGCGTCGACCGATATGCCGCGATTGGCGAAGAAGCGGTCGAAGACCGCAAGCGGCAGAGTCACATCGGCCTGGCTCGCTTCGTTGTGGCCGGACGGGTTGTGAAAGCGAATCGTCTCCTGTGAGGCTGAAGTCACCAGCACCAGGTGTCCGCCTTTCGAGGGCGGCTCGCGCTCCGGCCAGCGGATGCCCGAGTTCACCGAGGCGATGAAGAACCGGCGCTTCGACAGCAGCCCGGGAATGGCCGATGTCTCGACGCCGGTCACCGTCTCGGCGCCAAGGCCGAAACGGTCGGCGGCGAAGCGGACGAAGGGCGCATAGATCAGCCCTTTGATCGAGGCATCGATCTCGTTGACGACATAACCGCCATAGGCGGTGCAGGCGCGGGCAAGCTCGAGTGTCGGATGGATCTCGCCGCGGGCAGCAAGGATCATTTTCAGGCAGGCCATGCCGCAGACATTGACAGCCCAGCGCGCATATTCCTCGATCGTCGCGGCTCCCGAATGGCGCCAGAGCGGATCGCCAAGCAGGGCCTGCGATCCCTCGGCAAGCACCGGCAATGTCATACCGGGTGTTTCCCATTGACTGAATAGGGCACGCCGCTCTGCTGCATCCTGTCGATATCCCCGTGACTCGTCTGTGAGATGGCGGGCAATCTGGGCTTTTTCGAGCCGATGCACGCTGACGAGACCAAGGGTATGGTGCAGTTTTCATCAGGTCTACTTAATTAAAATAAGGATATAGGTTAGAAATTATGGCCTATCGATCAACTGAGGGAACCCGATTTGGATTTTTTCCGATTACGGACGCTTCGCGAGCTTTCGAGCCGCGAGACGATGGCGGCGGTGGCCGATGCTGTCGGCATTTCGTCGTCGGCGGTTTCTCCGCAGATCGCCCAGTTGGAGGACGAAATCGGCATTGCGCTCGTCGAGCGACGCGGGCGAGGGGTGACGCTGACACCGGCCGGCCAGCGGCTCGTTGTGCATGCCGAGCGGATCTTCGGTATTGTCGAGGAAGCCAAGACCGATATTGCCGAGCTGCAGAATATCGTTGCCGGCGACCTGAGGATCGCCACCCAACCTTCCGCGGCCTCGTCCTTCATTCCCGCTGCGATGCGCCAGCTCGCCATCGACCATCCGCATCTCGACATCGGCATGATGACGATGGGGCCTGCCGAAGGCGTGGCGGCACTCCGGGCCTGGCAGGCCGATATCGTCATTGCCGACGACATATCGTTCGATCCACATACGCTGGAGGGCGCGGCCGACGCGCTGTTTCTGTGCCGCGACCAGCTCTTCGCGCTTCTGCCCGCTGGCCACAGGCTGGAGGGCGAGCCCGTCATCGAACTCGCACAGCTGAGGGATGAACATTGGGCGCTCGACGTCGCCTCCAGCGCCTATTCTATGGCCATCCGCAAGGCTTGCCGCGACATCGGTTTCGAGCCCGTCATCAACGGCTTCAGCGACAGTTTCGAAGTGGTTTTCGCGCTTGTCGAAGCCGGTTGCTCGATTTCAGTGATGCCCGGACTGGCGCTTCGAGATTTTGGCGAAGGCCTGACCGTCAAGCCGCTGGCGCCATCCACCTACCGGAGCATCTATGCGATTACCCGGCGCGGCGAGGTGCGCAACCCGAAGATTGCGGCGGTGCTCGATCAGTTGGTAAAGAGCGCGCCGCGGAATTGAACAGATCCTGATTTCGCGCGAATGCCCTCTTGGCAGAAGCGATCATATCGGGCACTCTTGGTTCATGGTTATGGCAACTCAAGCAGCAGACGTTCGCGCACGCGACGCACGACTTACCACAGCGGCTTCCTGATCGGAGCCGGGTTAACAGTGTCGTTTGCTTTCTCTTTATTTGCCTTGAGCCACCGCCCATGAACACCAGATCAAAGCCACATCGCGCTGTTTTCGTGCGGACGTCCTGCGTCGCAACTCCGCACGCGATTCGACTTAGCCGCGGCTGCCGGACGTCACCGGAGCACCGGCAGCCGTAGCTGCTCCTGAACCAAAGAACGCCTCCATTTTCAGGACATGCCGCCGCAAAGCCGGCCGGCGCCAGGAGTGATGCATGCCTTATGATCCCAACACGATCGAACCGGAGTGGCAGGCCTATTGGGCCGACCACCATATCTTCCGAGCGGAAATCGATCCGGCCAGACCGAAATTCTACGCACTCGACATGTTCCCATATCCTTCCGGTGCGGGCCTGCATGTCGGCCATCCTCTCGGCTATACGGCCACTGATATAACGTGCCGCTACAAACGCATGCGCGGCTTCAATGTCTTGCATCCGATGGGATGGGACAGTTTCGGCCTGCCGGCGGAGCGCCACGCGATGCGGACTGGTGTGCATCCCGATATCGACGAAGCGCAATATCGAGACGTTTCGCGGGCAGGTGCAGAGGTTGGGTTTCTCCTATGACTGGAGCCGCGAGTTCGCGACGACCGACCCCGCTTATGTGCGTTGGACGCAGTGGATCTTCCTGAAGCTGTTCGAGAAGGGGCTCGCCTATCAAGCCGAGGTCGCGGTCAACTGGTGCCCGGCCCAGAACGCGGTGCTCGCCGACGAGGAGGTCAAGGACGGGCGTTACGTCGAGACCGGCGATCCCGTCATCCGCCGCAGGATGCGCCAGTGGATGCTGCGCATCACGGCCTATGCCGATCGGCTGCTGCAGGGACTGGACGGCCTCGACTGGCCCGAAAACCTGAAAACCATGCAGCGCAACTGGATCGGACGCTCCGAGGGCGCCGAAATCCGGTTTCCGCTCGAGCACGGCAAAGAGGTCATCACCGTCTTCACGACGCGCCCCGAGACCCTGTTCGGAGCAAGCTATATCGTGCTCGCGCCGGAACATCCGGCAGTTGCCGCCATCGTCACGCCGGAAATGCGCGAGGCGGTGGCCGCCTATATTGCCGAGGCCGAAGGATTGGAAGAGACGGCGCGGGCCGATGCCGGGCGCGAGAAAACGGGCGTCTTCACCGGCGCCTATGCGATCAACCCTGCCAGCGGAGCCCGGCTGCCGGTTTGGGTGGCCGATTACGTGCTGGCTGGCTACGGCACCGGCGCCCTGATGGCGGTGCCGGCTCATGAGGCGCGCGACCACGCTTTTGCCTGCGCGCAGGGCCTGCCGATCATTCGCGTGATCGACAGTGCCGACGATATCGAAAAGACGGCGTTTGAGGGCGAGGGGAGGATGGTCAATTCCGGCTTCGTGAATGGTCTGGCCTCGCCGGAGGCTAGGAAAGCGATGATCGCTTGGATGCAGGCGAGCGGCGCAGGCTGGCCTAAGGTCACCTATCGCCTGCGTGACTGGCTGTTCTCCCGCCAGCGCTACTGGGGCGAGCCGATCCCGGTGCTGCATCTGGCGGACGGCTCGGTGATGCCGCTGCCCGAGGAATGCCTGCCGCTGCTGCCGCCTGAACTGGACGACTACGCTCCGACGCCGGATGGCGAACCGCCGCTTGCCCGTGCGCCGGCCTGGGTCGAAACGATCGTGCCGGGCACCGACATTCGGGCACGGCGGGAGACCAACACGATGCCGCAATGGGCGGGGTCCTGTTGGTATTATCTCAGATTCCTCGATCCGGAAAACGCCAGCGAACCCGTCGGGCGCGAGGCCGAGCGCTATTGGATGCCGGTCGATCTCTATGTCGGCGGCGCCGAACACGCGGTCCTGCATCTGCTCTATGCCCGCTTCTGGCATAAGGTGCTCTACGACATCGGCGTCGTTTCGACGGAAGAGCCGTTCCAGCGGCTGTTCAACCAAGGCATGATCCTTGCTCATTCCTACCGCGACGCGGCGGGCCGGTATTACGAGCCGTCTTCCGTCGTCGGCGAGGAGGGTAGATGGTTCGCTGGGCCGGTCGAGGTGCAGCGCGCCGTCGAGAAGATGTCGAAGTCGCAGCTGAACGTTGTTAATCCAGACGATGTCGTCCATCAGTTTGGGGCCGACGCCTTGCGCCTGTACGAGATGTTCATGGGACCTCTGGACGCGGCAAAACCCTGGCAGACCGCTGGCTTGATCGGCGTGCGTCGGTTTCTGGAGCGTGCCTGGCGTATTGTCTGCGACGAGAGCGACGGATTGTCTCCAGTGGTGCTGGAGGCGGCCCCCAGCCCGCAGCTTCTTCGCTTGCGCCACCAGACGGTGAAGTCCGTGACGGCGGATATCGAAGCAATTCGGTTCAATACCGCGATTTCCCGGCTGATGGAACTGGCCAACGCACTGACGGCGGAAGCAGTGCGTCCGCGCGAAGTGGTGGAGACATTCGTGCTGTTGCTCGCACCCTTTGCGCCTCACATTGCGGAGGAGTTATGGAGCAAGCTTGGTCACGGGGAAACACTGACATGGGTTTCCTGGCCCACCTTCGATCCTGCAATGATCGAGATGGAGACCCGCGAATATGTCGTGCAGATCAACGGCAAGGTTCGCCACCGCTTCGAAGCCGCCGCCGATCTCGGCGAGGCGCTGCTTGCAGCGGCGCGATCCGAACCTTCCGTCATGGCCTTGCTCGACGGCAAAACGGTGGTTAAGGAAGTTCTGGTCCCGGGGCGACTGGTGAATTTCGTCGTCGACGACCTGTGATGATCCAAAGCCGATCGTCGGGATTTGCGCCCGACGATCCGTTCCCTCAACCGACCGCCTACCTGCCGCTCTCCGGCCAGGTCGGCTGGCTTACGCTCTGCAGCAGTTCCGGTTCGACGCCGTCGATGCGGGCAATGACGGCTTTGGCCATTTCGCGGCCGGCTTGGCGCACGTCTTCCTGGGCGGTGATGATCTCGGGGCGGATCCAGTTCAGGATCGGAACCGATTGCTTGGAAACCATGTCGAGATCGCGGCCGAGCGCCTTGCCGGCGGCCTCGATGCCGGCATTGACGGCGATTGCAGCACTGCCGGCCGAACAGACGATGCCGTCGGGGGCGTTGGCCGAGCGCATCATCACCTCGACGATGTCGCGGATGTCGGCGAGCGGTGCGTCGGTGTTGACGCGCAGCGGCACTTCCTCGGCGCCATAATCATGCAGGCCGGTCTGGAAGCCGATGCGGATATGGGCGTAGTAGGTGAGCTTGCTCGGCGGCTGCAGCAGGGCAATGCGGCGCCGGCCGCGCTTGACGAGCTTTTCCACCGCCTGGTGGGCGAAGGCCTCGTTGTCGAAATCGTGGAAGGGGTGCGTCAAGCCCGCATCGGTGCGCCCATGCGTGGCAAAGGGCATGCCGCGCTCCGTCAGCAGCCGCACGCGCGGATCGTCCGGCTCGATACGCGAGATGATGACGCCGTCCGCCGAGCCGGTATCGAGGATATAGCGCACCGGCAGCATCGGGTCCTTGCTGTGGGAATGGGGCGTGATGACGATATGATAGGGCGTGCCGGATAGCACCTCGGAGATGCCGAAGACCATCTGGCTCGAGAAGCCCATGATCTCCTCGTCGATGCTGAGAACGAGGGCGATGACGTTGGTCTTGCCGGTGCGCAGGCGCACACCTGCCCTGTTCGGCTGGTAGCCGAGCTGGCGGGCGACCATGCGCACTCGCTCCTTGGTTTCCGCCCCAATATCCGGCGCATCCTTCAGCGCGCGCGACACCGTCGTCACGCCAAGGCCGGTCATGAAGGCGATCGTCTTCAACGTCGGGCGCTCGCGCGCTGCCGGCGTCGATGCCGCGTTCCCAAAATTTCCCTTGTTTTCCATCCCTTTAGGCCGTCCTGCGCGAATTGGTGACGCTTATAGAGGCTTTTTCCAGCGTCGTAAGCCCGCCGCATGCCAAAATCGCACCTCCCTGAGGAATGCAATCTGTAACGATACAGTAGAAATGTCGAGTGCTTTTTGTTGTGTGCATTGCAGCATGATACGCATAGGTTGAATCGGCAATTCGCGCTCTGTTTTTTTGCGATTGCGAAGAGGCTGTATCGTGCAGCTAAATCTATTACAAAAAAATACTATTCAAATTCAAATAGATAAATTGAAAGTGCATGTGCGAGAACGGCCGACTGAATATCGCTTCAGCGGATGCGGAGCTTCTGATGGAAACAGGCAGAAGTAGCATTTCGCGTTATCGCGGAAAAATTTGCGTGCGGGCAGTTGCGTGGAGAAATCGATTGATCTAAGTTTTTCCGGCAACGTTTCAGTGAGGGAGGAGAACTCATGAAAATCCGTATATTGGCGGCCGTGCTTGCCGCCTCGGTCGCGCTTCCGTTCGGCGCCGCCAACGCCACCGATCTCGAAGTCACGCACTGGTGGACTTCGGGCGGTGAATCCGCTGCCGTCGCCGAGCTGGCAAAGGCATTCGACGCCACCGGCAACCACTGGGTCGACGGTGCTATCGCCGGTTCCGGCGGCACTGCCCGTCCGATCATGATCAGCCGCATCACAGGCGGCGATCCGATGGGCGCCACTCAGTTCAACCATGGCCGCCAGGCCGAGGAACTCGTTCAGGCCGGCCTGATGCGCGACCTGACCGATGTGGCGACCGCCGAGCACTGGAAGGATATCATTCGTCCGTCGAGCCTGCTCGATTCCTGCACCATCGACGGCAAGATCTACTGCGCTCCCGTCAACATCCACTCCTGGCAGTGGCTGTGGCTTTCGAACGCCGCCTTCAAGAAGGCCGGCGTCGAAGTTCCGAAGAACTGGGATGAGTTCGTCGCTGCGGCTCCGGCTCTCGAAAAGGCCGGCATCATTCCGCTCGCCGTCGGCGGTCAGCCGTGGCAGGCGACAGGCGCCTTCGACGTGCTGATGGTTGCGGTCGCCGGCAAGGACACCTTCAACAAGGTCTTCAAGGACAAGGATGCGAAAGTTGCCGCCGGTCCCGAAATCGCCAAGGTGTTCAAGGCGGCCGACGACGCTCGGCGCATGGCCAAAGGCAGCAACGTCCAGGATTGGAACCAGGCCACCAACCTTGTCATCACAGGCAAGGCCGGCGGCCAGATCATGGGCGACTGGGCGCAGGGTGAGTTCGCGCTCGCCGGTCAGAAAGCCGGTACCGACTATACCTGCCTGCCGGGCCTCGGCGTGAACGAGATCATCTCGACTGGCGGCGACGCCTTCTACTTCCCGCTGCTGAAGGACGAAGAAAAGTCCAAGGCGCAGGCCGTGCTTGCCAAGACCCTGCTCGATCCGAAGACCCAGGTTGCCTTTAACCTGAAAAAGGGTTCGCTGCCGGTTCGCGGCGACGTCGATCTCGCTGCCGCCAACGACTGCATGAAGAAGGGTCTCGACATCCTGGCCAAGGGCAACGTGATCCAAGGCACCGACCAGCTACTTTCGGCCGACAGCCAGAAGCAGAAGGAAGACCTTTTCTCCGAATTCTTCGCCAATCCGTCGATGACGCCGGAAGACGCCCAGAAGCGTTTCGCCGGGATCATCGCTTCTGCTGACTGATCAGCAGATTCGCTGCCCTTGCGGTCCGGCTCCCATAGGAGCCGGATCGTTCCGGACGGTCGGTGATGGTCCGGCGGGCGGCGGCGTCTCTCTGATATCTTCAGCAGGTCTCAGAGGTGGAGACGACAGGCGGCGCCTTGCCGTTCTGTTAGTTGTCGCAGTTGCGATTGAGGAGAAGTGTTTATGACGGGTCAAGCGCGAGCAGGCCGGCCAAACAAGTTGCTGCGCAATCTGAATGCCAAGATTGCGTCTATCCCGATGATCCTGACAGCGCTGGTGATCTTTGTCGGTGGCACGTTTTGGACGGTCTTTTATTCTTTCACCAATTCCAAGCTCCTTCCGCGGTTGAGCTTTGTCGGCTTCGATCAGTACCAGCGCCTCTGGGCGGCACCCCGCTGGGTGACGGCGATCGAGAATCTGGCTGTCTACGGCATCCTCTCGCTGATCTTCAGCCTGGTCATCGGTTTCATGCTCGCCGCGCTGATGGACCAGAAAATCCGCTTCGAAAACACCTTTCGCACCATCTTTCTCTATCCCTTCGCGCTGTCCTTCATCGTGACGGGCCTCGTCTGGCAATGGGTTCTGAACCCCGATTTCGGCATTCAGGCGGTGGTCCGCTCGATCGGGTGGACGAGTTTCACCTTCAATCCGCTCTATACGCCTGAAATCGTCATCTACGGCATTCTGATCGCGGCGCTGTGGCAGGGAACGGGTCTCGTCATGTGCCTGATGCTTGCCGGCTTGCGTGGGATCGACGAGGACATCTGGAAAGCGGCGCGCGTGGACGGCATTCCGATGTGGAGGACCTATCTCTTCATCGTGATCCCGATGATGCGGCCGGTCTTTATCACGACGATCGTGATCATCGCCTCCGGCATCGTCAAGGTCTACGACCTCGTGGTCGCGCAGACATCGGGCGGACCGGGCATCTCTTCGGAGGTGCCGGCGAAATATGTCTACGACTACATGTTCCAGGCGCAGAACCTGGGGCAGGGCTTTGCCGCCTCGACGATGATGCTCGTCACTGTCGCGATCATCATCGTTCCATGGGCTTATCTGGAATTCGGCGGAGGGCGCAAACGTGGCTGATATAGAAACGCTCAACACGGTTGTTGCCGGGATGGACGCCGTTGCACCAAAACTCGGCGAAGGCCCCAGCGGCCCCCGGCCACGCCCGGCGCTGTCGGCGCGCAACATCATGCTCTACGGCACGCTGATCGTTGCAGCGCTTTACTACCTGCTGCCGCTCTATGTGATGGTAGTGACTTCGCTGAAGGGCATGCCGGAAATCCGGCTCGGCAACATCTTTTCGCCGCCGGTGGAGATCACCTTCGAACCCTGGGTGAAAGCCTGGGCGCAGGCCTGCACCGGCCTCAACTGCGATGGCCTGTCGCGCGGTTTCTGGAATTCGGTGCGCATCACGGTGCCGTCGGTCATCATCTCGATCGGGATCGCCTCGGTGAACGGCTACGCGCTGGCAAATTGGCGCTTCAGAGGCTCTGAGCTTTTCTTCTCGATCCTCATTATCGGGGCATTTATTCCCTATCAGGTGATGATCTATCCAATCGTCATCATCCTGCGTGAAATCGGCATCTACGGCACACTGACCGGCCTCGTCATCGTGCATTCGATCTTCGGTATGCCGATCCTGACGCTGCTCTTCCGCAATTATTTCGTGTCGCTGCCGGAGGAACTGTTCAAGGCGGCGCGTGTCGACGGGGCGGGCTTCTGGCAGATCTTCCTGCGGATCATGCTACCGATGTCGCTGCCGATCTTCGTCGTTGCGATGATCCTGCAGGTGACCGGCATCTGGAACGACTTCCTGTTCGGCGTGGTCTTCACCCGGCCGGATACTTATCCGATGACCGTGCAGCTCAACAACATCGTCAATTCCGTCCAGGGCGTGAAGGAATACAACGTCAACATGGCGGCAACGATCCTGACGGGTCTCGTGCCGCTCATCGTCTACTTCGTGTCGGGACGGCTGTTCGTCCGCGGCATCGCCGCCGGCGCAGTGAAGGGTTGATCTCATGAATGTGAATGCAAGCGTCTCCATCAAGGATCTGTCCCTGAACTTCGGTGCGGTGAGCGTGCTGAAGGATCTCAACCTCGACATCAATGACGGCGAATTTCTCGTGCTGCTCGGCTCGTCCGGCTGCGGCAAGTCGACCTTGCTGAATTGCATCGCCGGCCTGCTCGATGCCTCGGAAGGGCAGATCTTCATCAAGGGCAAGAACGTTACCTGGGAAGAGCCTAAGGACCGCGGCATCGGCATGGTGTTCCAGTCCTATGCGCTCTATCCGCAGATGACCGTCGAGAAGAACCTGTCCTTCGGTCTTCGCGTTGCCAAGGTTCCGCAGGCAGAGATCGACAAGCGGGTGGCGCGTGCCTCCGAAATTCTGCAGATTCAGCCGCTGCTGAAGCGCAAGCCGGCCGAGCTTTCCGGCGGCCAGCGCCAGCGTGTGGCGATCGGCCGGGCACTGGTGCGCGATGTCGACGTCTTCCTGTTCGATGAGCCGCTGTCCAATCTCGACGCCAAACTCCGCTCGGAGCTGCGCGTCGAAATCAAGCGCCTGCACCAGTCGCTGAAGAACACGATGATCTACGTCACCCACGACCAGATCGAGGCGCTGACGCTCGCCGACCGTATCGCCATCATGAAGAGCGGCATCATTCAGCAGCTCGACGATCCGACGACGATCTACAACAGGCCGCGCAATCTGTTCGTCGCCGGTTTCATCGGCTCGCCGTCGATGAATTTCCTGCACGGCGAGCTGGTCAAATCAGGCGGCGGCATTGCCTTTTCAGCCAACGGCGTCATTTTCTCGCTCGCTGCCTACGACGCCAGCGAGATGCTGCAGCCCGGCCGCAAAGTGGTGCTCGGCGTTCGTCCAGAACACATCAAGGTCAACGAGAATACCGGCGGCGAAGAACATGACGCCACCGTCGATATCGAGGAGCCGATGGGCGCGGACAATCTGCTGTGGCTGAAACACGCCGGTCACACGATGTCGGTACGTGTCAACGGCGCACGCCGCTTCAACGTCGGAGCCAAGGTGAAGCTCAGCTTCGACATGACGGTCGCCTCGGTCTTCGACGCCGAAACGGAGGACAGGATTTAATTGGCCGTCGGGCCTCCCACCGCTCCTGTCCGATCCCCTGGCTCCGGCGGAGAAAAAGGGGACCGAGGCTCTGCTACACATCTCTTCTCCCCAGCGGGGAGAAGGTGCCGGCAGGCGGTTGAGGGGGTGAGCGACGACAGGAGCGAATGCACTGAGCGGAAGCGAAGGGCAATGAAGGGTGTGCCGTATGGCCCCCTCATCCGACCCTTCGGGCCACCGACCAGGGTCGAGCCGCGGGTCTCGACCCGTCCTCCGGACCCCCGCTGGGGAGAAGCGGGGAGCCAAGCCGGAACCTCAGTCATCCACCGGACCCTGCCGAACAACAGCTAGCGGACGACGACCAAGCGCCGTCTCTTTCAAAATCATAAATCGGAAGCGATATCGTGACGCATCGATCAACTACTCCCAACATCGACCTTTCCGGTTCGTGGCAGCTCGCCTCCGTCGACGGCGAGATCCGCACCGCGATCATGCTGCCGGGTGACGTGCATACGGCGCTGCACCGGGCAGGACTGATCCCCGATCCCTATTTCGGCCGCAACGAGGAAAAGGTGCAGTGGGTCGCGGAACGCGAATGGGCTGTCGAGCGCAGCTTCACGCTTCCTGAGGTCGAGGGCGACTGGTATCTCGATATCGACTATCTCGACACGGTCGCCAGCGTCCACGTCAACGGCTTCCTGGCGCTCGAAGCCGATAACAGCTTCCGCCGCTACCGGCCCGATGTCTCCAGCATGCTGAAATCAGGCGACAACAGCATCCGCATCGTCTTTGCCTCCAACATCGCCGTCGGCGCCGCGCGACAGAAACAGCAGCCCTTCTACATTCCCTACAGCACCGGTAATTCGCCAATCCCCGACGGCAACATGCTGCGCAAGCCGCAATGCCATTTCGGCTGGGACTGGAACATCGCCATTGCCCCGCTCGGCCTTTATGGGACGATCGCGCTGAAGAAGCTCGAAACCGCGCGCATCGAACATGTGGTCACCCGCCAGACCCACAATAATGACGGTTCGGTGGACCTCAAGGTGACGGCGACGCTATTTTCCAAGGGACCAGACATTGCCCAGGTCTATTTCGAGCTCGACGGCGAGCGCGTGCGCCTGGATGTCGGCGTCAATGGCGAGACCCATGTCAACCACCTCTTCCATATCGACAATCCGCGCCTCTGGTGGCCCTCCGGCAGCGGCGAGCAGGCGCTCTACAGGCTTTCCGTCGAATTGCCGACGGATGAGGTGACCAAGCAGATCGGCCTTCGCACCATCGAACTGATCACCACGCCGGATGCGTCAGGCAGCCGCTTCGCCTTCAAGGTCAACGGCCGCGAGATTTTCTGCCGCGGCGCCAACTGGATCCCGGCCGACGCGCTGTTTTCGCTGTCTTCACCTGAGAAGACCGAGGATCTGCTGCAATCGGCCAAAGCCGCCAATATGAACATGATCCGCGTCTGGGGCGGCGGCTTCTACGAGCAGGATCATTTCTACGATCTCTGCGACCGGCTAGGCCTCATGGTCTGGCAGGACTTCATGTTCGCCTGCAACCTCTACCCCTCGACCGAGGACTTCCTCGACAATGTAACGATCGAGGTCGATTACCAAGTGCGCCGGCTTTCCTCGCATCCGTCGATCGCGCTCTGGTGCGGGGACAACGAGCTGGTCGGGGCGCTGACCTGGTTCGAGGAATCGAGGAAGGACCGCGACCGCTATCTCGTCTCCTATGATCGGCTCAACCGCACGATCGAGCAGGCCGTGAAGAAGGCGCTGCCCGGCGCGCGCTGGTGGCCGTCGAGCCCGGCGTCCGGCTATCTCGATTTCGGCGATGCCTGGCATGCCGACGGTTCCGGCGACATGCATTACTGGTCGGTCTGGCACGAGAACAAGTCGTTCGACAATTACCGTTCGGTGCGTCCGCGCTTCTGCTCGGAATTCGGCTTCCAGTCCTATACCTCGCTGCCTGTGATCAGGACCTATGCCGAGGAGAAGGACATGAACGTCGCTTCCCCCGTCATGGAGCTGCACCAGAAGAATGCCGGCGGCAACGAGCGCATCGCCGCCACGATGTTCCGTTATTTCCGCTTCCCCAAGGATTTTCCGAACTTCGTCTATCTGTCCCAGATCCAGCAGGGGCTGGCGATCAAGACGGCGGTGGAATACTGGCGGTCGCTCAAACCCCATTGCATGGGTACGATCTACTGGCAGCTCAACGACACCTGGCCGGTGGCCTCCTGGTCGAGCCTCGATTACGGCGGCCGCTGGAAGGCGATGCACTACCTCGTCAAGCGCTTCTTCCAGCCGGTCGCGGGCGCTGCCATTCCTTCCGATGACGGAGAGACGA
This sequence comes from Rhizobium sp. LARHSG275, assembly GCF_052871115.1. NCBI lineage: Bacteria > Pseudomonadati > Pseudomonadota > Alphaproteobacteria > Hyphomicrobiales > Rhizobiaceae > Rhizobium > Rhizobium sp. LARHSG275. Next base: position 112,650 of record NZ_JBIXJN010000007.1, on the reverse strand, counting down.
TCCGCCTCTCGCTGGTCAATGATACGCTTGCCGATGTCAGCGTTGATCTTGCAGTCTCGATTCTGACGGTAAAGGGCGAACGCCGGCACCTGAAGGACGTGCAGGCTGTGTGTTCGCCGGATGCGGCCGTCACTGCCACGAGCATTGACGTCTCCGATATTCCCGAGGGAACGCTGCTTGCCTGGCACTTCACCGCGTCGAACGGTACGGGCGGCGAGGGGCATTACGTCAACGGCACATACAAGGCGCTGGAGCTGGAGCCCTCGGGCCTGACAGTTACCCACGAATATGTCGAGGAGAATGGTTCCGTCGACATCAACGTCACCGCTAGTGGACTTGCGCTTTTCGTGATGATCGAAACCGAGACCGACGGCAAATATTCCGACAACGCCTTCGATCTTGCGGCCGGCGAGAGCCGCCGCATCACCTTTACCCCGGCACGGCCGCTTGATCGTGGCGCGCTTCCGGAGTTCCGGTTCTACGACCTGTATTCCTGCCAGTCGGCGGATTGATCTTGCAAGAATGGGCACGAGGCCCAAGGAGAACATGATGACGAAACTCAGCTACCAGCTCTATAGCGCCCGCAACTTCCAGCCCTATTCTGTGATTTTCGAAAAGCTCGGCAAGGCTGGCTATGCCGAAGTCGAAGGCTTCGGCGGCATCTATGCCGATCTCGACGATGCCGGGCTGAAGAGCCTTCGCGCCGATCTCGACAAGAATGGCTTGGTCATGGCGACCGGCCATTTCAGCCCTGATTTTCTGGAGAAGGAAGTCGAGAAGTCGCTTGATATTGCCAAGATCCTCGGCATGGATTCGATCTATGCGCCACATCTGGCGGCCGAGGAACGCCCGTCCGACGCTGCGGGCTGGGTCGCCTTCGGCAAGCGCCTGCAGGAGATCAGCAAGCCTTATAAGGCTGCCGGCTACGAATTCGGCTGGCACAATCATGATTTCGAATTCTTCAAGCTGCAGGACGGCTCGCGGCCGATCGAGCACATCTTCGAAGGCGCGCCCGATATTTCCTGGGAAGCCGACATTGCCTGGGTCATCCGCGGCGGCGCCGACCCCTTCGCCTGGATCGAGAAGCTTGGGTCCCGCATCACCGCCGTGCACGTCAAGGACATCGCGCCGGCTGGCGAGGCGACGGATGAGAGCGGCTGGGCCGATGTCGGTCACGGCAAGGTCGAGTGGGCCAGGCTGATGACGGCGTTGCGTGCCACCAAGGCCAAGCACTACGTCGTCGAACACGATAACCCGAATGACATCGATCGCAACATCAGCCGCTCGATCGCATCCTTCCAGACCTACTGAGGCTTCATCATGACCAAGGAACTTGGCGTCGGCATCATCGGATGCGGCAACATCTCCACCACTTATTTCTCGCTGGCACCGCTCTTCAAGGGGTTGAAGGTGCTCGCCTGCGCCGATATCAACGTGCAGGCGGCCGAGGCGCGGGCCGAGGAATATGGCGTCAAAGCGCAGACGATCGACGAGCTTCTCGTCAATGACGAGATCGACGTCGTTGTCAACCTGACGATCCCGGATGCGCATTTCCGGGTATCGAAGGCGATCCTCGAGGCCGGAAAACACGTCTATTCCGAAAAGCCGCTGGTGCTTTCGCTCGAAGAGGGCGAGGAGCTTCGTCGCATCGCCAAGCAGAAGAACCTCGCCGTCGGCTGCGCCCCCGACACGTTCCTCGGCGGCGCCCATCAGCTCGCCCGCAAGTTCATCGACGACGGCGGCATCGGCCGGGTGACCTCGGGCGCCTGTTACGTGATGAGCCCCGGCATGGAAATGTGGCATCCGAACCCGGATTTCTTCTTCCTGGCGGGCGGTGGCCCGATCCTCGATCTCGGCCCTTATTACATCGCCAATCTGATCAACCTGATCGGACCGGTGAAGCGGGTCGGCGGCATGACCTCGATGGCGTCGCCCACCCGCACGATCACCAGCGCGCCGCGCAATGGCGAGATCATCCCAGTCAAGACGCCGACGACGATCCAGGCGCTGCTCGAATTCGTCAACGGCGCCACGGTGACGCTGACGGCGAGCTGGGACGTCTGGTCGCACCGCCATGCCAATATGGAGCTCTACGGCACCGACGGTTCGCTCTACGTGCCGGATCCGAACTTCTTCGGCGGCGTGGTCGAGGCAAGCGGCCGTGACAAGGACATCAAGCCGCTCGATGCCTGGGAGCATCCATTCGGCAAGATCAATCAGGAAAACCCGAGCGGATCGCGCGCCAACTACCGCACCGCCGGCTTGGCCGACATGGCGATGTCGTTGATCGAGGGCCGCGATGCGCGCTGCTCGCTCGACCGCACGCTGCACGGCGTCGACGTCATGACATCGATCCTGAAATCGGGCGAAGAGGGCCGTTTCATCGACCTGACCACGACCTGCACGCAGCCGGCCGCCCTCGGCATCGAAGAAGCGCAGGCGCTTTTGAAGTAAGGTGAGGCTTGATTTGGGCTTGGCTAAAGCCGGTCCCGGATCATCATGGCACCACGCTAGTGTCGTCATCCTCGGGCTTGTCCCGAGGATCTACTGATGGCGCGGCAGATCCTCGGGACAAGCCCGAGGATGACGGTGTTTGAGGGCAGGGCCTGCCATCAGGCAATGTCAGTATGCGAAGTCGTCGAGAACACGCGCCATATGCTTGCCGTACGGATGCGCTTGATCCAATAGTGCCGGCGCGCTTGGCCTGACATGAGGGCGGCGACGTTTTTAGCTTTCGACCGCCGCTCTAGGCGGATACGAAAGAGAAGCAATTTTTATAAGTTGAGGAGACATTCAGATGAGCTGGCAACCGGCCGCAGACCGCTATTCGAAAATGAAATATAACCGCACGGGCCGTTCCGGCCTGAAGCTGCCGGCCGTCTCGCTCGGCCTCTGGCACAATTTCGGCGGCGACACGCCGCATGACCGAAAGATCGACATGTGCCGCACGGCCTTCGACCTCGGCATCACCCATTTCGACCTCGCCAACAATTACGGCCCGCCGCCCGGCAGTGCCGAAACTGCCTTCGGCGAAATCCTGCGCACCGAATTCGTCGGGCTTCGCGACGAGTTGATCATATCATCCAAGGCCGGCTACGACATGTGGCCTGGCCCTTACGGCGAATGGGGCAGCCGCAAGTATCTGATCGCCTCCTGCGACCAGAGCCTGAAGCGGATGGGCCTCGATTATGTCGACATCTTCTATTCGCACCGCTTCGACCCGGAAACGCCGCTGGAAGAAACCTGCGGCGCGCTCGATCATATCGTCCGTTCCGGCCGAGCGCTCTATGTCGGCATTTCCTCCTACAATTCGCAGCGCTCGCGAGAAGCCGCCGCAATCCTCAAGGAGCTTGGTACGCCGTGCCTGATCCACCAGCCGAGCTATTCGATGCTCAACCGCTGGGTCGAGGACGACAGGCTGCTCGATACGCTGGATGAGATCGGCATGGGCTCGATCGTCTTCTCGCCGCTTGCCCAGGGCATGCTGACAACGAAATATCTCGGCGGCATTCCCGAAGACAGCCGCGCGGCGCAGAACCACTTTCTCAAGCGCGACTACATCCGCCCCTCGATCATCGACAATATCCGCAAGCTCAACGAGATCGCCGAAAGGCGCGGCCAGACGCTGGCGCAGATGGCGATCGCCTGGGTACTGCGCGGCGGCCGCGTGACCTCGGCGCTGATCGGCGCCAGCCGCTCGTCGCAGATCGTCGATTGCGTCAAGGCGCTCGACAATCTCGATTTCAGCGTCGAGGAACTTGCCGAGATCGACGTTTATGCCCGCGAGGCCGACATTAACCTCTGGGCCAAGTCGGCCGAACGCGACTAGTCATCTCAGGCCCGGAGGCAAGTCTTCCAGGCCTTTTTCTGCTATAATCTGACGTACGTACAGCAAAAAGCACCGCTGGTCGGAGGAGACCCTGTCATGATCCGCAACCCCATCCTGCCCGGGTTCAACCCCGATCCGTCGATCTGCCGCGTCGGTGCGGATTATTACATCGCCACCTCGACCTTCGAATGGTATCCCGGCGTGCAGATCCACCATTCGCGCGACCTGGTGAACTGGACGCTGGTGCGCCGGCCGCTGGAGCGGCGATCACAGCTCGACATGCGCGGCAATCCGGATAGCTGCGGCATTTGGGCGCCGTGCCTGTCCTATGCCGACGGGCAGTTCTGGCTGGTCTATACCGACGTCAAACGCTACGACGGCAATTTCAAGGATGCGCCGAACTACATCGTCACGGCACCTACGATCGAGGCCGATTGGTCCGAGCCGGTCTATGTCAATTCCTCCGGCTTCGATCCCTCGCTCTTCCACGACGATGACGGCCGGAAATGGTTCGTCAACATGCAGTGGAACCACCGCACCGAAAGCTATGGCGGCTCGCCGAAATCGCCGGCCTTTGACGGCATCCTGCTGCAGGAATGGGATCCGGCGACAAAGGCGCTGAAGGGTCCGATCAAGAACATCTTCGCCGGCAGCCCGCTCGGCCTCGTCGAAGGACCGCATCTCTTCAAGCGCAACGGTTGGTATTACCTGACCACCGCCGAGGGCGGCACCGGCTACGACCACGCCGTCACCATGGCGCGGTCGCGTGATATCGATGGGCCCTATGAGATGCATCCGAACATGCATCTCATCACCTCCAAGGATCATCCGGGCGCAGTGCTGCAGCGAGCAGGGCATGGCCAATATGTCGAGACGCCGGAGGGGGAGGCCTATCACACCCATCTTTGCGGCCGGCCGCTGCCACCGAAACGGCGCTGTACGCTGGGGCGCGAGACGTCCTTACAGAAATGCGTCTGGCGCGACGATGACTGGCTCTATCTTGAAAACGGCACCTCAGTGCCCGATGTCGATGTGCCGGGCCTCTTTGGCGCGGTGCCGGTGGAAAAGCCGATGCGCAGCGAATACAGCTTCGATGGCGGCACGCTGCCCGCCGATTTCCAATGGCTGCGGACGCCAGAGCCCGCGCGCATCTTCAACCTGACGGATCGTCCCGGCCATCTGCGCCTGATTGCGCGCGAAAGCATCGGCTCCTGGTTCGAACAGTCGCTGGTTGCCCGCCGCCAAGAGCATCACAGTTTCCGTGCCGAGACCGTGATCGAATTCTCGCCCGACACCTACCAGCAGGTGGCGGGGCTGACGCATTACTACAACCGTCACAAATTCCACGCCGTCGCCGTGACGCTGCACGAAACACTCGGTCGCTGTGTGACGATCCTCTCCTGCAACGGCGACTACCCGAACGGACGCCTGAGCTTTCCCGCCGAAAGCGGCGTGGCGATTGCCGCCGAGGGCCGTGTCCAGCTCGCCATGGAAATCCGCGAGAACGACCTGCAATTCTTCTGGCAGACCGAAGGCAAGGGCGCTTGGCAGCCGATCGGTCCGGTCCTCGACGCCGGTGTGATCTCAGACGAGGGCGGACGCGGCGAACATGGCTCCTTCACCGGCGCTTTCGCCGGCGTGTTTGCCTTCGATACGTCAGGCCGGGCGAAGATCGCGGATTTTGACTGGTTCAATTACGACGAGCTGTGAGGCGCGCCCCCTGTTGCATTCACCCGCGGTGGACCACGGAAAGAACGAGGTGCTGAACAAAAAAAGAAAGCCGGCGCAAGGCCGGCTAAGACGAACGCGGCTGAACAGGGGATACTGGCCGGTTCCAAGCACTTCGTGACTGAACAATAACTCTCACTACATGCCGAGGCAGCAAAAATGGGGCGCAACGAGAACACCCGGAGACGGCTCCGCAAAGGGGTGGGCGGCGGGGCGGATGCCGGTGCTGACCTCGGCTCTCTTATCGGGCACGAAGATCACCGGATGATGACATCTGAAGCCGGTCGCTGCCTTTCTTTCGCCGGCCAACCGCTTCGGCGGGCCAACTGTGTTGGCAGCGCGCGAATGCAGTGTTCATAGGCTTAAGGATGTTAAAGCGTTACAAAGGGACTATATAGCGGGCCGAAGTAACCTCCGAGAATCCACAAGAGTCCTGTATGACCCCCATCATTTCCGTTCAGAACCTCACCAAGACCTATGCCAATGGGTTCGAGGCCCTGAAGGGCATCAACCTCGACGTCGAAAAGGGTGAGATTCTGGCGCTGCTCGGGCCGAACGGTGCCGGCAAGACGACGCTGATCTCGATCATTTGCGGCATCGCCAATCCGAGCGGCGGCCGGGTACTGGTCGCCGGCTCCGACGTCGTGAAGGATTTCCGCACCACCCGCGGGATGATCGGGCTGGTGCCGCAGGAGCTGACGACCGATCAGTTCGAAACGGTGTTCAATACGGTGAGCTTTTCGCGCGGTCTGCACGGCAAGAAAGCCAATCCTGCCCATATCGAGAAGGTGCTGCGCGCGCTCTCGCTCTGGGACAAGAAGGACAATATGCTGCGCCAGCTCTCAGGCGGCATGAAGCGGCGGGTGCTGATCGCCAAGGCGCTATCCCATGAGCCGGATATTCTTTTCCTCGACGAGCCGACCGCCGGCGTCGACGTGACGCTGCGCAAGGACATGTGGCATGTCGTCGAAGAGCTTCGGGCCTCCGGCGTCACCATCATCCTGACCACCCATTATATCGAAGAGGCCGAGGAAATCGCTGACCGCGTCGGCGTCATCAATGGCGGCGAATTGCTGCTCGTGGAAGAGAAGGCGGCGTTGATGGCCAAGCTCGGCCGCAAGCAGCTCATCCTCGATCTCACAGAACCGCTCGACCGACTGCCGGATTGTTTTGCCGGCAATGGACTGACGCTGGAGGCAGACGGCAACCGCCTGACCTATGATTTCGACACTGACGACGAGCAGGAAAGCATTGCGGCTCTGCTGACCCGGCTCGGCGAGAACAATATCCATTTCAAGGATCTCTCGACGCGGCAAAGCTCGCTTGAGGACATCTTCGTGGCGCTGGTGGGAGCGAGCAAATGAACGTTGAGGCCGTCAAATCCATCTATTTCTTCGAGATGGCGCGCACGCGCCGCACGCTTCTGCAGAGCGTCATCTCGCCCGTGATCTCAACTTCGCTCTATTTCATCGTCTTCGGTGCCGCTGTGGGATCACGTATTCAGGAGGTGGAGGGCGTGTCCTACGGCGCCTTTATCACGCCCGGCTTGATCATGCTGACGCTGCTCGGCCAGTGCGTCAGCAACGGCTCCTTCGGCATCTATTTCCCGAAATTCACCGGCACGATCTACGAGGTGCTTTCGGCCCCGGTGGCGATGACTGAGATCCTGCTCGGTTATGTCGGGGCGGCGGCGACCAAGGGCATGATCATCGGCTTCATCATCCTCCTGACTGCCAATCTCTTCGTTGATGTCAGGATCGAGCATCCCTTCATGATGATCCTATTTTTCCTGTTAACGGCGATCACCTTCAGCCTGTTCGGCTTCATGATCGGCATCTGGGCCGGTAATTTCGAGCAGCTGAACCTCATTCCCATGCTGGTCGTGCCGCCGCTGACCTTCCTCGGCGGCAGCTTCTATTCCGTCAGCATGCTGCCGCCGTTCTGGCAGGCGGTCAGCCACCTCAACCCGGTGCTCTATCTCGTCAGCGGCTTCCGCTGGAGTTTTTACGGGATCGCCGATGTCAATCCGGCGATCAGCCTGGCGATGATCACGATGTTTCTGGTGATTTGCCTGGGAACACTCGCCTGGATCTTCAAGACAGGTTACCGGCTGCGGAACTGATCCGGCCCTCAGGAAGTGCGGCAATTTCAATATGAAAGATTGCTCAGCAAGACGTTATCGGTCATGGGGCAATCTGATGGTCGGCAGCAGTGTGCTTGGATGCCTCGCAATCGCATCCATCTATTTGCCTAGCCCCGCAGCAAAGTCTCTCGCAGAAGCCGCCGATGATGATCGGCCAGAGTGAATTCATTGCGAAACTCCTGTCGCACCCATGGGTCGAAGGCCTCGCCTCGCGCGAAGGCCGGTCGAACATGCGGTGCCACCAGACTACAGCGCCGCGCGTCTTTTCAGACGCGCAAAGGACGCTGTAGCACTTTGAATTGTTGCATAATTCCGTAAATCGATTCCGATTTAAGGAATTATGCGGCAGGAGTTTCTTTTTGCTCTTTGTGGTCTGTTGTTCTTGGGCTCAAGCTGCCAGATCCCGGTCGTCGCCGTAAAGCGGCGGAGCCGAATTAATCGCGCATGCGGAGTTCGTCGGTCCGCATCTGCAGCGAGCCCAGCGTTTCCAGGAAGCTCATGCCGAGCAGGCTCTGGTCGAGCCGGCCATCCTCGGAGACGCTGGCTGCGACATTGTTGCGGATGATCGGGCCGATCGCCACCTGGTCGAGGGTGACGGGTGCTGCGCGGCCGCGGCCGTTGGCGGTCATGACAGTCATGGAATAGGTGAGGCGGGAGAGGTCGATGCCGATCCTTTCGGCATCTTCGCGCGACAGCGCCACCATGCTGGCGCCGGTATCGACGAGCATCTCGATCGTCTGGCCATTGACCACGACATCGGCTTCGAAATGGCCGTTCAGCAGCTTGTGCAGAATGATTTCCTGGCCGCCCTCGCTTGTCGTGACGACAACGGCACGGCCGGGAACGAGGCCGGCGAGCAGCCTGTTGCCGACGCCGAGTGCTTCCTGGCGATAGAGATAGACGGTCACGAGCGCCAGGATGATGACCAGCCAGATCATCATCTGGCGCATCGTTTCGCCGACGCTGCGCCGGCTCGCCCAGATGCCGGCCGATAGCATCAGCGCGATCGGCAGCAGGTAGACGACACGGCCGAAGTCATCACTCTGCAGGCCGAGGATGCGGCTGTTGTCATTGTTGACGATCAGCACGGCAAGGCCGATGCCGATTACGACGAGGAAGACGGTCAAACGAATCATAAAGGCCGCTCCGGCCCGGCGACGAGGCTTGATTTCATATGGTTCGACACCGTGGCGGCGCTTGCGAGCCTTGGCGGCAGCAGTGCCATGATCCGTCTTCGCTCGGTGTCGGAGTAGCTCGTCCAGCTGCCGATTTCCTCAAGAGTCCGGCCGCATCCGGCGCAAAATCCGGTGGCTGAAACGAGAGTGCAGAGGTGAATGCAGGGTGTTTGCATGAAGGATATATCGGAGTTTCAAAGAGCCGTGGCAAGGGCGCAAAGAGTGGCGATCTCGCAAATCTGCTGCGTCGCGCCCAGCGTATCGCCGGTGTGGCCGGCAAGCTTGCGGCGGATGAAAGCGGTGAAGGCAAGACCTGCGATGCCGGTGGCGAGCAGGCTTGCGATGAGCGGCCGCAGGCCGAAAGCCGGCCAGATCAGAAGCGTTGCGACGAGGCCGGCCGAGGCGAGCGCAAACTGCATCGCCGCCTCGTCCGGCTGGCCGGTCGAAGCGGCTACGCCATCGGCCTTTGCCGGCGGCAGCCGTTGCCAGTGCCAGGCGATGGCGCCGCGACTGAGTGCCGCAACGGCGGGAATGGCAAGGGCGGCAGCTAGCGGCGAGGAATGGCCGGCGATAGCGGCAAGCGCGGCTGCGCGGATCGCGAAGGAGAGGATCAGCGCTATCGCGCCATAGGTGCCGATCCGGCTGTCCTTCATGATGAGGAGGCTCTGCTCGCGGCTCTTGCCGCCGCCAATGCCATCGGCCGCATCGGCCAGGCCGTCCTCGTGCAGCGCCCCGGTCACGATGACCTGAACGGAAAGCGCGATCAGGGCCGCCATCAGCGGATCGGCGCGCAGCCCCAAAAGCAGGAGCAGGGCGAGTGCGGGGACGAAGCCGATGACGATGCCTGCGAGGGGAAAGGCGCGCACCAGCCGGCCAAGTCTGCCGTCATAGCTTTTGAACAGCGATTGCGGCAGGGGAATGCGGCTGAGGAAGGCGACGGCGCGGGCGGTATCGACCGCATGATCCTTGATCTTCATTCTACTTCGTTCCGGCCGGAGGCCTCGGCTTATGGTCGCGGCGGCGCTTTTGGAGTTGTTCGCCTCGTCCGCCCGCTTTAAGAGAGTTGCCACCCGCAAGGAAGCTGATTTGCGTGGAAAAAACAAGAATACCCGGATTCATAGGAAAACCGCACAAATGAGCGTTTCAGGCCTGCCGTTCGACGATTTCCGTACCTTGCTCCGCGACCTGCCGGGGCCGGATGCCCGCGCGCTGGTGGCTGCCCGCGAACGCGACGCGCAACTGACCAAGCCGCCGGGCGCGCTCGGACGGCTCGAGGAGATCGCCTTCTGGCTTGCAGCCTGGACGGGCCGCACACCCGCCGTCAATCGGCCGCTGGTGGCGATCTTTGCCGGCAATCACGGTGTCACCAAACAGGGCATCACGCCCTTTCCGCCGACGGTGACGCAACAGATGGTCGAGAACTTCGCGGCCGGCGGTGCTGCGATCAACCAGATCTGTGTTGCCTATGATCTCGGGCTGAAAGTCTTCGACCTGGCGCTCGATTATCCCACCGGCGACATTACCGAAGAAGCAGCGCTTTCCGAGCGCGATTGCGCCGCGACCATGGCCTTCGGCATGGAGGCGATCGCCGGCGGCACCGACCTGCTTTGCATCGGCGAGATGGGCATCGGCAATACGACGATTGCGGCGGCGATCAACTATGCGCTCTACGGCGGTTCGGCGCGCGACTGGGTGGGACCCGGCACCGGTTCGGAAGGCGAGATGCTGGAGCGCAAGATCGCGGCGGTGGAAAAGGCAGTTGCACTGCATGGTGACCATCTCGACGATCCGCTCGAGATCATGCGCCGGCTCGGCGGCCGCGAGATCGCGGCGATGGCCGGCGCCATTCTTGCCGCCCGCATGGAGCGCATCCCGGTGCTGATCGACGGTTATGTCGCGACCGCAGCGGCGGCGATCCTGAAAGCCGCCAATCCATCCGCGCTCGATCACTGCCTGATCGGCCATGTCTCCAGCGAGCCCGGACATTTGCGCTCGATCGAGATGCTCGGCAAGACGCCGCTTCTGGCGCTCGGCATGCGGCTCGGCGAAGGCACCGGTGCGGCGCTTGCCGCCGGTATCGTCAAGGCGGCTGCGGCCTGTCATTCCGGCATGGCGACCTTCGCCCAGGCCGGTGTGTCGAATAAGCATTAAGGCCGCGGTGGGCGCCGGTCCGCACGCGTTCGCTTGCGCGTCTCAAGTGGATTCGGTATTTGCGTATTCGCTCATCAAAGAGGAGACGGCAAAGCCTCTCCCGGTCGGCGATGCAACGGGAAGAGGAGAGGGCATCTTGACGAAGCCTGCGGTGACGAAAGAGAGCGGACTTCGGCATTTCATCGCCGCCGCCAGCTACTCTTGGGCGGGCTTCTTGCGGGTGCTGAAAGAGGCGGCCTTCCGCCAGGAACTCGGTTTCTTCGTCGTTTCGATCGCGGCGCTGGCGCTGGTGGGAGCGACTGCGGGCGAGATCGTCGTCGCGGTGCTTCTGTTTCTCGGGCTCTTTTCGATGGAGGCGATGAATACCGCCGTTGAAGAGGTGATCGACCGGATTTCGCCGGAGATTTCAATCGTCGGCAAACATGCCAAGGATCTCGGCTCCTTCGCGGTGACCTGCATGATCGCCGCCTGCAGCCTCTATCTCGGCTTCGTCCTCGGCAAGCACCTGTTCTTCGGATCCTGATGATTTCACACTGGATCGGCCTGAAGTCATCCGGATCCAGGTCTAAAAATTGGAGCATGACGTTGCCCGAAAACCGCTCACGCTTTTCGGCATCATGCTTTAGCTGAATCAGGCAAAGCTTTTGCGTTTGCGCGCGATGGCCTGAGCCTCCTCGACGGCGGGCAGGCTCTGGAGCACGCGCTTGGCGGGCAGGATGGCGATGACTTCGGTGCCCTCGCGCAGCTTCGATTTCAGCAGGAACTGTCCGTCATGTTTGGCAAGGATCGCCTGGACGATCGGCAGGCCGAGGCCTGTACCCTGTTCGGCGCTCTTGATGGCGATCGAGCCCTGGCCAAAGGCCGACAGGACGACGGGAATCTCTTCTTCCGGAATACCGGGGCCGTTGTCCTTGATCGAGATGTACTGTCCGCCGCCAGCTGTCCAGCCGACCTTGACGTGGATCTCGCCGCCCTGCGGCGTGAACTTGACGGCATTGGAGAGTAGGTTGAGAACCACCTGGCGCATCGACTTCTCATCCGCCCAGATGGCCGGCAGCTGCCGCTCGAACTGGTCCGAAATGGCAATGTTCTTGGCGCGGGCGCGCAGCTGGACCATGCCGATGCAATCTTCGGTGATATCGAGCAGCGAAATCGCCTCCTCGCTCAGTTCGTATTTGCCAGCCTCGATGCGCGACAGGTCGAGGATCTCGTTGATGAGATCGAGCAAGTGCTGGCCGGAGCGGTGGATATCGCCGGCATATTCCTTGTAGGTCGGATTGGCGAGCGGTCCCATGACTTCGGCCGACATCACCTCGGAAAAGCCGAGGATGGCGTTGAGTGGGGTCCTGAGCTCGTGCGACATGGAGGCAAGGAAGCGCGACTTGGCGAGGTTTGCCTCCTCAGCGCGGCGGCGAGCCTCGTCCGACATCGATTTCGCCACTTCCAGCTCGGCGATCAGGTCGTCCTTCTCCGACTGATAGGAGAGAATCCTGAGGTTCGACTTGAAGAGCCGATCGCTGATATAATTGAAGAAGACAAGGGTGGTGGTGAAGGCCCCGGTCAGGCTGATCTCGAGGAGGTCGCGTGACAGGCCGCTCTTGGCGGCGAGTGCCAGGACCGCAGGTGAAAAGGCAGCGAGCACGGCCGGCGTCAGCATGAAGTTCGACATCGCCGTGACGGAGAGCGCAATCAGCAACGTCGCGCCCTTATAAAGAATGAAGCTCGACGGCTCGCAGGTGTCGCAGCCCTGCAGCGCAAAGACGGCCCAGCAGCAGCCGAGGAGGAACTGGCCGGAGAGCAGCAGCCGGCGCCATTTGCGGGCGCTGTCGGAGGTAATCTCCTGCCGGCGCGCGCGCCTTGCGAGCAGGATATTGCCAGCGTGACAGGTGAGCGTCAGCAGCGCCCAGAAGAGCAATTGCGTGTTCTGGGTGAAATAGACGCCAAGCGCGGTGATGATGACGACGAAGAGCGGCATGATCGTCGCGCTCTGCAGCACCGACGCCACATACATCTTGAGCACGTCAAGATCGAAGGAGGAATTGGACGCGTGACCGGACTGAAGACGTTCGCGCGTCTGCCGCACGGCCTTGGAAACGGCCTTGTTGCGGTGACTGCGCGACCTGTCGACGATGATCTTGTCGGTCGATGTGCTTACGCCGGTACTCATGTGCACGTTGAAACTTCATCCCAGGGTGGATAAGAGCTTAACCGACAATTCTTAAGAAGATGTTTGCCATCTTTGCCAAGGATTTGTTTTTTAAGGAGGCGAAAGCGTGACAAGGGGCCTGCGCCTGATTCGCGACGGCGTGACCGCTTTTGCTCTGCTGGCGCTCGTGGCGCTGATTGCTGCCAAGCTCAACGATGCAGCAAAAATCGAGCGTACCGGCGCCTTTCATGCTGCCGACGGCGACAGTCTGACATTGGGAGACGAACGTCTGCGCCTCGAAGGCGTCGATGCGCCGGAGCTCAACCAGAGCTGCGAGCGGGCGGGGAAAGCCTGGGCCTGCGGGCACGCGGCGCGCGCGGCGCTGCAGGAGATGGTGCTGGCATCGGGAACACTCTGTCAGGGCAGCCGGCGTGACCGCTACGACAGGCTGCTCGTCATCTGCCGGAGCGGGGCAGGCGGCGACATCAATGCCGCCATGGTGCGCGAGGGCATGGCCATTTCCTATGGCGATTATGGCAAAGAGGAGGCCGAGGCGAGAGCTCGGAAGGCAGGCCTCTGGGCCGGAACTTTCGAGCGGCCGCGCGACGTGCGCGATCATGCGCGCCAGAGGTCTGGTTTCGACGGCGCCTTGCGCTTCATCGCGCAGATCGTCGGATGGGAGTAAAGTCATGACCGACGAAGCCATGCTGGAGACGCTCCGGCGGGAGATCGCCTCCTGTCGGATCTGTCGTGACGCACCGGCGAAAGGCCCCGAACACCGGCTGCCGCACGAGCCGCGGCCGGTGGCGGTGATCTCGTCGAGCGCGCGCATCCTGATCGCCGGGCAGGCGCCGGGGCTTCGGGTGCATGAGAGCGGCCTGCCATTCGACGATGCCTCGGGCGACCGGTTGCGGTCATGGCTTGGTGTTGACAGGGCAAGCTTCTACGACCGCGGGCGATTCGCCATCGTGCCCATGGGCTTCTGCTTTCCTGGCTATGACGACAAGGGCGCCGATCTGCCGCCGCGGCGCGAATGCGCGCCGTTCTGGCGGCAAAGAGTGATCTCAGCCATGCCGCAAATCGAACTGGTGCTGGTCATCGGCCAATATGCGCAGGCCTGGCATATGGCCGGTGAAAGGCGGGACAATATGACCGAGACGGTGCGAGCATGGCGTGACTGTCTTCTGTCCGACCGATCGCCGGCCGTGCTGCCGCTGCCGCATCCGAGCTGGCGCAACAGCGGCTGGCTGAAGCGCAATCCCTGGTTCGAGAAAGAATTGCTCCCGGTCTTGCAGGAACGGGCGAAAACGCTGCTTTCCTGAAACAAAATTCTTTTAGTTGCGCGGAATCGAGTTATACAAAGAAAATAATTCGAAAGGACTGTTGTGCGCATGGACCGCCTCGACCGAAAAATACTGCGTCTTCTGCAAGAAGATTCGACGCTTGCCGTTGCCGATCTTGCCAAGAAAGTGGGTCTCTCGACGACGCCATGCTGGCGGCGCATCCAGAAGATGGAAGAAGACGGCGTCATCAAGCGCCGAGTCGCCATCCTCGATCCGGAAAAGGTCAATACCAAGGTCACCGTCTTCGTGTCGATTCGCACTGCCACCCATTCGATCGAATGGCTGCGCCGCTTTTCCGAGGTGGTCGCCGAATTCCCCGAAGTGGTCGAATTCTACCGGATGAGTGGCGATGTCGATTATCTCTTGCGAGTCGTCGTGCCCGATATTGCCGCCTATGACGCCTTTTATAAGCGGATGATCGCCAAGATCGAGATTCGCGACGTTTCCTCCGCCTTTGCGATGGAGCAGATCAAGTATTCGACGCAGCTGCCGCTCGACTACATGATTCTCGATAATGCCAAATCCAACGAGGATTGAGGCCAAGCGTGCGGCCGTGACCGCACGCGACACTGCAAAGTCCAGCGCGGCCTCATGCCAGGCGTGAGTCTGCGACCTCGGATATGCCCGTTAGAGGCGACTTGTGACATCCAAGCTGCACGTAGGAATGCCAGTTGGCGTGGCCGGGCTTAGGCATGTGCGGTCCCTCGACTGAAAAAAAGCCTCAAAAATAGCGAAAAAACGCTCAAATCGAACCAAATTCCTGGAAAAATGAATAGCCTGGTAAGGATTCTGGGGTTATGGTCGATGAAACCAGTGGGCGATATGTCATAATTTTGTCTCATTGGTATCGAATTCAGAACACCATGATCTAAACCGCCACCTTGTTTGTGCTTGTTAGCCGACGGTAGAGTTTATGCGCTTCACCAGTATGTTCGACGGGGTCGGACGGTGGAGAATTTGACAATGGGGTATAGCGTGTGCGGCTTGCGATGGAAGATTTCCGTCGCGGGGCCGTTTGGCGTGTTTTTCGCCTAATATTTGAAATTGTTGTATAAAAATCACGTTGCCGGGGAAAGTAGCCTGTGAGAACCCATCTGGCGTACATCGAGAATTGCTTGATAGAGCCTTGTATGTGAAGACGGTTTGGCGGTTCGATCGATCCGCACGCCGAGATGGCTGTTCAAACTGGGCCGGCTTCAAATCGACTACCCGATCTGAAGCCAGCCCCGATCGACAAAGGAATGGATTGGTAAATGAACATCAGAATGGTTTTGCTTGCATCAGCAGCAGCATTTGCTGCATCGACGCCGGTTCTTGCAGCTGACGCTATCGTTGCTGCTGAGCCGGAACCGGTTGAATATGTTCGCGTCTGCGACGCTTACGGTACCGGCTACTTCTACATCCCGGGCACCGAAACCTGCCTCAAGATCGAAGGCTACATCCGTTTCCAGGTTAACGTCGGCGAAGATGTCGGCGGCGATTCGGACTGGGATGCCGTCACCCGCGGTCAGGTTCAGTTCACGGCCAAGAGCGACACCGAGTATGGTCCGCTGACCGGCGTCATCGTCATGCAGTTCAATGCTGACAATGCCACCGATCAGGATGCCATCCTCGACTCCGCTTACCTCGACGTCGCGGGCTTCCGCGCCGGTCTGTTCTACAGCTGGTGGGACGATGGTCTCTCTGGCGAAACCGACGACATCGGCTCGGTCGTAACGCTGCACAACTCGATGCGTTACCAGTACGAAAGCGGCACCTTCTACGCCGGCCTCAGCGTCGACGAACTGGAAGACGGCGTTTACAAAGCCGGCGAAGAAGCTAACAACGTTGGCGTTGCCTTCGGCGTTGGCGGCACTGCCGGCGCATTCAGCTACCAGGTCACTGGCGGCTGGGACTTCGACAACGAAGATGGCGCAATCCGCGCAATGGGTACGGTTGACATCGGCCCCGGCACGCTCGGCCTCGCCGGCGTATACTCTTCCGGCCCGAACTCCTACTACTCCTCGGCTGAATGGGCTGTTGCTGCCGAATACGCAATCAAGGCAACCGACAAGCTGAAGATCACGCCGGCCGTTCAGTACTACGGCAACTACTTCGGCGGCTCCAAGGTCGTTCCGGATGACTTCGACGGTCTCGGCGATGCCTGGAAGGTCGGTCTGACGGTTGATTACCAGATCGTCGACAACTTCTACGCCAAGGCTTCGGTTCAGTACCTCGATCCGGATGATGGTGACGACTCCACGACGGGCTACTTCCGTCTGCAGCGTTCGTTCTAATCCACTTGGTGGATATGCTCCCGGTCCTCGGACCGGGAGCAGTTAAATCAGTTTCTGATCCGAGTGACCTCCGATCAGCTACGGGGACGGGTCCGGTCTTCCCTGCCGGACCGTCCTTGCAGCGTTTTTGACGCGCAGTCTTTCAGGATTGTCTTTCAGGTGAGCCGAAAGGTACGTTGCTTATCGCATCGGCATTTTGTTAGCCTCGTTTATTGAGGCATCCCCGTTTTCGATTTTTCAAGCGAGCTGGATCGGCCGAGATATTGCCGTGCGGACGGCCGTCTTCGTCTGGATTGGCTGGCTTTGCGGCAACGGGCCGTGACAAGAAAGTCCAATGCCGATAATGTGATTACAGCTTTTTGGGAGAGAGGATACAACCCTTGCTGGGGGCTGGCATTCATTCTTACTCTCGAATAGCTTGTTCTTATGGACGATCTCAACGATTACTATTATTTCGCCGCTGTCGTCTCCAGCGGCGGTTTCGCTTCTGCAAGTCGCGATCTCAAAATACCACGTTCGAAACTCAGCAGGCGGGTCAGCCGTCTCGAGGATGGGCTTGGCGCAAGGCTTATAGAACGCTCGACGCGTCACTTCCGGGTGACAGAGATCGGCCAAGCTTTTTACGAAAGATGCCAGACCATCCTGCAGGAGGCCGACCGCGCCAAGTCGATCGTCACCGAGGCCCAATCCGATCCGCAAGGCGTGGTGCGGATGGGGTGCCCGCTCGCTCTCGTCGACATCTCGGTCGGGGGCATCCTGCCTGAATTCCTGGAACGTTACCCGAAGATCAAGCTGCAGATCATCGGCTCCGACCGGCGCGCCGACCTCATCAACGAGCGGATCGATCTCGAGGTGAGGGCGACCAACGAGCCGGAGACGCAGACGAGCCTGACGATGCGCAAGCTCGACCGGGCGCGACGTATCCTGGTCGCAAGTCCCTCGCTCGTCGAGCGTACCGGCAGTTTGAATTGCGTTGACGAGCTCGTCGACCTTCCGACGCTGGCAATGACGTCATGGGTGTCGTTCCACACCTGGGAACTGGTCGGTCCGAATGACGCCAAACAGGTAATTCGTCATCAGCCGCGGCTCACCTGCCGCAGCATGACCGCCATCCTCGACGCGGCCCGGGCCGGTCTCGGCTTCGGGCTTCTGCTCGAAAGCGCCTGCGAGGCCGATCTCCAGGCTGGCAAGCTGGTGCGGGTGCTGCCGGAATGGCAGTCGGAGGAGAGCCAGTTCTACATCGTTTTTACGACTGCCAAGGGCATGCCGCCGGCGGTGCGGGTGCTGATCGATTTCCTGGTCGAAAAATCCAGACAGCATTGACGAAGAGGCGAGCGGCTTCAGCCTGAAGCGCGTCGCAATCTTTCAGAATCGCTCCTTGCGCGCTTTGGGGCTTTATTTTCCGCATTTTGTTGTCGCAACGGCTGCACAGTTTTGCGCGACATGCTTTGGGCGCCGACATCCGCCTTATCTCAAGCGCGCCAGCAGCTTTTCGCCAGCCAGCTCCCGGACGGCATCCTTGCCGATCCAGCGGGCGGTTCTATCGGGGCTTTCCGTCAGGGCCCTTGCGAGTGCCAGCGCCGGCGCATGGCAGGCCAGGTTGCGCTTGCCGACATTGCGTAGCGCCCAATTCACCGCTTTGCGCACGAAGTTTCGGGGGTCGCCGGAATGAGCCTTGATCAGCGGCAGCCAGGCAAGAATGGTGGCGTCGGGGTCCTTTTTCCGGTGGACGGCACCGCCGGCAATCATGGCGAAGGCTGTGCGTCGGACGAATTCGCGCTCGTCGGCAGCGAATTCCCAGATGAGTTCGTCCAACCGGGCATCGACGAAGAGATCGGCGGCGCAATCGACGATCTCCCAGGAGTTGAAATCATCGGCCCAATTTTGGGCTTCTTCCGTCGTCAACCGCTTCGGCTCGGCTGTGTAGAGGGCGAGCAGGCGGGCTTCGCGAATATCGCTTCTCCAGAGCTGCATTGCCCTGACGTGATCCTTCCTCGCCTGTCTGGCGACCGCCCTGATATCGGGATTGGAGATACCGAGGGCGCGATCGGTGACGATGCCGAAGCGCGCCATGCCGGCAACATCCTCCTCCGAGCGCAGCCTTTCGAGATGCGCGATCAATTCGGCCGCATCGGAGGAGGGGCCGATCATTTCTCCAGGCGGGCAAGCAGCGAGGATGTATCCCAGCGATTGCCGCCCATTGCCTGCACGTCGCCATAGAACTGGTCGACGACGGCGGTGACCGGCAGTTTGGCGCCGTTGCGGCGGGCTTCGGTGAGCACGATGCCGAGATCCTTGCGCATCCAGTCGACCGCGAAGCCGAAGTCGTATTTGCCTGCGTTCATGGTCTTGTGGCGGTTTTCCATCTGCCAGGAGCCGGCTGCACCCTTGGAGATCACCTCGACCACCTTTTCTATATCGAGGCCGGCGCGCTTGCCGAAATGCAGCGCTTCGGCAAGTCCCTGGACGAGGCCGGCGATGCAGATCTGGTTGACCATCTTGGTCAACTGGCCCGAGCCTGCCGGCCCCATCAGACCGACCATGCGGGCATAGGCTTCGATGACAGGCCTGGCGCGTTCGAAGACGACCTCGTCGCCGCCGCACATGACGGTCAGGACGCCGTTTTCAGCGCCGGCCTGGCCGCCGGAGACGGGTGCGTCGATGAAATCGACACCTTTTTCCTTTGCCGCGGCATAAAGTTCGCGGGCGACTTCAGCGCTGGCGGTGGTGTTGTCGACCAGCACCGAACCGGGCTTCATGCCGTGTAAGGCGCCGTTCTCGCCCAATGTCACCGATCGGAGATCTTCATCGTTGCCGACGCAGACGAAGACGAAATCGGCGCCAGCGGCGGCCTCGGCCGGAGTAGGGGCCGATTTGCCGGAGAATTTCTCGGCCCAGGCGGCGGCTTTTGCCGGCGTGCGGTTATAGACGGTGACATCGTGGCCGCCTTTCGTCTTCAAATGCCCCGCCATGGGGAAACCCATGACGCCGAGACCGATGAACGCGACTTTTGCCATATGTCCTATCCTTTTCCTCAACTGCAGGCCCGAGGATTAACCGAAACGGCGGGAGCAGAAAAGCCCGTGAAGACGGACTTCCTTGCGATTGACGCATATGAGGCTGGCTACCGTTCGGCCCGAGCCTTAGATTGGAGGGAAGGCATTATGTTCCGGGGTGACATGAGCGAAATTCCGACGATCAAGCCGCGGCGCAAAGGCCGCAACGGAATGCAGGCGATGCTTATTCCATCGCAGCAGATGGTCGCAAAGCAGATTCGATCGGCACCGGAAGGTGTCCTCACCGAAGTCAGCCTCCTCCGCCGCCGTCTCGCCGCTCAATATGGGGCGGACGCCTGTTGTCCGGTGACCGTGCAGCGGCATTTGCGTGCGATCGCCGAGCTGTCCTTCGGCGCGCTGGAGAAGGGCGAGCCGGTTTCGACGGTTACGCCCTATTGGCGCATGGTCGATCCCGCAAGCTGCTTGCGAAGCGTCTTGCCGGCGGCCCCACCTTCATCCACGAGCGGCTGGCCGCGGAAGGTCGGGATTGAGCCGGGATAGTCGGCAGTATAGGGGACGCGCGAAAAAATTCCGCTCAAGGGCGATTTCCGGGCCGCAAAATTCCAGCTAGGGCGGAATCTTGCAAATAAAGTTGTCGATAGATTTCATCATCATGGCATTCATCACTGACAGGGTCGACCAGCCGAAAACAGGCCCGGCACCAAAAAAAGGGGAAAGTCATGATTTCACGTCGACAAACGCTCGGGCTTTTCGCAGCCGCTGCGGCCACGGCAATCCTGCCGGCTGTCCGGCCGGCACGCGCTGCCGCCAGCGAATTCCGAATCGGCTGGCAGAAGAACGGCGTGCTGGCGCTCGCCAAGCGTCGCAGCGCACTTGAAAAGCGGCTTGCCGATCACGGCATCACCGTCAGCTGGTCGGAATTCACCTCCGGCCCGCCGCTTCTCGAAGCGCTGGGCGCCGGCGCTCTCGATTTCGGCGCGACCGGCGATGTGCCGCCGCTCTTTGCCCAGGCCGGCGGGCAGCTCTATTATGTCGGTCTCTACACGGGCAGCCCGGCAGCCTCGGCTATCCTCGTGCCCAAGGATTCGTCCATCAAGACGCTTGAAGACCTCAAGGGTAAAAAGGTCGCTTTCAAGCGCGGCTCCAGCGCGCATAATGTAACCGTGAAGGTTTTGCGCAAGGCAGGCCTGAAGCCCGAAGATGTCGAGCAGCTCGATCTTTCGCCGCCGGATGCCGCCGCTGCGTTCAAGAATGGCAGCATCGACGCCTGGTCGATCTGGGATCCTTATCTGGCGATTGCCGAAGCTGATCCGGAGACACGTATCCTGACGACCGCTGAAGGAATTGTCGATTCCTATAGCTTCTTCCTTGCCAATCGCGATTTCACCGATGCCAACGGGCAAGTGGTCGTCGACGTGATCGATGAGCTTGCCAAGGTCGGGAAGTCGGCACAGAGCAATCTCAACGAAACGGTCAAGGAGCTTTCCGAAATTACCGGCGTGCCGGCCGACACGACGCGCGTGACATTGACGCGCAAGGGCGCCGATCTCGGCAGCGTCTCGACCATCACCGATGCCGCCGCCGCCTATCAGCAGGCCCTCGCAGACGAATTCCATGGGCTCGGCATCCTTGCGAAGAAGCTCGTAACCGGCGATATCGTCTGGCGTCCCAAGACGAGCTGATTTTCCGCCCGGTGCCAAGATTTCCGCGAGGCGGCATGGAGAGGGCCTGCATGCCGCTGAACCGGAAAAATATTCTCCAAAACGAATTACAATAGCAAATTGATATTGTCGATCTAATTACTTGTCTATGTCAGTATCCTCTCGATCGGAGCGGACACCGAAAAGTATCGGCCAGCCGCCATCCGATCGACAGGGACATTTCAGATGCTCACGCACAGACAGACAGCCGGCCTTACTACAGCCTCCGCTACCACCACCATGATCCTCCCAAGCATCCGTGCGGCGGCGTTATGCGGGCAGACGGTCTGTGCGTCGTCACGTGCAGAGAGCCATCTCGACCGCGAATTCCGTAGCTAAAGGACCGTCTTCCATGACCACCACCTCCCAAACAGGCACATCTGAGCCCATCAATTTCCTCTGGTTCATCCCGACATCGGGCGACGGCACCTATCTCGGCTCCTCCGAGCTCAACCGCGCGCCGGAAATCGGTTACCTCACGCAGATCGCCCAGGCCGTCGACCGGCTCGGCTATTCCGGCGTGCTGCTGCCGACCGGGGTTGCCTGCGAGGAGTCCTTCGTGACGGCGGCAGCCCTTGCCGCCAAGACCGAGAAGCTGCAGTTCCTGGTGGCAATCCGCCCCGGCACGGCGTCGCCTGCCTATTACGCGCGTCTTGCAACGACGCTCGATCGTATCTCCAATGGCCGGCTGCTGCTCAACATCGTCGTCGGCGGCAGCCCGGCGGAGCTCGCCGGCGATGGCATCCATCTCGAGCATGACGAGCGCTACGCCCATGCCGAAGAGTTCTTCACCGTCTTTGAGGAACTGCTGGAAAAGGGAACGGCAAGCTTCGACGGCAAATACATCAAGGCGACCAATGCGCGTCTCGGCTTTCCCTCGGTGCAGAACCCGCGCCCGCCGCTCTATTTCGGCGGTTCGTCGGATGCCGGCATCGATTTCTCCGTCGGCCGTGTCGACAAGTACCTGACCTGGGGCGAGCCGCCGGCACAGGTTGCCGAGAAGATCGCCTACGTGCGCAAAGCCGCCGGCGAACGCGGCCGCGAGGTGAGCTTCGGTATTCGTCTGCACTTCATCGTGCGCGAAACCGATGATGAGGCATGGGAGGCGGCCGAGCGGCTGATCCGCCATCTCGACGACGATACGATCCGCGAGGCGCAGGAGCGCTTCGTCCAGGAGTCCGACTCGGTCGGCCAGAAGCGCATGGCCGCCCTTCATGGCGGGCGCCGCGACAAGCTCGAAGTCTCGCCGAACCTCTGGGCCGGTGTCGGCCTGGTGCGTGCCGGTGCGGGCACGGCGCTTGTGGGATCGCCGAAGACGGTGGCTGCGCGCCTTCGCGAGTATCAGGAGATCGGCATCGATACGGTGATCGGCTCCGGCTATCCGCATCTCGAAGAGGCCTATCGCGTCGCCGAGCTGCTTTTCCCCGAGCTCGGCATTACCCGCAACCAGCAGCGTCTGGGTTTCAACAACGAGTTCGGCCGCAAGCAAGTCTTCGCAGGCGGAAGCCATGGCGGCAATCTGAAAGTCGTCTCCGGCTCCTGATCTCGAACGAAGACGCAGAGCGTGACGCCGTCGCAAGCCGCTTAGGGCTTGCGGCATCCTTCTCCCGATAAGCGCGAGGACAATGCATGTCGACTTTCGATACTCCGTTCGTACGGTCGGTCACCTCCGAAAAGGCCGGGAAGGCGGGGTTCCGCCTGCCACTGCCCGGCCTGGAGAAGTTGACGCCCTATGTGGTGCCGGTGGCGATCGTGGCGTTCTGGCAGCTTGCCTCCTCGGCCGGCTGGATCTCGTCGCGCATCATGCCGTCTCCGGCGGATGTCGGCCTCGCCTTCTGGTCGACGACGGTTTCCGGCCAGTTGCCGAATGACGTGCTGGTGAGCGCCGGCCGCGCCTTTGCCGGCCTTCTCGTCGGCGGTTCGATCGGCTTCCTGCTCGGTATCGCCAATGGCGTGTCGCGCATTTCCGAGCAACTGACCGATACGACGCTGCAGATGCTGCGCACCATTCCGCACCTGGCAATGATCCCGCTCGTCATCCTGTGGTTCGGGATCGGCGAAGAATCGAAGCTGTTTCTCACCTCGCTCGGCGTGCTCTTCCCCGTTTACCTCAACACCTATCACGGCGTGCGCAATGTCGATCGCGATCTGATCGAGATGGGCAAGGTCTATGGCATGGGCAACTGGACGCTCTTCCGCAAGGTGATCTTTCCAGGCGCGCTGCCGTCGATCTTCGTCGGCCTGAGATATGCGCTCGGCATTATGTGGCTGACGCTGATCGTATCGGAATCGATCGCAGCATCCTCAGGCATCGGCCACATGGCCAACAATGCCCGCGAATTCATGATGACTGACGTCGTCGTGCTCGCCCTCGTCATCTATGCCGTGCTCGGCAAGCTTGCAGATGTCATCGCCCGGGTTCTGGAGAGGCGGCTGCTCGCCTGGAACCCGGTCTATCAGAAATAGGAGAGACGCCATGACATCGATCGCGCATGAGCGTTTTCACGCCGTCGCCGAAGAGCCAGCTTATGCGCGCGAAAGCGCACCCGCGGCCGGTCGTAGTGCGCCCGCGGCGATTAGCCTGACGGGGCTTGAAAAGAGTTTTGGGGCCAACCGCGTGCTGCGCGGCGTCAATCTGCATATTCCGGCCGGCCAGTTCGTCGCCGTGATCGGCGAGAGTGGCTGCGGCAAGAGCACGCTGCTGCGCATCCTGATGGGCCTCGACGAGCCGAGTGCCGGCGCGTTGCATTTCGAGGATGCCGATGGCGCGCAGGCGAGACCGAACGCGCGCATCGTCTTCCAGGAGCCGCGGCTGCTGCCTTGGCTCAGCGTCGCTGACAATGTCGTTGTCGGGCTCGGAGACGGCATCGACAACCGGGCTGCGGCGAAGGCGGCGGAGAACGTGCTTGCCGAAGTCCAGCTCGGCGAAAAGACCGGGGAGTGGCCGGCGCGGCTTTCCGGCGGGCAGCGGCAGCGCGTGGCACTGGCGCGGGCGCTGGTGAGCCGGCCGGGCGTGCTGGCGCTCGACGAACCGCTCGGCGCGCTCGATGCGCTGACGCGGATCAGCATGCAGGAACTCATCAACCGTGTCTGGCGCGAACTCGGCTTCACCGCCGTGCTCGTCACCCATGATGTCAGCGAGGCGGTGCATCTGGCCGACCGGGTCATCGTGCTCGACGACGGGCGGATCGCACTCGATCTTCCCATTCCCTATCCGCATCCGCGCCGGCACGGCCATCCTGGCCTTGCCGAGCTGGAGGGCCGACTGCTTGCCGCGATCCTCGGCACCGACAGCGGCGGTTGATCCCAAGGCTATTGGCGACGCTACATGCCTCGGCATAGGCGAGGCGTGTCCGCGCGAGCATGCATGCCCGATGGCGAAAATGTATAGCCGCTTGGGTATGTGAAATTCACCACCTCTGCTACGCGCACCAGATTCAGCAATACTATTTTGCTCAAGTTGTTTTGCGTCCGGCTTGACACACTCATACCTCCATGGCTATACGTAAATCCATAGCCAACGGGGTATTGATCATAGATGTCGGACACCCAAGACGTGCTCTTCAGGACGCTCGCCGATCCGACCCGGAGGGGTCTTTTCGAACGGCTGTGCCGCGAAGGAGAAAAGACGGTCGGGGCTCTGACGGCTCGGGCCGGGGTCTCGCAACCGGTCGTCTCAAAACATCTCGGAATCCTGAAACAGGCCGGATTGGTGCGTGATCGTCACGAAGGTCGCCAGACGCATTACAGCGCGCAGCTCGGTGCGCTGGCGCCGCTGGTCGACTGGACAAGTGAGATGGCCGGCTTTTGGCAAAATCGATTTGACCAGCTGGAAGATCTACTGAAAAGGATGGACCAATGACCGAAATATCCACCGAGACTCGTTCCGTCGTCGTCGAACGAGAAATCCCCTTTCCGCCGGAAAAGATCTGGCGCGCGCTCACCCAGCCACATCTGATCGCGGACTGGCTGATGAAGAACGACTTCGTGCCGGTCGTGGAACACCGTTTCAAGCTGAGCGCGGATTGGGGCTCTGTCGATTGCCAGGTCCTGGAAGTCGAGCCGAACAAAACCCTATCTTACACCTGGGCTGCCTATGATCTCGCGAGCGTCGTCACCTGGACTCTCACGCCCACAAGCGCGGGCACGCAGCTGCGTATGGAGCAGTCGGGCTTCCGACCGGATCAGCGGCAGGCCTACGGAGGCGCCAGGAGCGGGTGGGAGCGGTTCTTTGCAAATCTCGAGCAGGTCCTGGCGCGAGTAGAGTGAGGCCGCGCCCAAACGGATCACGCCATCCGCTTCGTCTCGTTTTCGCAGGAGGCTCCGTTGAATTGGAATAACCGGCTTCGGCAGATCCACCGTTGGCTGTCCATTGCCTTTACGCTAGCCGTCATAATTAATATCATCGCGATGGTGCAGGAGAAATCATCCGTCTGGGTGGGGATCATGGCGCTGCTGCCGCTGACCTTGCTCCTGCTCACTGGTCTCTACTTGTTCGCGCTGCCGTATGCCACCAAGTGGCGCAGCGCGGGACGCAGCGGAGGGTAAGAGTGAAGGCAATGTCCGGGAAGACATCCAAGACCGCAGCGAAGTTTACGAAGAAGACAGCTGCCACGCCTAATACCGCTGGGCCGACCCTTCTCTCGGGCGGCAACCCTCAGATCGCCAAGGGCTACGGCGACGCTCCCGTGCAAGCCTACATCGCCGCCATGCCGGGCTGGAAAAGCGACATCGGGCATCGCCTCGATGCGCTCATCACGCGCACGGTGCCGGGGGTGTATAAGGCCGTGAAATGGAACTCGCCGCTCTATGGCATGGAAGGGCAGGGCTGGTTCCTCGGTGTCCATTGCTTCGCGAAATACATCAAACTCGCTTTCTTTCGTGGCACGTCGCTCAGTCCCATCCCGCCCGGCGAGTCGAAGCAAAAGGAAGTGCGTTACTTCCACATCCATGAGGAAGACCAACTCGACGAGGCTCAGCTCGCCGCCTGGGTGGAGCAAGCCAGCCAATTGCCCGGTGAACGAATGTAAGCGGATGCGTCGATTTAAAGCGTTAGAGCGTCCTTTGTGCGTCCAAAATGACGCACGGCGCTATAGGTCATCAGCACTTAAGGGATGGAGGAGCGATATTGATGAAGAAAGCCATGGCAACCATGAAGAAGAGCGGCACCAGCGAAGAGAAAGACGGAGACTCTCCTTCTCGTTTGATCGACGCGAGAATCGAGGAGTTGAGTGATTGGCGAGGCGAGACGCTCGCCCGGGTCCGAACTCTGATCCGGCAGGCCGAGCCCGACGTGATCGAGGAATGGAAGTGGAGAGGCGTTCCGGTGTGGGAGCATGCCGGCATCATCTGCACCGGCGAGACCTACAAAAGCGTGGTGAAGCTGACCTTCGCCAAGGGCGCATCGCTGGAGGACCCTTCAGGCCTCTTCAACTCCAGCCTTGACGGCAATACCAGGCGCGCCATCGATTTCCATGAGGGCGATGAGATCAACGAGCAGGCATTGAAGGCGCTCGTTCGCGCCGCCGCCACACTCAACACATCAACGCGGGTTGCCGCTCGCCCCGCCGGCGCCCGAAAAAAACCTAGCAGCGCTTGAGTTTGGCAATATCGCCTGAAACGCGTCGCACCGAACTTGATTTGGCGACATGTGTCAGTGGATCGGGCTTTCCTCGCGCTCGAGGAAGAGTTGCAGATTGTCGAGGCCGATTTCGGTGCCCTGGAGGCGAGCGCCGTTGTCAGCGTAGCCGTCGAGGAAGACCACCTGTTCGGTGAAGACCATTTTCGTGCCGCCGGGTTCGGCTTCAAAGGCGACGGTTGTGAGCGATGCGGAGATGCGGCTTTCCCCAAGCTTCATCTCATAGGCATAGATGATGCGGGCATCAGGCACGATATCGATGTAATGGGCATCATAGGCGTGAAGAAGGCCGTCAGTATCGGCGACGTAGTTCCGTTCCGTGCCACCGGGGCGGAAATCGAGCTCGTAGTCCAGCGGCACCCATTCGCCATGGCAGGCGAACCATTGCCGTTTGGATTCCGGTGTTGACCAGGCGCGGAAAGCGCGGGAAATCGGCGCCTTGAGGAGACGTTCGATGACCAGAGTTACGTGTTCGGCGGATCGTGTCGTCATTCGGGAAGGCTCTCCGTTTCATTGGCGAGAAAGTGGTCCAGCCTGTCGAAGGTGGTCGTCCATTGGATCTTCCGCTGCTCCACCCAGCGCTCCACGGCGGCAAGCGCGTCCTGCTGCAGGCGGTAGGTGCGCACGCGACCGGCCTTTTCGGAAAGGACAAGACCGCTTTCCTCCAACACCTGCAGATGTTTCAGCACCGTCGGCAGGGCAACGGCAAGCGGCGCCGCCAGTTCGGTGACGGAGGCGGGGCCGCGACCGAGCCGGTCGATCATACCGCGGCGGCTGCGGTCGGAGAGCGCGTGGAACATGCGGTCGAGATTAGTCTGGCTCTCGATCATCCCGCTGCATCCCGAAAGCGCGCCGGAAGCCTTTCCTTATAGGGATAGAATTTGAAGTAGGGGCGTGCCTCTTCCAGCACCCGTCGAAAGGATGGCCGGGCGAGCAGCCGATCGTAATAAGCATGAAGGTTCGGCTGCTCCGAAGTGAAGGGCATCAGCGTCTCGGCATAGAAGAGCGCTGGGGCTGCAGCGCAATCGGCCATGGTGAAGCCGTCGCCCGATATCCACGGCTTATCGGCGAGTTGCTTTTCGATCATTGAGTAAGCGGTGGCAAGCGTTGCCTTGGCGGCCTCAACCTCGCGTTCGTCGGCCGTGCCCTCTGGGCGCATGTGGTTACTGACCAGCGTCTGCATAGGTGTCTGGACATAGAGATCGAAGAAGCGGTCCCAGAGACGGACCTGCAGCGCCCGGTCGATCTCCGGCGGCAGCAGGCGAACGGGGCCGGGATAATATTGCTCGAGATATTCGATGATAATCGATGTCTCGGGAATGGTGCTGTCGCGCGCCTCGTCCCGCAGCAGCGGCATCTTGCCGATCGGCCAGAAGCGGAAGAGATCGGCGCGCGAGCCTTCGTCGGAAAGATCGACGATGCGATTTTCGAAGGGGGTGCCGTTTTCATAAAGCGCGATCAGCACTTTGTGGCAGAAGGAGGCGAGCGGATGCCCATAAAGCACGAGCGACATGCGGCGACCTTTCCTATCATTGCGGAAAACTTTACCAATCGACTAACTATCAGCTTGTGAACCATCGCGCAACAGATACTTCGCCAACCGCGAAAGTATTCCGTCAGCCAATATACCGGGCGATCACCAGATGGCCGGGTGTCGGCTGGCCGTCTTCCATGCGCACGTTGATATCCGATATTTCGACGAGTTCGAAACCCGTGGCCGTCAGGCGTTCTCTCACATAGGCGTCGGCATGGGCGAAGCGCTGGTGCGGGCCGACCATATAGGCGCGGCCGGCGAGTATTTCCTCGGGCAGGGTTTCCGAGGAGAAGATCAACAATCCGCCCGGCGTCAGGTTCTCGGCGGCGCCGAAGAACAGCGGTTCGAGCGCGCCGAGATAGGGCAGCACATCGGTGGCGGCGATGATGTCGAAGGCTTCCTCGTCGTTGTCGTCGAGGAAATCTTCGACCTCGGCGACGAAGAGCGTCTCGTAGAGATCCTTCTCATGGGCGATCTCGACCATCTTCTCCGATATGTCGATGCCGGTCATATCGGCGCAGAGGTCGCGCAGCGCGCCGCCGGTGAGGCCCGTGCCGCAGCCGAGATCGAGCAGCCGCTTGAACGGTCCAAGCTGCAGCGCCTGCAGGCGCTGGCGCACCAGCATCGGCACATGATAGCCGAGCTGCTCGACCAGCACGTCCTCGAAAACCTCGGCATGCTGGTCGAACAAGGTCTCGACATAGGCGTCGGGCGCTTTGACCGGCGTTTCGCCGCGGCCCATCGCGGCAATGCGCACGGCCGCACCGCCGTGATCGTCGGGATCGATTGCCAGGACTTCCTGATAGGCTGCAACGGCGGCATCGACATCGCCGGCCTTTTCCAGCGCCAGCGCGCGGTTATAGGCCTCGCCAAGAGCTTCTTCGTCGATCTTCTTTGCCATCGCAGTCCGTCGTCCTTTTGTTTCAGGCCGTCCTTTTGTTTCAGGCATGCGTCTAAGACGGCTTTCGATGTTTTGCAATGGCGCGATTGCGGGCGCAGAATGGCCGAAAAGACGACCAAGGGAGGAAAGGCCATGAAAACGGAGCCAGAGAGGACATCATCGGCAAGGGAAGGAGAGGCCGGCCGGGCATTCCTGCTGCCTAGTACACCAGGCGAGATCACCAACACGCTCAGCCATTATTACCGCGGTGAACTCGGGCGGATGACGAGCTGGCGCGACCGCATCGACCGGACGTCCAACTGGGCGATCACCGTGGTCGCCGCACTCCTCTCGGTGTCGCTGTCGACGCCGACCTCGCATCACGGGGTGCTGCTGTTCGGGATGATGCTGGTGACCCTGCTTCTGATGATCGAGGCGCGGCGCTACCGCTTCTTCGATATCTATCGCGCCCGCATTCGCCAGATCGAGCGCTGCTATTTCGCGCAAATCCTGGCGCCCGACGCCAATGCCGGCA
Source organism: Rhizobium sp. LARHSG275 (assembly GCF_052871115.1). Classification (NCBI taxonomy): domain Bacteria; kingdom Pseudomonadati; phylum Pseudomonadota; class Alphaproteobacteria; order Hyphomicrobiales; family Rhizobiaceae; genus Rhizobium; species Rhizobium sp. LARHSG275. Next base: position 82,555 of record NZ_JBIXJN010000007.1, on the reverse strand, counting down.
GCGAATGGGCGGTTGTGGTCGCCAGCAGCCTGCGCAAGCCGCGCTTCCTGCTCAGCTATCAAGAGGCGATGCACCGCCGGCTCAAACGCAATTACGGCTGGATGTATTTCATCCTGTTGCTCGCCTGGTGCCTGAAGATCTCGACGCCGAAACTGCAGACGGAAGGCATGCCGGCGTTGCAGGCGCAGTCATGGAGCTACGTCATCGACAATGCCGCACTCGGGCCGGTTCCCGGCCTTGCGGTCATTGCCATCGTCGTCGCCTTCTATCTCGGCATTCTCGGTTTCGCGCTTCGCCGGGATCGCGACGAAGGCGAATTCGGCCATGGCGAGGCGCATGTCTGACGCGGTCGGAACATATCGCCCGAACCGTTCACACTTTCGGCATTATGCTCTAGAGCCGATCAGTGCAGGATGAACTCGCCCTTCAGTGCCCGCCACTCGGTTGGCGAGATCAGCTTGCGGTGGATGTAGCGCACCGAATGCAGTGGCCCGTCCAGCTTCTCTTCCCAGAATTTCAGGAAGCCGCGCATTTCGGGAAAGTCGGGGGCGAGGTCGTAATCCTGCCAGACATAGGTCTGCAGGATCACTGGGTGGTCCGGCAGATGATAGAGGATCTGGGCGGTCGTCAGACCATAGCCCTTCAGTTGTTTTTCCATGTCCTTGTGCATCGTATTCCAATTCTTCTTGTTCCCACTCGCGCGCTTATTAGCGCTAGATGATATGGAAACATGCGAGTGGTTAACGGAAGCTTTGCAGATACTTCGTAAAATGACAATTTATTTTTAATATCAATGGCTTGGCAGCAGCGTTCCGAGAGTGCTGCCAATTGGCTCTTGTTTGATGAATGCCGTTGTCCCAAAGCCGCGACACAGTTTTCGGCGTCACGCATCAGCGCTTCAGATGCCGGGTCAGGCGGCGCTCGAACCAGGCCCAGAGATGACGCAATGCCTCGACGATGGTGAGGTAGAAGATCGCCGCCCAGAGATAAGTCTGGTAGTCGAAAGTGCGGGAGAAGGCATAGCGGGTTTCGCCCATCAAGTCGAGCACGGTGATGATGGCGACGACCGCCGAGCCCTTGATCAAAAGGATGATCTCGTTGCCGTAAGGGCGAAGTGCGACGATGAGAGCCTGCGGCAAAATGATCTTGCGGAAGGCGATGAACTTGTGGATGCCGAGAGCGGCGGCCGCCTCGTGCTGGCCATGCGATACGCTTTCGATTGCGCCGCGCAGGATTTCCGCCTGGTAGGCCGCGGTATTGATGGTCATGGCAAAGAGGCCACAATACCAGGCATCGCGGAAGAACCACCAGATGCCGACGGACTCAAGCTGCGGCCGGAATACGCCGAGGCCGTAATAGACCAGGAACAGCTGGGCAAGCAGCGGTGTGCCGCGGAAGAAATAGATGTAGCCGTAGGCCAGCGCATTCAGCAGACGGTTCTTTGACATGCGCGCCACGGCAAGCGGCAGCGATAGGATGGCGCCGCAGATGACGGAAATGAAAACGAGACTCAGCGTGACCCCGAGGCCGTGGAGGTAACGCGGCCCGTAGCGGATGAATTTTTCCGGATCCCAGCCATTGATGACGGAAATGACGAGAAGTGCTGCCAGCGCAGCCCAGATGGCCACGAGAATATAGCCGGCCATGCGGGCCGGCGTCATCGGCTTCATCACCGCACGGGGCGCGGGCTGCGGTTGGATCAGCGTTTCGGCGTAGCTCATCGACGGATCTCCGAACGCTTGGCCCAACGCTCGACATAGACGAGCAGAAAAGAGGAGAGGATGGCGAGCACCAGATAGAGGCAACAGGCAAGACCATAGAAAAAGAAGGGTTCTTTGGTCACCCGCACCGCGACGCTCGTCTGGCGCAGGATATCGGCAAGGCTGATGATCGAGACGTAGGAGGTGTCCTTCAGCAGCACCATCCAGAGGTTCGTCAGGCCCGGCAGCGCGATGCGCACGAGTTGCGGCAGGACGATGAGGCGTAGCGTACGGCCGCGATGCAGCCCAAGCGCGTCGCCTGCCTCATATTGACCCTTGGGAATGGCGCGGAAGGCCGATAGCAGTACTTCCGAACAGTAGGCGGAGAAGACGACCGAAAGCGCGATGACGCCGGCGAGGAAGGCGTTGATCTCGATCGGCGGCCCATAATAACCGACGAAGCTCAGCAGAGACTGGATCAGCATCTGCATGCCATAGTAAATGATGAAGAGCGTCAAAAGCTCCGGCAGGCCGCGGAAGATCGTCGTGTAGATGCCGGCCGCCAGCCGCAGCGGCTTTTCCTCCGACTGCTGGCCGAGCGCTACCAGGAAGCCGATGGCGAGGCCGATCGGCAGGGTGACGATCGCCACCGAAACGGTGACTTGCAGGCCAAGCGCGATCTCGTCGCCCCAGCCGGTATCGCCACAGGCAAGGATCGTCGACCGACCCATCCAAGTGAAGATGCCAACGGGTCCGCACAGCGGATCGAAAATGTGCACAATCCAGCTCCAGAAGGAGCCCAGCGCGGAAAATAATCCGCCCATGCGAGAATTCCCCTCACGGCTTTTGCCGTTTTGATCTTGCCATCTTTGTCAAACAAAAATGGCGGAAGAGCAAGCCTTCCGCCATTACCTTCACCCGCCAGATAACGATTTTCTTATTCGCCGTAAACGTCGAAGTCGAAGTACTTGTCCTGGATCTTCTTGTATTCACCGCTGGCGCGGATCGCAGCGATCGCCGTGTTCAGCTTTTCCTTCAACGGGTCGCCCTTGCGGATGGCAATACCTGCGCCGTTGCCGTTGATTTCCTTGTCGACCGGCAGGGTCGTCAGAATCTTGCAGCAGGCGCCGGCGTCGGACTTGACCCATTCGGAAAGAACGACGACGTCGTCGATGACGGCGTCGACGCGGCCGCTGGCAACGTCGAGCTTGTATTCGTCAGCAGTCGGGTAGAGCTTGAGCTCGGTGTCGGCGAGATGCTTCTCTGCGTAGTTGGCGTGCGTCGTGGAGGTCTGCGCGCCGATCACCTTGCCCTTGAGGCCGGCGACGTCCGATATCGTCGAATCCTTCGGCACGGCAATGGCCGGCGGGGTGTTGTAGTACTTGTTTGAGAAGTCGACGAGCTTCAGACGCTCCGGCGTGATCGACATGGAGGAGACGATCATGTCGAACTTCTTGGCGTTGAGCGCCGGGATGATGCCATCCCAGTCGGTGCTGACGAAGGTGCATTCGGCCTTCATCTCAGCGCACAGCGCCTTGGTGATGTCGATGTCGAAGCCTTGGATCGTGCCGCTGGCGTCGACGAATTCGAAGGGCGGATAGGTCGAATCGGTGCCGATCACATATTTCTCGCCATCGGCCATGGCCGATCCGGCAAAAAGGGACATCGCCGCGATCGAGGCTGCCGCGAAGATACGGGTAGGGTTAAGCATGAGGATCCTCTCTGTTGGTAGCCGTCGCTCCTTTTTCTCTTGGGCTGACGGCCGCAGTTCAACGGTGCTGAGACCGCCTTGCGGCGATAATCAGACTTTTTTTCATGGAATTGCAACACAAATCCCATCGCAATTGGGCGGTGCAAATAGCAGGCGAGATGAACGTCGGCAGACTGCAACATTCACGCGAGGTTAATCCGCGGCTTCCTAGAACTGGAACAAATCGGCGGCTCGGCGATTGCCACTTCGCCGTTCCGCCTCATTGCGACGCTAGGGGCGGAAGCAGGGCCTGTCGGCCTTCAGGAAGCTCAAACAGGATCGAGGAAACCCGATGGGCAAGAAATCAAGTTTGTTTGCGAGCGCAGCCTTCCCGCTGCTATCCCTCTCGCTGGCGCTGCAGCCGGCATCGGCAATGGCCGCCGCGCGCGACGTCGCGACTCAGGCTCAGGCCGTGCGGCAAGTCGAACAAGGCAGTTTCGAGGTGGCGCAGGATGCGCCTCAGGATGCGCCTTCCGAGGAGGAGTTGCTGAAGAAGAAGCGCAAGCAGAAGGAAGAGGCTCCGGCCGAAAAGCCGCCGGCCGCCGAGCAGCCGAAGGAGGCGCCCGCCGAGAAGCCGAAGGCCGAGCGCAAGGAGGCGCCGGCGCCCGAACCCAAGGCAGAGCCGGAACCGCCGAAGGCCGAAGCGCCGAAGGAAAAACCGGCCCCGCAGGCCGAAAGCAAACCCGAGCGGAAGGCCAAGCAGGAAGCCCAACCCGAGGCCAAGCCGGAGGCCGCGCCGCAGCAGGAGCAGCCGGTAACGCAGGAGAAGCCGAGAAAGCCGAAGAAGCAGGCCGAGCCGGAGGTTCAGCCGCAGCCCGAACAGCAGCCGGCGGCAAAGGAAGCGCAGCCGGAGACGGAGCAGGCGCAGCCGGAAGCCAAGCCGGAAGGCGGCAAGCGGGCCAAAGGGCAGGACAAGGCCCAAGGCAAGGATAAAGGCAAGGGCAAGGCGGAGACTGCGGCTCCCGAAGCCGTGACGCCGGCCGAGGAGCAGGCCAAACCCGAAGTCAAGCCGGAGGCAAAACCCGCCGCCGAAGCACCGGCTGAGAAGAAGCCGGCAAAGGGCGAAACGGCAGTACCCGCGGCTAAGCCGACCGAAGGCAAGGCAACTGAAGATAAGGCAACCGAAGGCAAGCCGACCGAAGGCAAGCCGACCGAAGATAAGGCGGCGGTACCAGAGGCCGCACCCGCCGAAAAGCCGAAGGACGGCACCGCGGCAAAGCCTGCCGGTCAACAGCCTGCCGGTCAACAGCCCGCCGGCGAACAGCCGGCTGCGCCCGCGACTGACACTGCGCAGCCACTGCCCGATGCCAAGGGCGGCCAGCAGGTGGAGCAGGCCATTCCGGCGCCGGAAAAAGTCTCGCCCGAAGAGCTGGAGCGCCGCAAGAAGATTGCCGCGGATCCGGCCAAGAGCAACGAGACCGTCGTGCTGCCGGTCGAGAACGGTGCGGCCGTGCTCGACAGCGACAAGGATGCCGACCGCAGCAAGGGCCGGGAAGGTCGCCGCGACCGCGACAAGATGCGCGCCGAGACCCAGGAGGTGAAAATGCCGACCTCGGATGCGGATGCGCAGGCCGCCACCGGCGCCAAAGCGCCGGCGCCGGTCAAGCTCGAAGCGGTGACCAGCGAGAAGGGCAGGAAGCTTGACGAGCGACCGCAATTCGTCCGTCCTGACGGCGCGCAGGTCAGCGACAGCCGCGACGACAACCGCGTCATCATCCAGTACGACAACAGGACGATCGTGCGTGGCGACGACGACAGGCGGTTCCTGCGCGACGGCGAACGGCCGAGCTACGAGGAGCTGTCGGGCGATCGCTACCGCGAGACGATCGTGCGGCCGGAAGGCTATCGCATCGTGACGATCCGTAACCGCTACGGCGACATCATCCAGCGGTCGCGCGTCGATGCCCGTGGACGCGAAGATGTGCTCTATTATTCGCAGGACCTCTACGACGATCCGGACCGCGACTATTTCGAAGATCCGGGTGCCGACCTGCCGCCGATGCGGCTGCGCGTGCCGCTCAACGATTACATCATCGATACTCGCAGTGACCCGGACCGGGATTATTACGAGTTCCTGAGCGAGCCGCCCGTCGAGCCGGTGGAGCGTGTCTACTCGCTTGACGAGGTGAAGTATTCGGCCCGTATCCGCGACAAGGTGCGCCGCATCGACCTCGACACGATCACCTTCGCGACCGGCAGCGCCGATATCCCGATGACGCAGGCGCGCACCCTGCGCAAGGTTGCCGACGCGATCAGCCAGGTGCTGAAAAAGGATCCGAGCGAAACCTTCCTGATTGAGGGTCATACGGATGCCGTCGGAACCGATCAGAGCAACCTGGTCCTCTCCGACCAGCGGGCGGAATCGGTCGCGAACGTGCTTTCCGACGTCTACGGCATCCCGCCGGAGAACTTGGCGACCCAGGGCTATGGCGAGCAATATCTGAAGGTCAACACGTCGGGCCCCGAACAGGAAAATCGCCGCGTTACCATCCGCCGCGTGACGGCACTGGTTCGGCCGGTGGCTGCCAACCGGTAAATATCGTTGCCCCTCCCCATTCGTGGGGAGGGGCATTCCGTCCTTGCGTCTGTTCTTCCGATCGGTGACCGGAAGTCAGATGAGATGGTCACTCGCCAGCTTGCTTGGCGGCCGTTTCAATGGCGTCGGCGACCTTTTCTGGCTGGGATGCGAAGACGGCGTGGCTTGCCTTGATTTCAGTCACGCCGCTGCCGGCACGTTTTGCCATGTCACGTTCCAGCTCGGGGTTGATGGAGCGATCCTCGGTGGCGACGATCGACCAGCTTTTCTTGGTCCGCCATGCCGGCTGGGCGATCTTGGCGGAGAATGCCTGCTTTGCGGCGAAGACCTGTGACTTTGCCATGAAGTCGGCTTCGGCTCGTGGAAGGTCGGCTGCGAAATCCGCGGCGAAGGCACCCGGATCGAGATAGAGATATTTGCCGTCCTTCGTTTCCTTTATATCCATGCTGCCGGCGGGCTTCGAGCTGGCGAGGCTGAGCAGGCTTTCTCCCTTGTCGGGCTGGAATGCCGCGACATAGACCAGGCCCGCGACCGTGGGATCGTTGCCGGCTTCGGTGATGACCATGCCGCCATAGCTATGGCCGACGAGCAGGACCGGTCCGTCCTGAAGGTCGAGAACGCGCTTGGTCGCCGCCACATCGTCGTCGAGCGAGGTGATGGGCTGTTGGACAATGGTGACGTTGAAGCCGCGCTTCTCGAGAATGTCAGTCGCCTTGCGCCATCCCGAACCGTCGGCCAGCGCGCCGTGGACGATTACGATGTTCTTGACCGCGGCAGCTTCCGCCGCGAATGCGATGGCGGTCGTGGCAAAGGCAAGGGCTGCGGTGAAAATAAGACGTTTGTTCATGGGTATCACTCCTTTGGGTCGTTGTTGATGATTGGGATAGTGATGCGTTTCAGGTTCAGCCGAATGTGAAGGCGTAAGCCTGCACGCCGGGATCGAGGAAGCGGATCTCGAAGTTGCGGGCGGCGACCGCGCCGGACTGGCGGACGAGTTGATAAAGCCTCGTCGCGGTCACCGTGCCGTTGCCATCGGCATCGACGTCTGACCCGTGATCAGGCCCTGGCGCCTCGCCGTCGATCTTCACCTGGAAGCGGATCGGCTTGTCGCCGGCGCCAGGCCCAAGAACGAGATGCAGATCGCGGGCGCTGAAGCGATAGGTGATGCCGCCGCCCGGCTGATCAAGCGTCGCCTGATCCCGGCCGACGATCCAGGTTCCAGACAGGCCCCAGCCATTGAGGCCGGGTTCGGCGATCGAATAGTTTTTCGCCGTGTCTGCCTGCAGCCCTTCGGGAGAGGCGAAGTTCGCCGCCTGTTCGTAGCCGAGATAGGTTTCGCCGGAGCGGATATTGCCGAGATCAGGACCTGCTTCCACGCCCTTGGCATCCGGCACGACCGGCGCACTCGCCGTCGTTTGGCTGCCGGCTTCGCGCAGCAGGTCCTGAATGGCCTTTTCGGTCCTGTTGTAATTGCCTTCGCCGAAATGGTGGTAGCGGATCTGGCCCTTGGCATCGATCAGATAGGCGGCAGGCCAGTAGCTGTTTTCGAAGGCGCGCCAGATGCTGTAGTCATTGTCGATCGCAACGGGATAGCCGATCTGGAAGTCGCCGATTGACTTCTTGACGTTGTCGATCTTCTTCTCGAAGGCAAATTCCGGGGCGTGGACGCCGATCACCACGAGACCCTGATCCGCATATTTTTCGGCCCAGGCCCTGACATAGGGGATGGTACGAATGCAGTTGATGCAGGAATAGGTCCAGAAGTCGACGAGCACGACCTTGCCTCGCAGCTGTTCCGTGGTGAGAGGCTCAGAGTTCAGCCATTCGACCGCGCCGTCGAGCGAAGGGGCGGGGCCTTCGACGGGCAGGTCGCTACGAAAGGGCTTCTTCGCGTTAGCTGCGGCGATCATCACCTCGTTGCTCGCCAGCTCGGAAGATGGGCCACTGAGCGGCTTTGTATGCAGCCTGTCGAGCACGGCCTGTTCCAGCGATGCAGTCCTGGCGTAGGAGAACCGGGCGAGCAGGCTGGTATCAAGGCCGAGCGCGATGACGGCGACGCCCGCCAGTACGGCAGCGCCGAGCACCTGGCGAATCCGCTCGCCAAACCCGAGGGAGCGCTTCATCGCGGCAAAGAGCTTGCCGCCGACAACCAGGGCAACCGCAAGCGAACTTGCAGCACCAGCGGCATAAGCGATCAGCAGCAAGGTCGTCTGCAGATTGGCGCCCTGCAACGCAGCTCCGGTCAGCACGAGGCCGAGGATTGGACCGGCGCAGGGGGCCCACAGCAGGCCGGTGGCGACGCCGAGAAGAAGCGCGCTCTTCACGGTCGTGGTGCCGCGCCCGCCGCCGGTGGCGTTCATAAGATTGTTGCCAAGGTCGACGACTGGCCGGGCAAGCGTGCTTGCGAAACGCGGCGAAAGCAGACTGGCGCCAAAGAGCGCAAGCAGGACAATGGCGGCAAGGCGGCCATATTCGTTGGCGCGAATGGCCCAGCTGCCGCCGACTGCGGCCAGTGTGGCGACCAGCGCGAAGGTGGTGGCCATGCCCGCCAGCATCGGCAGCGTGCTTCTGACGAAGGGCTGCCCGGCGCGGGCGAAGACGAAGGGGAGGATGGGGAGGATGCAAGGGCTGAGGATCGTCAGCGCGCCTCCGAGATAGGCAATGATCAGAAGTGTCATCATCGTTTCCTTTGAAACCGATTGATCGGGCTCTGGACGGCGATGGGCCTGAACCAGCAACGGCGGGGATATGGCCGGGCGGACGTATCCCCGATGTGTCGGGTTTGGCGGGGAAATGTACCGAAGTGTCGGGATAGGGCGGCGGCGATACAAAGCGATACAAACTGCCGCAGTGGGGACGAAACGGCTGCGGCCAACGCGACCACTTGCTGAGGCAGCGCAATTGTATCGGAATGTATCCAGGCGGCCGGAAGCTACATCCGCATTCAAAAAACGGTTGCTTGCGACATATCGGGGATACAAGTAGAGCGCTTTTTCGCGACCGTGATCCATTCGACAGGAGAGACCGATGTCAGAGCAAGTCAATCATCACCGCCGCCGTTTCTTCGGCATGACGGCAGTCGCCCTTGCGGCGGTCGAGTTAGGCGTGGCCGGCACGGCCGCCGCTCAGTCGGCGCCCGCCGCATCCCTGCCTGATGTAAAGGCCGGAACCAACACGTCTTTCGAAACGCTGAAACAGGTCAAGGCCGGCGTGCTCGATATCGGTTATGCCGAGGCGGGGAAGGCGGATGGCCCGGTCGTATTGCTGCTGCATGGTTGGCCCTATGACATCTACAGTTTCGTCGATGTCGCACCGCTGCTTGCCTCGGCAGGCTACAGGGTGATCGTGCCTTATCTGCGCGGTTACGGGACGACGCGCTTCCTGGACGACGGCACACCTCGCAACGGCCAGCCGTCAGCGCTCGCCGCCGATATGATCGCGCTTCTCGATGCGCTCGATATCGAGAAGGCCGTGATTGCCGGTTACGACTGGGGCGGGCGGACCGCCAATATCATGGCGGCGCTCTGGCCCGAGCGCTGCAAGGCGATGGTTTCGGTGAGCGGCTACCTGATCGGCAGCCAGGAGGCCAACAAGAAGCCGCTTCCGCCGAAGGCCGAACTTGCCTGGTGGTATCAGTTCTATTTTGCCACCGAACGCGGTCGTCAGGGATACGAGAGCAACACCCATGATTTCGCAAAACTCATCTGGCAAACGGCATCGCCGAAGTGGAACTTCGACGATGCGACATTCGACAGATCGGCCGCTGCCTTCGACAATCCCGACCACGTCGCCATCGTCATTCACAATTATCGCTGGCGCCTGGGGCTTGTCGAAGGTGAGGCCAAGTACGATGCCTACGAGACGACGCTCGCCGCAACGCCTGTCATTTCGGTGCCGACCATCACCATGGAGGGCGATGCAAACGGCGCACCGCATCCCGAGCCTTCCGCTTATGCCGGAAAATTCTCCGGAAAATACGAGCATCGCACGATCGGCGGCGGCATTGGCCACAATCTGCCTCAGGAAGCGCCGCAGGCTTTTGCGCAGGCGGTCATAGACGTCGATCGCTTCTAGGTCGACGATGCCGGTTGCAGAGCCGCGTTGCTCCGGCCGGCGGAATATGCGTAGCTCGCGTCTGTCGCTTCGGCCGGGAACGAAGCGACCGGCGCGGCCGCTTCTATCATTGGGGAATAGGGAAATATGGATCATGTCGATCATATCCTGATCGTCGATGACGATCGCGAAATCCGCGAGCTGGTATCGGGCTATCTTGAGAAGAACGGGTTGCGCACGAGCGCTGCCGCCGACGGGCGGCAGATGCGCAGTTTTGTCGACGCCAATGCCGTCGACCTGATCGTTCTCGACGTGATGATGCCCGGTGACGACGGGCTGGTGCTCTGCCGTGAACTGCGCGCCGGCCGGCACAAGGCGATCCCGATCCTGATGCTAACGGCTCGCACCGACGAAATGGACAGGATCCTCGGGCTGGAAATGGGCGCCGACGACTATCTTCCCAAGCCCTTTGCTGCGCGTGAGCTTCTTGCCCGCATCAAAGCGGTGCTGCGGCGGACGCGCATGTTGCCGCCCAACCTGCAGATCAGCGAGGCCGGACAGTTGCTAACTTTCGGTGCCTGGCAGCTCGATACGGTCGCTCGGCAGCTCCTCGACAGGGACGGGACGGCGATTGCGCTCAGCGGCGCCGAATACCGTCTGCTTCGCGTCTTCATCGATCATCCGCAGCGGGTTCTCAATCGCGACCAGCTTCTCAGCCTGACACAGGGTCGCGACGCCGATCTCTTCGATCGCTCGATCGATCTGCTGGTCAGCCGCCTTCGTCAGCGGCTGGGCGACGATGCGCGCGAACCGACCTATATCAAGACGGTGCGCAGCGAAGGCTATGTGTTTTCGGTTCCGGTCGAAATATCGGAGCCGCGCCAATGAAGGCAGCGATACCCTCGCTTTCGGGTCTGACATGGCCGCGCACACTGCGGTCGCGGATCTTCCTGATCCTGCTGATCGGACTTGCCTTGGCCTACGGTCTGTCCTTCAGTGTGCTCTATATGGAGCGGTACATGTCGGCCAAGGCGGTGATGCTCGGCACGCTGGAAAACGACGTGGCAACATCGATCGCCGTTCTCGATCGGCTTCCTCCCGCGGAACGCGGCGACCTGCTCGACCGGCTGAGCCGCGGCAATTATCGTTTCGTGCTCGGACCCGGCCTTCCCGGCGTGCCCGACACATCAAGCAAAGGGGCGGAGATCTCAGGCAAGATCGAGGAGGCGATCGGGCATCGCTTTCCGATCCGTATCGAACGGATTCCAGGCGATGTGAACCGATTGCAGGCGCATCTGACGCTGAGCGACGGAAGCCCTTTGACAATCGACGTCACACCGAAGGGCGTCATGCCGATCGCCGCGTGGCTGCCTTATGTCTTCGTCGTCCAGATGGTGCTGCTCATTCTCTGTACCTGGTTTGCAGTTCGCCAGGCGATCCGGCCGCTCGGCGAACTTGCCGCCGCCGTCGATGCTCTCGATCCGAACAAGGACGGTCCGGCTTTGAGCGAGGCGGGTCCGAGGGAGGTCGCGCATGCGGCGCGAGCTTTCAACGCGATGCGGGAAAGGATCGCCCATTATCTCGAAGAGCGCGTCCAGATATTGGCGGCAATCTCGCATGACCTCCAAACGCCGATCACCCGCATGCGGCTGCGCGCCGACATGGCGGAGGAGTCACCGGAGAGGGACAAGCTGGTGCATGATCTCGGCGAGATCCAGCGCCTCGTCCAGGACGGCATAGCCTATGCGCGCAGTGCGCACGGCAATGGCGAGAAGAATGCCCGCATCGATCTCGCCTCGTTCATCGACAGCATAGCCTACGACTACCAGGACATCGGAAAGGCCGTTACGGTCGTCGGCCTAGTTCAGGGGGCTGCCTTTACCAAGCCGCATGCCCTTCGCCGCATTCTGTCGAACTTCATCGACAATGCGCTGAAGTTTGCCGGCGCCGCCGAGATCAACGTCGAGCGCAGCCCAGAAAACGATATCGTCATCACGATTATGGACCGTGGGCCTGGAATCCCCGACGAGATGCTCGAGGCCGCCATGCAGCCTTTCTTCCGGCTGGAGCAATCCCGCAACCGGGAGACCGGCGGCACCGGTCTCGGTCTTGCGATCGCCCAGCAGCTGACGGCCAAGATCGGTGGGTCGCTCCGGCTCTATAATCGCGCCGGCGGCGGTCTGGCGGCGGAAGTCACCATTCGTTGACATCGGCGGTCACCGCAAAAATTCGAGATGCTTGTATGCAAGGATGTCTTCGATATCGGATGCTACGCTTTGTGACATTCCGGGCGATTTCGGAAACATGGCGGATATATCCGTCGGTCAAACCACACTCTGTCAATCCGGCCGCGCAGCGCGGCCAGTCGCGTGCAGCGACGCAACACAAGGAGTGTTCCATGACAAAGATCGACAAGGTTCTCTATACCGGCAAGATCCACACGACGGGCGGGCGCGACGGCGCGTCGCATAGCGACGACGGGCAGCTTGATATCAAGCTTTCGCCTCCGGGCAGCAACCGTGCCGGCACCAATCCCGAACAGCTCTTCGCCGCCGGCTGGTCTGCCTGCTTCATCGGCGCGATCGGCATTGCTGCGGGCAAGCTGAAGGTCAAGCTTCCTGCAGATGCCGCCGTCGACACCGAGGTCGATCTCGGGGCGACCGACGGCGACTATTTCCTGCAGGCTCGCCTCAAGGTCAGTATGCCGGGCATCGAAGCGGATCTGGCAAGGGCGCTTGTGAATGAAGCGCACCGCACCTGCCCCTATTCGAAAGCAACCCGCGGCAATATCAATGTTGAATTGAGCGTTGCCTGACTGATGGGATCGATCGCCAAAAGGAAACATGACGAGGCCGGTCGGGCCTCGTCGATGGGGGAACCAATGAGACTGATGATGATCTGCATTCTGGGGGCGACGATTTTCGCAGCGCCCTGCATCTACGATGTAAGCTCACGGGAGCCGTCGCCGCTCGCGGGCCTCGTGACGGCGGCATCCGCAGCTTCATCCTCGGCGGAGCAGCCGCCGCTCCAGCTGCTCTTTTAGATTACCAGGGAGAAAGACAGTGAAACTCTACCAGAACGAAATTTCCTCGGCGACATCTCGAGTCCGCATCGCGCTCGCCTTGAAAGGCCTGACGGCCGAAGCGCTGCCGGTCACCATTCTCGGCGAAGATTCCGAGAGCCGGCAGGCCGGATATCGCAGTATCAATCCGCAGGGGCTCGTGCCGGCCTTGCTGACGGATAGCGGCGTTCTCCTCACCCAGTCGCTGGCGATCGTCGAATATCTCGATGAGCTTCAGCCTAGACCGCCGCTATTGCCTGACACCGCGGAAGGCCGGGCGCAGGCGCGGTCTATCGCGCTTGCGATCGCAGCCGAGATCCACGCGCTGTTGCCGCCGCGGATCGGCCTGCATCTTCGCGCCACGTTCCAGGCTGATGCCGATGCCATCATCGCCTGGGATCGTCATTGGGTGGGCGAGGGAATGGCGGCTGTCGAGACGATGATCGCCGGCCGCAGGCAAGGGGTCTTCGCCGTCGGCGATCGCCCGAGCATTGCCGATATCTTCCTGTTCCCGCAGTCGATCGGCGCCCGTCGCCTCGGCTTCGATCTCACCCGATGGCCCAATATCGCCGAGATTGTCACCAAGCTGGAGGCGATACCGGCTTTTCGGGATAATGCGCCGGCGCCAAGGAAATGATGCGATTGATGAAGACGCGGCCGCAAATGACTGCGGCCGCTTTTCTTCTGGTGTTGGGACGAGACGTCGCTTTGACGGCCCATCGGCCGCTTCTCAGCGATTGACTCTTGCCTGCAGATGCGCGGGATAACGATCGCCTTCCACCTTGATCGTGGCGAGCGCGCTTTCGATGCTGGCGAGATCCTCGGCCGTCAGTTCCACCTCAGCGGCCTGGATGTTCTCCTCGAGGCGATGCAGCTTGGTGGTGCCGGGGATCGGCACGATCCAGGGCTTCTGCGCCAGCAGCCATGCCAGAGCCACCTGGGCCGAGGTGGCCTTCTTGCGCGCGGCAATCTCCGCGAGAAGATCGACGAGCACCTGGTTGGCCTTTCGCGCCTCCTGAGAAAAGCGCGGCACGACGTTGCGGAAATCCTTGCTGTCGAAGGTGGTCGTCTCGCTGATCGCGCCGGTGAGGAAGCCCTTGCCAAGCGGGCTGAAGGGCACGAAACCGATGCCGAGTTCTTCAAGCGTCGGCAGGATCTCCTGCTCGGGCTCGCGCCACCACAGCGAATATTCGCTCTGCAACGCCGCCACCGGCTGGACGGCATGGGCGCGGCGGATCGTCCGGGCGCCTGCTTCCGAGAGGCCGAAATGCCTGACCTTGCCTTCAGTGATCAGTGCCTTGACCGTGCCGGCGACATCCTCGATCGGAACATCGGGGTCGACTCGATGCTGGTAGAAGAGATCGATGACATCGGTCTTCAAACGCTTCAACGCCTGGTCGGCCACCGTCCGGATCTGCTCCGGCCGGCTGTTCATGCCGCTCTGGCCGCCATTGGCATCGAAGTTGAAACCGAATTTCGTAGCGATCACCACCTCCTCGCGGAAGGGCGCGAGCGCTTCTCCCAGAAGCTCCTCGTTCTTATAAGGGCCATAGGCCTCGGCCGTGTCGAAGAAGGTCACGCCGCGTTCAAACGCCCGCCGGATCAGTGCTGTCGCTTCCTGAATATCCGTCGCCGGGCCATAACCATAACTCAGCCCCATGCAGCCGAGACCGATGGCCGAGACTTCCAGTCCGCTCTTTCCAAGTTCACGCTTCTGCATAGACGTTTCCCTTGCTAACCTTGGTATTGCGTGTCGGTGACATGCTCCATCCAGTCGACAACCTTGCCGTCGAGCTGCTCCTGGATGGCGATATGGGTCATTGCCGTCGTCGGCGATGCGCCGTGCCAATGGCGTTCACCCGGTGCGAACGAGACGACGTCGCCGGCGCGGATTTCCTCGACGGGGCCGCCTTCGCGCTGAACACGGCCGCAGCCGGATGTGACGATCAGCGTCTGGCCGAGCGGATGAGTATGCCAGGCGGTACGGGCGCCGGGCTCGAAGGTGACGCTGGCGCCAGCCGCGCGTGCCGGGCTGGTAGCCGCAAACAGCGGATCGACACGCACACTGCCAGTAAACCATTCCGCTGGCCCCTTGGCCGAAGGCTGCGAACCGCTTCGTTTGATATCCATCTTAGTCTTCCTTTCAATGTCGGGGCAGACATGTCCACTCAAGTAGCAAGGTATCTAGCGCGTGCGCCTGGTCGCGATTAGATGGTATAAACGGCAAGAACCCATGAGAAAGTTTCATCAATGCCGCGCCCCGTCGTCAATGACCTCATCGCCTTCCTCGCCATCGCGCGCGCTCAAAGCTTCACCAAAGCGGCGGGCAAGCTCGGTGTGTCGCAATCGGCACTCAGCCACACCATCCGCGGGCTCGAGGAGCGGCTTGGATTGCGATTGCTGACACGCACGACGCGCAGCGTCGCGCCGACGGAGGCCGGCGAACGCCTGCTCCTCTCCATCGGTCCGCGGCTCGACGAGATCGAGAGCGAGCTGGCTGCCTTGAGCGCGTTGCGGGAGAAACCGGCAGGCACCATTCGCATCAATGCCGGCGAGCATGCGGCGGATGCCGTCCTCTGGCCTGCCTTGGAAAAGCTGTTGCCCGATTATCCTGATGTCAATGTCGAGATCATTGTCGACTACGGTCTGACTGACATCGTCGCGGAGCGCTACGATGCAGGGGTGCGGCTTGGAGAACAGGTGGCGAAGGACATGATTGCGGTGCGTATCGGCCCTGACATGCGCATGGCCGTGGTCGGCGCTCCGGCCTATTTCGACACCAGGCCAAAGCCGATGACGCCGCAGGACCTCACGGATCACAATTGCATCAATCTGCGTCTGCCGACCTATGGCAGCGTTTATGCCTGGGAGTTCGAGAAGGACGGGCGCGAACTCAGGGTTCGCGTCGAAGGGCAATTGGTTTTCAACAATATAGCGCTGCGGCTGAATGCAGTACTGGCAGGCATCGGGCTCGCCTACATGCCGGAGGACTTGGTTGCGGCACATATTGCCGACGGGCAGCTGGTGCGTGTCCTCGAAGATTGGTGCCCCCCGTTTTCCGGCTATCATCTCTACTATCCGAGCCGCAGACATACGTCGCCGGCATTCGCCCTCGTCGTCGATGCGCTTCGATATCGGGGTTAGATCGCCGATCCCAGCCCCGGATCAGCACGTCGGGATCATACGCGCTTGACTATTTGACATTCCGTCGGTCGCCACTAATTCCCGGTATAAACCGAAGGAAACAATGAATGAATACTGCGATACCTGCCATGAAAGCCCGGACTGGAGTGTCCGGTTTGGACACAATTCTGGCAGGGGGCCTTTCGCCAGGGCACGTGTTTCTCCTGGAGGGAAATCCGGGGGCGGGCAAGACAACGATTGCGCTGCAGTTCCTGATCGAGGGTGCGCGGCTTGGCGAGCAGGGGCTCTACGTCACCCTTTCCGAAACCGAGAGTGAACTCCGCGCCGGTGCCGCATCGCACGGCATGGTGATCGACGGCAATATCGAGGTCTTCGAGGTCGTGCCTCCGGAAAGCCTGCTGGATGCCGACCAGCAGCAGAGCCTGCTTTATTCATCAGACCTAGAACTCGGAGAGACGACAAAGGAGATCTTTGCCGCTTTCGAGCGGATTAAGCCAAGTCGCGTGGTTCTCGACAGCCTGTCGGAGATAAGGCTTCTAGCTCAAAGCTCGCTGCGCTACCGCCGCCAGATCCTTGCGCTCAAACACTACTTTGCCCGGCAGGGGGCGACAGTCCTTTTGCTCGATGATCTGACGTCCGACGTGCTTGATAAAACTGTGCATAGCGTCGTTCATGGAGTCATCCATCTTGAGGAGATGGCGCCGAGCTATGGCGCTGAGCGCCGCCGCCTCAGGATCACGAAATACCGTGGGCAAGCCTTCCGCGGCGGTTTCCACGATTTCACCATTCAAACTGGCGGCGTCGTTGTCTTTCCACGTCTCGTCGCCGCCGAACATCGCTCGAGTTATGTCCGTGACGAGTTATCCTCAAATATTCCGGAACTGGACCTCCTATTAGGCGGTGGGTTGGAGAGAGGTTCCAGTACGCTTATCCTCGGTCCATCCGGTACCGGTAAGAGTACTTTCTCATTCCAATTCTTGGTCGCGGCTGTTGCGCGTGGCGAGAGAGCGGCGGCCTTCATCTTCGACGAAGAGCTTGGCCTGCTTTTTACGCGGCTCAAGGCGCTCGGAATCGATCTCGAGACGCTCAGGAGCAGCGGTCTAATTCACATTGAACAGCTCGACGCCGCTGAACTGTCACCAGGTGAATTCGCGCATCGCGTGCGCGAGTGCGTGGACGAGTCGAATGCCAAGACCGTCATTATCGATAGCATCAACGGCTATCAAGCATCCATGCCGGATGAAAATTCGCTGATCCTTCACATGCATGAGTTGCTTCAATATTTGAACAGGCAAGGCGCCAATACCTTCCTTACCGTTGCACAGCATGGGCTTGTCGGCGACATGAAGGCGCCTGTCGACGTGACCTATCTTGCGGACACAGTCATACTGCTGCGCTACTTCGAGGCTGCGGGGAAGGTGCGGCGAGCGGTCTCGGTGATCAAGAAGAGAACTGGGCTGCATGAGGATACAATCCGAGAGTATCGTATCAACAGTTCCGGGTTGACGTTCGGGGATCCTCTGGTCGGGTTCCAAGGTGTGCTTCGCGGCGTTCCCGAATTTGTTACCGGCGCAGAGCCACTCCTATCGACTGATGGCGGGGGTCGCGGCAATTCCTAACTCCGTAAAGCCGAAAGCATTGATCTATGCTCCCGCCGGACGCGATGCCCAGGTGGCGGTATCGCTAATCGAAGAAGCCGGCCTATCATCGATTGCGGCTGCCAACCTGAATGTCTTTGCCTCTTCACTGAAAGATGACATCGCACTTGGCGTGCTGACCGAAGAGGCCGTTCGCTGGAGCGATTTGAAGCCGATTGCCGCCTGGGTCTCCGCCCAGCCAAGCTGGTCGGATCTGCCATTCATCGTGCTTACCACGCGCGGCGGCGGGCCTGAACGAAATCCGGCCGCTGCCAGGCTTTCCGAGGTTCTCGGCAACGTCACCTTCCTGGAAAGGCCGTTCCACGCGACCTCCTTCATCAGTATTGCGCGAACCGCGTTAAAAGGGCGCCTGCGCCAATATGAGGCTCGAGCTCAGCTCGAGGCTTTGGCCGAGGGCGAGCGACGGCTGCAGACGGCGCTTGCAGCCGGTCGTCTTGGGGCGTGGGAGCTGGAGCTATCCTCGATGGCCTTATCAGCCTCGGCCACCTGCAAAGCGGTTTTCGGCCGCAGTCCGGATGAGGATGTCACACGCGACGACCTCATCGCAAGCATCCACCCCGACGACCGGGATCTTGTGCTGGAACGCCTGCGCCGGACGATTGATACTGGACGCGACTATTCGATCGAGCACAGGACGATCTGGCCGGATGGATCGCTGCATTGGACCGAGGTCCATGCGCAGCTCTATTCCGACAGATATGGTTCCGCCAGGAAACTCGTCGGGGTCTGCTCCGATACTACCGCCCGCAAGACCATCGAAAAAAATCTAAGACGGCTCAATGAAAACCTCGAAGAGCGTGTGCGGGAACGGACCAAAGAAGTTGACGCCGCTCACCAAACGCTGCTCGAGGAAGTCGCCCAGCGTGAAAGGGCCGAGGAGCAGCTTCGCCAATCGCAAAAGATGGAGGCGATCGGCCAGTTGACCGGCGGCGTTGCCCACGATTTCAACAATCTGCTAATGGTCGTTCTTGGAAATCTGGAGCTGCTCGGCAAGCATGTTGCCGGAGATGCCAAGGCGACGCGTCTGGTTGACGGGGCGCTTCAGGGCGCGCGGCGCGGAGCTGCTCTGACGCAACGGCTGCTGGCTTTTGCCAGACAGCAGGATCTGCAGGTCAAGCCCGTCGATCTGGCCGAACTGGTCTCCGGCATGAAAGATCTGCTGCGGCGCTCGGTCGGATCCTCGATCAGCATCGAAATCAATATGCCGACAAGCCTGCCGCCGGCACTTGTCGATGCGAACCAGCTCGAATTGGCGCTGCTTAACCTGGCGGTCAATGCCCGCGATGCGATGCCGGACGGAGGGACGCTGTCCATCTCGCTGCGCGAGGAAAATGTTGCCGGCGATAAGGGTGATCTCGGGGAAGGGCTCTATCTTGTTTTGGCGGTGGCCGACTGCGGCACCGGCATGGACGCGGAGACCCTGAAGAAGGCCGTCGATCCGTTCTTCTCGACCAAGGAACTCGGAAAGGGCACGGGCCTGGGCTTATCGATGATCCATGGACTTGCCGTTCAGCTCGATGGCGCACTTCGTCTGACAAGCGAGCTTGGGGTGGGAACGACCGCGGAATTGTGGCTTCCGGCGACGGCCTGGCGAACAGAGGTGCCGGCCGAGTCGGAGGTGACTGTTGAGCAAGCCGCATCCAGACTGAAGATCCTCCTGGTCGATGACGACGCCTTGATCGCCATGAGTTCGGTCGACATGCTTGAAGATCTCGGCCACGAGGTCGTCGAAGCAAATTCCGGCTCGCAGGCACTGGAACTGATCAGCAGCGGTCAGCATTTCGACCTTGTCATCTCTGACTATTCGATGCCTGGTATGACCGGCGCACAGCTTGCCCAGGCCGCGCGGGACATTTATCCGGCGTTGCCGATCGTGCTGGCGACAGGTTACGCCGATCTTCCCTCTGGCACCGATATCGATCTACCGAGATTGGCAAAGCCCTATAATCAGGCTCAGCTCGCCAAGGAAATCGCCAAGGCGATGGCACGCGAAACGGCTCCGCTTCCTAGATCCGGCGGCGGCGACGCAGGTGGTTCAAAGCCTCGCCTGTCCAAGGCCAACGATGTCAGTGATGAAATCGGCGATGGCGCCTGTGTCGTCTAGATCGAAGACCGGCAGGGCCGTATCGATTACGGCATGATCGGCGGCGATGGCGCAGATATGGGGATCGCTCGGCGCCAGCGGTTCGCGATTGGCCGCCTCCAGGCGGCGGGCCTCGATCTTCGGGATCGGCTCACGCTTGTAGCCTTCGATCAGCACGAGGTCGCAGGGGGCGAGGCGGGCGAGGATTTCCTCGAACTGAGGTTCAGGCGCGCCGCGCAGCTCGTGCATGATGGCGTAGCGGGTGCCGGAGACGATGGTGACCTCGTGGGCGCCGGCCTGGCGGTGGCGGTAGCTGTCGGCCCCGACCTTGTCGATGTCGAAATCATGATGGGCGTGCTTGATCGTCGAGATCTTGTAGCCGCGGCGGGTGAACTCCGTCACCAGCCGGACGGCGAGACCCGTCTTGCCCGAGTTCTTCCAGCCGGCGATGCCGAAGATTTTCGGTGCGGTCATCCGCGAAGGGCCTCCAGCCAGCGTTCCGCCTCGACGAGATCGTCAGGCGTGTTGATGTTGAAGAAGGGATCGAGCAGGCTGGCACGGGTCGGATGCAGCGGGAACGCCACTTCCGTAACGTCATGCCGTAACAGGAAGTCACGCACACGCCGCTTCTCGTCGCTGGCGATCCAGGTTTCGAGATCGGCGGCCAGCGTCACTGGCCAGAGCCCGAAGACGGGATGGCTGCGGCCCTCGGAGGCGGCAATGGCGACTTGCGAGGGATGCTCGACCGCCGCCGCCAGCCGGGCGACGAGATCGGCCGGGAAGAACGGGCAATCGACCGAGACCGTCACGACATGGGTGATCGAGGGCAGGCCGGCGGCATAGGCCATCGCCGCATGGATGCCGGCCATCGGCCCGGCCTTGCCGGGAAAACGGTCGGGAACGACAGGCACGTCCCCGGCGGCGGCATCGGCATTGACCGCGACGAGCAAGGCCTGCTGCGAGAGCCGGGTCAACACATGGCGGAGCAGGCTCTCGGTCCCAAGCATCACGCCTGCCTTGTCGCGGCCCATCCGCTGCGAGCGGCCGCCGGCCAGCACGACGCCTGCTATGTGAGATTTATCCAACGAGAATTCAGCCATCATCCTTCCTCAGCCATCATCTGCTTCAGACCGGCGCGCGCGGCGCGGATTCCTGCGCGATCGGCGACACACGGCGCTTGGCCTCACGATAGAACGTATAGAGGCCGGAGGCGATGACGATCGCAGCCCCGACGAGCGTCCAGCTGTCAGGCACTTCGGCGAAGAAGAGGAAGCCGAGCAGAGAGGAAAAGATCAGGCTGGTATAGCGGAACGGCGCGACGAAAGAGATTTCGCCGGTGCGCATGGCGACGATGACCGACTGGTAGCCGACGAGCACCAGCACCGATGCGAGCACGAGATGCCCAAGGGCGCTAGCGCTGACCGGCTGCCAGCCGCCGAGCACCGGAATGAGCAGCGCGCCGAAGAAGGAGGCTGATATGGCGGTGATGACGGTTATCATCAGCGAGGGAATCTCCGGACTGATGCTCCGGGTGGCGAGATCGCGGCCAGCCGTCGTCAGCACAGCGGCGACGCAGAGGAGGGCGGCGGCTGTGAAACCATCAGGGCCGGGGCGGATGATGATCATCACGCCGACAAGGCCGACAAGGATCGCCGACCAGCGCCGCCAGCCGACCGGCTCGCCGAAGAAGAGCGCCGCCCCGAAGGTCACGACCAGCGGCAGCGATTGCAGGATCGCCGAGGCATTGGCGATCGGCATCATGCCGAGCGCGGTGATATAGGTGACGGCGGAAAGCGTCTCGCAGATGATCCTGAAGATGATCATCGGCTCTAGCATGATGCGCCAGGAACGCAGCGCGCCCATTTTCCAGGCGATCAGATAGACAAGCAGGCTGGTGAAGAGGCCGCGCAGGAACATGATCTCGCCGGCGTTCATATAGGCGATCACCGATTTGGACAGAGCGTCGCTTGCAGAAAAGCCGGCCATCGCCATGCTCATACAGATGGCGCCCTCAGTATTGCGTGACCGCGGCATGAAGAGATTCCCGTTACCTGTGCGCTCCTTTTAATCGCGAAGATTCATCAAGGGAATCGGATGAATGTCACACAAAGCATAAATCGATGATGCGGTGCACAATGGTGCTGACGTCGACGCAGGCGCGTCGGTGGAGATCGCGACAAATCACCGTTTGATAAGGTGAATTCCGATACTTCCAGCGCAGCGATCAAGGTTCAAACCTGTCCCGCGGTGGCTGACGCTCAGACCGACATCGTCGGTCGTAAGCGGTTTTTCTTTTCCTGCGCGGGAAACGGGTGGCTGCATCGCCTGATGTTTGAGATCTCAGATGCCGCAAAACGAAGGAGAAACCGACATGACACTTCTGAACGGCAAGATCGCCATCATCACCGGCGCAAGCTCCGGAATCGGCCGCGCGGCGGCGAAACTCTTTGCGTGGGAAGGCGCCAAGCTCGTGGTCACCGGCCGGCGACAGGACGCGCTTGATGCCGTCATTGCCGAAATCGAGGCGGAAGGCGGGCAGGCCGTCGCCATATCAGGCGATGTCAGGGACGAGGCGCTGCAGGCAAGGCTTGTCGAGACGGCGGTCTCGCGCTTCGGCGGGCTCGATATCGCCTTCAACAATGCCGGCGTCATTGGCGAGATGGGGCCGGTGACAGGGCTTTCGCTGGAGGCATGGCGCGAGACGATCGAGACCAACCTCACCGCCGCCTTCCTCGGCGCCAAGCACCAGGCGGCGGCAATGGGAGCGCGCGGGGGATCGCTGATCTTCACCTCGACTTTCGTCGGCCACACCGCCGGAATGCCGGGCATGGCCGCTTATGCCGCCGGCAAGGCGGGGCTTATCGGCCTCGTGCAGGTGCTCGCCGCCGAACTCGGGAGGCAGAACGTTCGCGTCAACGCACTGCTGCCCGGCGGCACAGACACGCCGATGAGCATCACCAACGCGCCGGACGCCACGCCGGAACTGCTCGCCTTCGTGGTGGGACTGCATGCGCTGAAACGCATGGCGCAACCCAAAGAGATCGCCAATGCAGCGCTCTTCCTGGCCTCCGACATGTCGAGCTTCGTGACCGGCACGGCGATGCTGGCGGATGGCGGGGTTTCGATCAGCCGGACTTGAGGCGGACAAACGAAGTGCCGTCAGAGTCATCACTGCGGCACGTTCTTTGTTGCGGCGGCCTATGCCGCCGCAACAAAGGCATCGATCAGGCGACTTCGCGGACGTCTTTTGCCGCCTGGCGTTCGAGATAGGCAACCAGATCCTCGATGGTGACGAGCAGGAGGTTATGGCGTTTTGCAAAAAGGATGAGGTCGGGGAGCCGCGACATGGTTCCGTCGTCATTGGCGACTTCGCAGATGACGCCGGCCGGGGTCTTTCCGGCGAGGCGGGCGAGATCGACGGCAGCTTCGGTGTGGCCAGGGCGGCCGAGCACGCCACGGGGGTTGGCGCGCAACGGGAAGATATGGCCGGGGCGAGCGAAATCGGAGGGCTTTGTGCGATCGTCGACCAGGGCGCGGACAGTCGCGGCGCGATCGGCTGCCGAGATGCCGGTCGTTGTGCCCTTGAGATAGTCGACCGAGACCGTGAAGGCGGTTTTGTGCGATTCCGTATTGTTGGGCACCATCAGCGGGATATCGAGCGCATCGAGACGCTCGCCTTCCATGGCGATGCAGACGAGTCCGCGAGCATGGGTCATCATGAAGGCGATTGTTTCAGGTGTGACCGCTTGGGCGGCGACCACGATATCGCCCTCGTTTTCCCTGTCCTGGTCGTCGACGACGACGACCATCTCACCACGGGCAATGGCTGATATGGCATCTTCAATTCTTGCGATAGTCATGCTGTCTGGCCTTTCAAGGGTTATGTCAGCGGGCTGACATGGTCTGCTCGGCTCAATCCGTGAGCGAGCCTTCTGCCCTTGGGCGAACAAACGTCAGCCGACTCCGGGATGGAGTGCGACTGCCCGTGTTGTCCTCTTCCATCCGGACTATACCGTCGGCTCCGGCATCTCACCGGATCTGCTGACCTTCCGGCAGGAGGTGCCGGAAGCGCTCGCGGGCTCCAGGATTGCTCCTGATACCGCCGGTGGGGAATTACACCCCGCCCTGAGAACATTTCAAAGATAGAATCAAAAACAGGCGGATGGCAAGGTCACTCGACGGGGCAAAAATGCAAAGCTGCCATGACGCCGATGGACACACTGTTCACATGGAGGCGACGACCGGGTCGCCTTCCGCGCTTCGTTGGTGGTTTGATGTTTGTTTCAGGTCGTTGTCTCAAAGCCGCTGCGCACTTTTGGGCGACCTGCGTCAGGACATGATCAGGCCGCCGTCGACATTGATCGTCTGGCCGGTGATATAGGCGGCGTCCTCGCTGGCGAGGAAGGTCACCAGGCCGGCGACGTCTTCGCCAGAGCCGGCCCGTTTCATCGGGATGCCTTCGACCCATTCCTTCATCAGCTCGCCGGGGGCGTAGTTGCCGAGCAGCTTGCCCCAGGCCTGGTCGTTATAGGCCCACATGTCGGTCTCGATGATCCCGGGGCAGAAGGCGTTGACGGTGATCTTCTCGGTCGCGACTTCCTTGGCCAGGCTCTGGGTAATGCCGACGACGCCCATTTTCGAGGCGGCATAATGCGGCGTGTAGATGAAGCCGTCGCGGGCCTGGCCGGAAGCGGTGTTGATGATGCGGCCGCCGCGCTTGTGCTTGCGCATCCTTGATATCGCCTCCTGGGCGCAGAGGAAGACGCCCTTGGTGTTGACGGCCATGACCTTGTCCCATTCGTTTTCGGTCAGGTCCTCGACGCGGGCAATAGTGATGACGCCGGCATTCTGGATCGAGACGTCGACCGAGCCGAATTCCTTTTCGGCGGTATCGTAGAGGGCGGTGACGCTCGCCTTGTCGGTGACGTCGCCGATGAAGGAGACCGCCTTGCCGCCTTCGGCCCGGATCTGTTCGGCGACGCCGTGAACCAGGTCCTCGTTGGCCGAGACGACGAGATTGGCGCCCTCGCGTGCAAATCGTCTAGCGATGGCGGCGCCGATGCCGCGGCTACCCCCGGTAATGACGACGGTCTTCTGCTCAAAGCGTTTCATGCTCTTTCCTTGTCCATCGATAAACAGAAAATCTGGGTGCGATCTATCATGCGATCATTGTTGGAGCTCAACTGATCCTCGGGAATTCGGACCGCCGATGACGACCCGAGCCCTCCTTCCGTTCGATCAGCGCGAAGGGCGGGCAGACCGCGATATCGCACGCCGTCGTGCCCGTTAGTCCCTTCAGCGCCTCGATCTCAGCCAGGGAGGAAGCGAGACCGGTCACTTTCCAGCGGCGGTAATGAGCTTTCTCATCACCAGCAGCAGAAACCGCCGTCGACGAGAAGATCGACGCCGGTCACGAAACTTGCCGCATTCGACAGCAGGAACACAGCCGGACCGACCATCTCGTCGACTGTTGCCATGCGCTGCATCGGCGTCTGCTCTTCGAAGAGCTTGGTCTGGTGGACCATCTCCGGGCGGGTGTTCATGGGCGTTGCCGTGTATCCGGGGGAGATGGTGTTGACGCGAATGCCGCGGTCGACCCATTCCATCGCCATAGACTTCGACATATGGATCACGCCCGCCTTGGAGGCGTTGTAGTGCGCTTGGTTCAGCCCCCGGTTTACGATCACACCCGACATGGAGGCGATGTTGACGATGGAGCCGCGTCCATTCTTCAGCATGGCGCGGGCCTCGGCCTGGCAGGAAAGAAAGATGCCTTTGAGGTTGATATCCATCAACGTCTGATATTGGTCCTCCTCCATCTCTTCCGCCGGGTTCGCGTTAGCGATGCCTGCAGCGTTGACTGCAAGCGTCAGCGCGCCGAGATCCGCTTCGGTCCGTGCCACGGCCTCTCCAAGGGAAGACTTGCTCGTGACATCCGCCGCGATCTGGATCGAGCGGCGGCCGGCGGCGCGAATATGTTCAGCCGTCTTGACCAGTCCGTCGTCGGTTCTGCGGTCGAGCAGCGCCACGTCGGCGCCGCATTGCGCAAGGCCGATGGCAATACGCTGACCAATGCCGCTGCCGGCTCCGGTAACGATGGCAACCTGGCCGCTGAGATCGAAAAGCTTCGGGGCGTTCAGAGTGATGTCGGACACCGCTCTTCCTTTCTCTGTCTGTTTAGATGGTCGCTAGCTCCATGACCGAAACGTCGTTTGCCTGGTCACGATTGAGAATCCCCGCCTGCTTGCCTTGCGCAAGCACGAGAATGCGATTGGAGACTCCAAGAACCTCTTCGAGGTCAGAGCTTACGACGATGACCGCCACGCCCTGTTTGGCAAGATTGACGATGATGTCGTAGATGCCCGCTCGGGCGCCGACGTCGATGCCCCTCGTCGGCTCGTCGAGCACAACGACCTTGGGATCGCGCATGAGCCACTTCGCGATCACGACCTTCTGCTGGTTGCCGCCGGACAGGTCCGAGGCGTGCTGTTCAGCACGGCCCTTTACGCCGAACTTGGCAACTGCCTTTTCTGCAAAGGAGCGCTTGACGCGCGGCGTGATCCAACCGCCGCCGAGTTTGTCGAGATTGGCATAGACAATGTTCTCGCTGATCCGGTGCCCGACGATCAGGCCCTGCTCCTTGCGGTCTTCCGGAACCATCACGATACCCTTGGCGATCGCGTCCGCTGGATCGCGCAGCCTGAGTTCCTCGCCTTCCAGCTTGATCGAACCAGCACTGATTGGATCTGCTCCCGAAATCGCACGCACCAGTTCGGTGCGGCCGGCACCGACCAATCCGGCGATGCCCAGAATTTCCCCGGCCCGGACCTCGAAGGTAACGTCACGGAACGAGTTGTCCGGCGAGCTCAGCCCGGACACCTGGAGTACCGGGCGATTTGTCGGAACCGGAAGGGTAGGGAACAAGCGGTCAAGCGGGCGCCCGACCATGCTCTCGACAATCGTTCGCACCGGGGTGGCGCTGTCGGAGAATTCCTGCACCCGCTCGCCGTCACGAAGAACGACGATCCGGTCGGTTATCTGCTTGATCTCTTCCATGCGGTGGGAAATATAGACGATGCCGACGCCTTCTGAGCGAAGCTTCCGAACCTGTTCGAAGAGAGCTTCCGTCTCCGCTCCGCCAAGGGCGGCTGTCGGCTCATCGAGGATCAGGAGTTTTGCGTTGAGAGCCAGCGCCTTGGCGATCTCGATGAGTTGCTGATTCGCCGTGGAAAGGCCGGCGACCGTCCGCGTTGCAGGAATGCGAAGGTTCAAGCGAGCGAGCTGGTCCTGGGCCCGGCGAACCATCTGGGCGCGGTCGACGACGCCGTTCTTCATCGGCCAGCGTCCGATGAAGACGTTTTCCGCGATCGACAGCTGCGGCAGTAGCTGCAGTTCCTGATGTATCAGGACAACGCCCTTGTCGATGGCTTCCCTTGGAGTGGCCGGGGCATAAGGCTGCCCCAGCCATGTCATTGATCCTTCGGAGGGCGAGCGTGACCCGGCAATAATGCCCGACAACGTCGACTTGCCCGCTCCGTTTTCACCGAGAAGTGCAACCACTTCGCCGGGGTAAACGTCCAAGCTGACATCCTTCAGAACCTGGAGTGGCCCATACCATTTGGATATGCCCCTCAGGGAAAGAACGGGATCAGTCATTGGCACACCTCCTCAAGACCTCGACTTCATTACGGATGGCTGGCGATGAAGCCTGCGACGTTTTCCTTGGTTGTCAGCGTGGCGTCCATAAGCTGCACCGGCGGTACTTTTTCTCCGGCGACAAGCTTGGCGGCATTTTCGACCGCATCGCGGCCCATCTTCTGCGTCTGCTGTGTCGCCGTTACGTTGAAGACGCCCTTGCTCAGCGCTTCGAGAGCCGCGGTGTCGCCATCGAAGCCGCCGACCACGATCTTCTGCGACGGATTGGCGACCTTGATCGCCTGCGCGGCGCCGAGGGCGAGGCCGTCGGCCTGTGCGAACACGATGGAAACGTCCGGATTTGCCTGCAGCATATTCTGCATGATCTGGAAGCCTTCGTCCTGGCTCCAGATGTTGGAGAACTGTTCGGCGACAACCTTGACGTCCGGATATGCCTTGAGAGATTCAGCGCAGCCCTTCGAACGATCGACTTCCGGCGTCGTGCCCTTCTGGCCGTGGATGATGACCATCTTCCCCTTGCCGCCGGCTTCCTTCAGGATGTAGTCGCAGACGGCCTTGGCAGACGCGACGGAATCCGTTGCAAGGAAGGTATCGCCGGGTGCTCCCTCGGCGTTCCGGTCGACGTTCACGACCGGGATGCCGGCGCTCTTCGCAAGCTTGACCGGAACGGTCGCAGCCGCCGCACCTGCCGGAATATAGATCAGCGCGTCGATTTTCTGGGTCAGAAGATCCTGGATCTGGTTGACCTGCGTCGGTCCGTCGCCCTTCGCGTCGACCGTGATGACTTCGATGCCGCGCTTCTTGGCCTCGGCTTCGACCGATTGCTTGATCTGGTTGAAGAAGTTTGCCTGAAGGTTGGCAACGGCCAAGCCGAGCTTCTTCAGTTCCGCCGCATGTACGGGGCCGAGCATGAGGCCGAGCAGTGCAGCGGACGCGAGCATGGTGCGCGCTATTTTCATTGTATTTTCCTCCGTTGTTTGATGGAACCCTCGGGTATGTCCTCCCCCTCGGGGTATTGATCCGCCCCAAATTTTGGGGCGGAATTCCGGGTCCGCCGACGCGGCGGACCCCGCTCGTCAGGCGCGACGCCGACGAATAGTCTCTGCGCCGACCGCGAGCACGATGACGATGCCGATGATCACCTGCTGCAGGAACGGCGAGACGTTGAGAAGGTTGAGACCGTTGCGAAGCACACCGATGATAAGAACGCCGATCAGCGTTCCACCGATGCCGCCCGCGCCGCCGGAGAGCGAAGTCCCGCCGATGACGACCGCAGCGATGGTGTCCAGTTCATAGCCCAGACCACTGGACGGCTGGACGGAATCCAGCCGTGCGGCGAGCACGATGCCTGCGAGCCCCGCAAGGACGGCACTGACGACATAGACGGCTATCGTCACGAGCGGGACGTTGATACCAGCCAGCCGCGCGACTTCGGCGTTTCCGCCCACCGCATAGAGCATGCGGCCTTCGGACCGGAAGTGCAGGAAAAGCCACGCGGCAAGAACAACCGCAAGCATGAGGAATACCGTGGCAGTCATGATGCCGAAATGGCGATCGATGGCCAGCATCATGAACCAGTCGGGGAATCCGACGATCTGCTGACCGTCCGTGATCATGTTTGCAACGCCGCGAGCGGCGGACATCATCGCAAGGGTGGCAATAAAGGCTGGAACCCGGAACTGCGTCACCAGAAGTCCGACGATCAGGCCTGATACCGCTGAGGCGATGAGCGCAAAAGCGATCCCGACGGGCAGCGGTAGGCCGGCGACGTTGGCGGTCCAGCCCATGACCATCATCGCCAGCGCGAGTGCCGAGCCGACGGAAAGATCGATGCCGCCGATCAGGATGACGAAGGTCATTCCTACCGCCATGATGCCGAGAACAGTGATCTGGTCGAGGATGTTGAGGCCGTTTCGAACTGAAAGAAACGTATCTGTGCTGAGGCTCAGAAAGACGCACAGTGCGAGCAGTCCGACGAGGGGGCCGGTAGCTCCCTTGAGCTTGCTCAGCCAGGCTCCGGACGAAAGCCTCTGTTCATTGATATCGAGCGCCACCATTGCTCCTCCCTATGCGTAGGCCTGTATCCGATATTCGTGCATGGTAGAATAATTATTCATGCCTGCTGGAAAATTCATTAACAACTTGCTATTCGGCTGTCAATAAGGTTTCTTCTGATAGGTGCCCTCGCGGGCCGTTTAGGGGGCTTGACTAATCGGCCTGTTATGCAAAAATATTGATGATTGAATATTTATGCACGGAGGAATTCATGGATCCGATAGACCTTGAGCGCATCGCCCGCCAGATCCGATTGCGCGATCTCCAGGCGGTCTTTGAAGCGGGCGCCGGCCATATTGGCGGCGAGATGTCGGTCATCGACATTTTGACGGCTCTCTATTTTCGTGTGCTGAATGTCTGGCCGGATCAGCCCAAACATCCCGACCGCGACCGGTTCGTTCTTTCAAAGGGGCATACGGCATGCGCGCTGTATGTAACGCTCGCAAAACGCGGCTTTATCCCGGAGGATGAGATTTCCACCTTCTTGAAGCCGCATTCGAGGCTGAACGGGCATCCAAATTGCAACAAGGTTCCTGGCGTCGAAACGAATACCGGGCCGCTCGGCCACGGTCTTCCGGTCGCAGTAGGAATGGCGATAGCAGCCAAGCTCTCAGGCGCCAAATATCGCACCTATGTCGTCACCGGCGACGGTGAGATGCAGGAGGGCTCAAACTGGGAAGCGATCATGGCGGCAGCTCAGTTCAAGCTCGATAACTTGACGTTGATCATCGATCACAACAGGTTTCAGCAGGGCGCTGCCCTCGCCGAAACCAATGATCTCGCCCCGCTTCGTCCGAAGCTTGAAGCGTTCGATTGGGAAGTCAGCGAAATCAACGGGAACAAGATGAGCGAAATCGTTCCGGCTCTCGAACACCGCGGGTCAAGACCACATTGCATCGTCGCCCATACCAACAAGGGCCATGGAATATCGTTCATGCAGGACCGGGTCGACTGGCACCACAAGGTACCGAGTAAGGAACAATACGAAATTGCATTGGCAGAATTGTCGGAGGCACTGTAATGAACGCGCCAATAAACCCACCCAAGCTCTACGATTGCCGCGACGCATTCGCTGCTACGCTTGAGCGGCTGGCAACCGAAAACGAGACGATCGTTGCCGTCTGCAACGACTCCGTCGGTTCGTCCAAGCTCGGCGGCTTCAAGGCGAAGTATGCAGAGCGCCTCGTCAATGTCGGCATCGCAGAGCAGAACATGGTGGGGGTTGGAGCAGGCCTCGCCAATGGCGGACGCCTTCCGTTCGTGTGCGCCGCCGCTCCGTTTCTCACGGGACGGTCGCTGGAGCAGATCAAGGCCGATATTTCGTATTCGAATGCCAACGTCAAGCTGGTCGGCATTTCTTCCGGAATGGCGTATGGCGAACTCGGCCCGACCCATCACTCGATCGAAGACTTCGCCTGGCTGCGGGTTCTGCCTAATCTTCCGGTCATTGCGCCTTGTGATCGCATCGAAACAGCTGCTGCGGTTGAGTGGGCCGCGGCCTACAACGGCCCCTGTTTTCTGCGTCTGTCTCGTGTGGGTGTGCCGGATCTCCTTCCGGAGGGTCACAAGTTCGAACTCGGCAAGGCAAATCTCCTTCGCCAGGGTTCCGACGTCACCCTTATCGCCAATGGCACTTTGACTCATCGCATCTTGAAGGCTGCCGAGATCCTCGCAGACCGCGGCATCAACGCCAGGGTGCTCAATCTTGCAACCGTTCGTCCGATCGACGAGGAGGCTATCATAGCAGCGGCGAAGGAAACCGGAGCGATCGTCACAGCCGAAGAGCATTCGATCTTTGGCGGGCTCGGTTCCGCGGTAGCCGAAGTGGTGGTCGACAATGCCCCGGTCCCGATGAAACGTCTCGGAGTTCCCGGGGTCTATGCCCCGACCGGTTCGGCAGAGTTTCTGCTCGACGAATTCGGAATGGCGCCGTCCGCAATCGCCGACGCCGCGCAGTCGTTGATCAGGCGCAAGTAAAATCGCGCGACTTTTGTTCTTATGCAATTCCGGACGGAAAACCGCTTGGCACTTTTCCTGGAATTGCTCTAGCCGGGACGCTTTTTGTCGCCTCGGCCGCCACCTGATCTGGGGAGGATAGAATGCGGGCAATTCTGGCAATCGACCAGGGTACGACCAATTCAAAGGCAGTTCTGGTTTCCGAAAACGGAGAAATCGTCGGCAGAGGTTCGGCTGCTGTCGGCATTTCCTATCCGAAGCCTGGTTGGGTCGAACAAGACCCACGCAGGCTCTACGCATCGGTCCGCGAAGCGATCGACGCCTGCCTGAAGGCCAGTCCCGATGTGGCTATCGAGGCGGTGGCCATTTCCAACCAGCGCGAATCTGTCACTGCCTGGGACGCCAAAACGGGAGACGCGCTTGGACCGGTGGTAAGCTGGCAGTGCCGTCGTACGGCACAGGATTGCGAGCGTCTCATTGCCGAAGGCCACCTTGACCGTGTGCAGGCGCTCACAGGCCTGCCATTGGATCCGATGTTTCCGGGTTCGAAATTCCGATGGCTGCTCGACCGTATTCCGGCCGGGCGATCGGTGCGGCTGGGAACGGTCGACAGTTGGCTCGTCCACTGCCTGACCGGCGGGCGTCGGCATGTTTGCGATGCTTCCAATGCCGCCAGGAGCCAGTTGTTCGATCTCCAGGAGCAGAGATGGAGCGATGAACTTGGCGAGATCTTCGGCGTCGATATCGCGCTCTTGCCCAAGGTGCTCGACAGTTCTGCCGATTTCGGCCGAACGCAAGGATTGCCTGGGGTGCCGGATGGCACTCCGATCATGGCGGCGATCGGAGACAGCCACGCAGCCCTGTTCGGTCATGGAGCATTCAAGCCGGGCGACGGAAAGGTGACCTTTGGAACCGGCTCTTCGGTCATGACGACGCTGCCGCGATTCATTCCCCCACGCAACGGCGTCACAACCACCGTCGCATGGCGTATCGAGGGAAGGCCGACTTTCGCTTTCGAAGGCAATATTCTCGTCTGCGCCGCCAGTCTTCCCTGGATGGCGGAGATTCTCGGCTTGGCGGATGTGGCGGCCCTTGTCGAACTTGCGGCGAGCGCTGAGCCGGGCGGACCTGGCTTCGTGCCGGCATTCGTGGGACTGGGCGCACCCTATTGGAAGTCCGACGCCCGTGCTCTGTTCTCCCAGATCAACTTCAATACGACACGTGCGCAAATGGCTCGGTCGGTCACAGACTCCATCGCTTTTCAGGTGCATGACGTGATCGCGGCCATGCGGGCACAGAGCGGCGGCGCGCTTGGCGCGCTCTATGTGGATGGCGGACCGAGCCAGAACCGCTTTCTGATGCAGTGTGTCTCGGACCTCATCGAACATCCGGTGATCCAATGCGAAGCACCCGAGGCGTCAGCTTTGGGCGCTGCTTACCTGGCGGGGCTTTCGCTCGGCTTGTGGAGCAATCTCCAGACCGTCGCGGAGTTGCCGCGAAACACTCAAATCATTGAGCCGCAACCCGTGGATCGCGCGGTGCTTCTCGATACCTGGAATGATGCGCTTGCCCGCTCGACGGTCCGCGAAACAAAGGCTAAAGGTGAATAAAAATTCACTCTGGGAATAGCGATGACTCGCCTTAACGAACTCCGTCTGATTTCAAGGGTCGCCCAGATGTACCATATGGAGGGACGGCGACAGGCGGAGATCGCACAGCACCTTCGCCTGTCGCAGGCGACGGTGTCGCGGATGCTCAAGCGTGCAGAGGCTGAAGATATCGTGCGAACCAGCGTGATCCCTCCCGCCGGCACCTACAGCGAGCTCGAGGGCGCGCTTCGCGAGAAATACGATCTGCCGGAGGCGATCGTCGTAGAGTGCACGGAAGATCGGGACGGAGCGATCATGGCCCGTATCGGCGAGGCAGCGGCTCATCTCTTGGAGGTGACACTTGCGCCGGGGGAGATCATCGGCGTTTCGAGTTGGAGCCAGACCATTTTCAAGATGGTCGAGAACATTCACCCTCAGAAGAGCGCTCAGGCGAAATACGTCGTCCAGACCCTTGGAGGCATGGGTGATCCTTCGGTGCAGACGCATGCGACGCAGCTTACCACGCGGCTTGCACGGCTGACCGGCGCCGAGCCGAAACTGCTCCCCGTGCAGGGCGTTACGTCATCCAGAGAGGCAAAGCTTTTGATGCAGGCCGACCCGTTCGTCCGCGAGACGATAGACCTGTTCGGCAGCATAACGCTTGCGATCGTCGGAATCGGAGCCGTCGAACCGTCGGAACTGCTCGCACGGTCCGGCAACATCTTTTCGTCTCGCGAACTGTCTGATCTCGCGGAAGCGGGAGCCGTCGGCGATATCTCTCTTCGCTTCTTCGATAAAAACGGCAAGCCGGTCAAGACGCCGCTGGACGACCGGGTCATAGGCCTTCCACTTGAAGATCTCGAACGAGTGGACCGGGTCATTGCTCTTGCCGGCGGGTCCAAAAAGACCGACGCTATCGCAGGGGCGCTCCGCGTGGGGGTGATCGACATGCTTGTTACGGACAAGTTTACCGCACAGCGATTGACCAACTGATAAGGCAGACGGTTACCAGCCTCAATGCGCCGTCCCATCCACGATCACATGATCGTATTCCATCGAGCATTTCTCGACCCGGGCCTCGACCCTGTAGATCTCGCGCAGCATCTCGGCGGTGACGACATCCCTTGGGGTGCCGCAGGCGTGCATGCGACCGTTGGCGATGACGAGGACCTTGTCGGCAAAGCGCAGCGCCTGGTTAAGATCGTGAATTGCGATAAGCACGATCATGCCCTTGGCGCGGGCCTGTCGGCGCATGAAGTCGAGGACCTCGACCTGGCGGTGGAGGTCGAGCGCGCTTGTGGGTTCGTCCATCAGCATGATCTCGGGTTCGCGGACCAGCGCCTGGGCGATCGAGACGAGCTGGCGCTGACCGCCGGAGAGCGCGCCGAGATCGCGGAAGGCGATGGCTGACATATCGAGCGCCTTCATGACCTCGTCGATGAAACACAGGTCGCTGTCGCTGACGGCCCAGGACTGACCCTGCTTGCGGGCGAGCAGGATGGATTCATAGACCGTCAGCACCGCGTTGGCCGAAGTATCCTGCGGCATGTAGCTGATGGCGTTTTTCGTTTTCGAGCCTTCGACGACGACATGGCCCGGCCCTTTGAGCAGACCGGTGATGCGCTTGAAGAGCGTCGATTTGCCGGCAGCGTTCGGGCCGATCACCGCGACGACCTCGCCCGATGTCATCATTGGCGTCGTCACGTCTTCG
Source organism: Rhizobium sp. LARHSG275 (assembly GCF_052871115.1). Taxonomy (NCBI): domain Bacteria; kingdom Pseudomonadati; phylum Pseudomonadota; class Alphaproteobacteria; order Hyphomicrobiales; family Rhizobiaceae; genus Rhizobium; species Rhizobium sp. LARHSG275. Next base: position 47,603 of record NZ_JBIXJN010000007.1, on the reverse strand, counting down.
ACGAAGAGCTTGCGGCCGTGATAGGCGCCGACCGATTGCAACTGAAGCGCTACCATGACCGGCTCCTGTTCGAGAGGATGAGCGAGAAGAAAAAGGGCACGCCGACCAGTGCGGTGATGATGCCGATCGGGAAGACGACACCGGGGATGATCGACTTGGAGACGATCGAGGTCAGCGACAGAAGCAGGGCGCCCGACAGCATCGAGCCCGGCAGGAAAAAGCGCTGATCCTCGCCGAGGATCATGCGTGATATATGCGGCCCGACCAGGCCGACGAAACCGATGGTGCCGACGAAGCTGACGGGGACTGCGGCAAGCAGCGAGACCACCAGCATGGTCTGCAGCCGGATGCGGCGGACATTGACGCCGAAGCTTGCGGCCTTGTCCTCGCCAAGCCGGATCGCCGTCAGCGCCCAGGCATTGCGAGCAAAGAGCGGCAGGGCGATCAACAGAACGGCGAGCGTCACCCAGATCTTCGGCCACGTGGCCTTGGTGAGGCTGCCCATCGTCCAGAAGACGACGGCCGACAGCGCCTGTTCGGAGGCGAGATATTGCAGGAAGGCGAGGGCCGCATTGAAGGTGAAAACGAGGGCAATGCCGAGCAGCACCACCGTCTGCACCGAGACGCCGCGGGCCTGCGAGACGAAATGGATGAAGAGCGTGGCGATCAGCGCCATGATGAAGGCATTGACCGGCACGAGCAGGCCGGCGGCCACCGGCAGAAGCGGAACGCTGGTGACGATCGCCAGAGCCGCGCCAAAGCTTGCCGCCGCCGAAATGCCAAGCGTGAAGGGGCTGGCGAGCGGATTGGCGAGGATCGTCTGCATCTGCGCGCCGGCGACGGAGAGCGACGCGCCCACCACGATCGCCATCACCGCAACCGGCATGCGGATGCCCCAGACGACAGCCCGCACCTGATCCGAAACGGAGGAGGGGTCGAGAAGAGCGGAGACGACCTCGGCAAGACTATAGCGGGCCGGGCCCCAGGCGAGATCGACGGCAACGGACAGGCAGAGTGCTGTCGTCATGGTGGCGAGGATCAGCAGCTTGCGCCGGGCGAGGGCGCGGTAGCGCTTCCTCCCAGCTTCGGCTTCGATCGATAGTGCGGCGATCTCTGCCATTTCGGATTACTGACCCGCCTTGGCGTCGACCCAGTAACCCGGCTGGTAGGCGACCGGCAGGAATTTTTCGTGGAATTCCTTGAAGGTGGCATCCGGATCGAGATCAGCAAAGAGGTTCGGATGGAACCACTTGGCCAGTTGCTGGACGGCGACGAACTGGTAGGGGCTGGTATAGAACTGGTGCCAGATCGCATGGACATTGCCGCCAGCAACCGCCCTGGAGTCGGTGAAAGCAGGGTTTTCCATCAGCGTGTTCAGCGACTTGCGGCTGTCGTCAAAGGTGGCGACGGCATTCGGGCCGACATTCACAAAGTCCTTGGCATTCTTGGTCTGGCTCCAGTTGGAGCCGGTGACGACGATGACATCAGGATTAGAGGCGACAACCTGCTCGGCATTGATCGAGCCGGTATAGCCCGGCAGGAAATCGGAGCCGAGATTGCGGCCGCCAGCCCAATCGACCATCAGGCCGAAATTGTCGGGACCGAAGGTGCCGCAGCATTCGACGAGGCCTGCGGCGCGATACATAAACACATTTGGCTTCGGCGGATTGGCCGCCTTCAGTCTGTCGGTGACGCGGGCCATCTGCTCTTTCCAGAAGCTGGCGACGGCTTCGGCGCGGCCCTCATGGCCGAAGATCTGGCCGAGGATCTTCAGGCTCGGCTCGGTGTTGGCGAGAATGTGCTCGCGGAAATCGATATAGACGATCTTCACGCCGATGCCGCTGAGCATCTCCTCGAGCTTCACCTCGTCGGCCGCCGTCTTGTTGCCGATCGGCAGCAGCAGCACATCGGGATGCAGCTTGACGACCGTCTCGGTCTGCAGCGTGCCGTCCGTCAGATTGCCGAGGAAGGGCAGGTCCTTGCCCTTGGGGAACTTCTCGACATAGGCGTTGAAACCGTCCTTGTCGGTGGTCCAGAGATCGTTGCGCCAGCCGACGATCTTGGCGAAGGGATCTTCCTTCTCGATGGGTGCTACGGCATAGAGCATGCGACCTTCCCCTAGGATCACACGCTCGACCGGCTTGTCGAAGGTCACTTCGCGGCCCGCGACATCCTTGACCGTGAAGGATTGCGCCCAGGCCGAAAGCGGCATCAAGCCGGCAATCGCAGCTGCGGAAACTGCGAGCATTTTCACGAAATTCATCTGGAAATTCCCCTGACGTCTGAATAATGTCCGCAGGCATAAGAAATATGACTTTGTGAATCAAGTTATATGTTTTAGAGCATTTCCAAACTGATCCGATGCCGGGGTGCCTCAGATGAAATCGATGAACACGAACTACTCCATCCGCGACGAAATCCGCGACTTTTGGTCGGAACGGGCGGCAACCTTCGACCAGAGCGTCGGCCATGAAATCTTTTCGGAAGCGGAGCGGAAGGGTTGGCAGCGGCTGATCCGAAAACATCTGGGCGAGGGCCAAGGGCGCGCTGCCCTCGATCTCGCTTGCGGCACCGCCGTCATCTCACATCTGATGCATGGTGCCGGCTTTGCGGTCACCGGCCTTGACTGGTCGGATGCGATGCTGGCGCAGGCACGCGCCAAGGCGAAGAAGCGCGGCACCGATATCCGCTTCGTCGCCGGCGACGCCGAAAACACCATGGAGCCCAAGGACAGCTACGACGTGATCACCAACCGCCATCTCGTGTGGACGCTGGTGGACCCGGCTTCGGCGTTTAAGGAATGGTTCTCGGTATTGAAGCCGGGCGGCAAGGTGCTGATCCTCGACGGCAATATGGGTAAGGAAACCTGGGTCAAGGGCCTGCAGAAGCTCTGGACGAAGGTGACCGGCAAGCCGCCGGCGAGCCACATGTCGTCGGAGATGATGGCGCGGCACCAGAAGATCCGCTCACGCGTGCATTTCTCCAGCCAGATGCCGGCCGAAGCAGTCGTCGATCTTTTGCGCCAAGCCGGTTTTACGGATATCGTCATCGACCGCAAACTCGTCGACATCCATTGGGCGCAGGCGCGCAAGATGCCGTTCCTGCGCGGACTGGAGCGCATGGTGCAGGACCGGTTTGCGATTTGTGCGCGTAAGCCTTGGTGATGGGGATGCGGGTTGGCTCCCTCTTCTCCCCAGCGGGGAGAAGATGCCCGTCAGGGCAGATGAGGGGGTGAGCGACGATAGGAGCGAATGCGCTGAGCGTAAGCGAAGGGCAATGAATGGCGTGCCGTGTGGCCCCCTCATCCGACCCTTCGGGCCACCTTCTCCCCGCAGGGGAGAAGAGGGAGCGAGTATCACCCCCCGGTGACACTCATATGCCTGGCCACTGCCGGGCGATTGTGTGTCCGGTCGATGATGAAGTCGTGGCCTTTGGGTTTGCGGGTGATGGCCTCGTCGATGGCGGCGTGGAGGAGGGCGTCGTCTTCGGTGGCGCGGAGTGCGGCGCGGAGATCGGCGGCGTCGTTCTGGCCGAGGCACATATAGAGCGTGCCGGTGCAGGTGAGGCGGACGCGGTTGCAGCTTTCGCAGAAATTATGGGTCATCGGGGTGATGAAGCCGAGGCGGCCGCCGGTTTCTTCGACCCTGACGTAACGCGCCGGGCCGCCGGTCTGGTAATTGATGTCCGTAAGGGTGAACTGCTCTTCGAGATCGGCGCGCAGCTTTGATAGCGGTAGATACTGGTCGGTGCGGTCTTCTTCGATCTCGCCCATCGGCATGGTTTCGATGACGGTCAGATCCATGCCGCGGCCATGGGCGAAGCGCAGCAGCTCCGGCATCTCGGCATCGTTGAAATCCTTCAGTGCCACGGCGTTGAGCTTGATCTTCAACCCTGCCTTTTGAGCCGCGTCGACGCCTTCCATGACCTTGGCGAAATCACCCCAGCGGGTGATCTTGCGGAACTTGTCGGGGTCGAGCGTATCCAGCGAGACGTTGATCCGGCGCACGCCGCAATCATAGAGCTCCTCGGCATGGCGCGAAAGCTGTGAGCCGTTGGTGGTCAGCGTCAATTCGTCGAGGCCGGCACCGATCTTCTGGCCGAGCTGGCGAACCAGATACATGATGTTCTTGCGCACCAGCGGCTCGCCGCCGGTCAGCCTGATCTTGCTGACACCTTTGGCGATGAAGGCGGAACAGAGCCGGTCGAGTTCTTCCAGCGTCAATAGATCCTTCTTTGGCAGGAAGGTCATATTCTCCGCCATGCAATAGGTGCAGCGGAAATCGCAGCGGTCGGTGACGGAGACACGGAGATAGGTGACCGCCCGCCCGAAGGGGTCGATCATCGGGTGCGCACCTGCCACCAGCGGCGATGCATTACCTACCGTTCCAACTCTGGTGTTCACCTGTATCTCCGTACTCTCATCAATGTGGGCATATGCTATTGTCGCGTCAAGGGAAACAGCCCGAGCGAGCATGCCAATTTCAGCTTGCGCCGAAAAAGATCAGCGCCTACTCCTCGCATGAGAAGAGGACAAAATGATGAGCGATATCTGGCCGACCGAACTTCGCGTCTCGAAAGACCGGCAGCGGCTGGTGGTAACCTTCGATGACGGTCAGAGCTTCGACCTGTCGGCGGAGCTCTTGCGCGTTCTGTCGCCCTCGGCCGAGGTGCAGGGCCATGGGCCAGGACAGAAGGTGACGGTGCCGGGCAAACGCAATGTCGCGATCATCTCGATGATGCCGACCGGCAATTACGCGGTCCGCATCGGCTTCGACGACATGCACGATACCGGCATCTACACCTGGACCTATCTGCGCGAACTCGGCGAGCGGGGCGATGAGCTGTTTTCCGCTTACGAGGACGAACTCCGCGAAAAAGGCATGAACCGCGACACGGCGGAAAAGCCGCGCTGATGCTCACCTGAGCGCCGCTACACTTTCAATCCACGCATAATCCAGCCATCGGGGGCCATATGGCGAAGACGAACGGAAAGAACTGGCTCCGCGCCAAGGGCAGCGCCAGCGGCAGCAAGGTGACCTTCCTCGAACTGTTCTTCGACCTGGTCTTCGTCTTTTCGATCTCGCAGCTCTCGCATGCGCTCGCCGCCCACTACACGCCGCTCGGTGCCGCCGAAGCGGCGCTGATGACCTTTGCCGTCTGGTGGGTGTGGATCTTCACGGCCTGGGTGACGAACTGGCTCGATCCGGACAAAATGCCGGTACGCGGCATGCTGGTGGCGCTGATGATGCTCGGGCTGCTGCTGTCTGCCTCCATCCCCGAGGCCTTCGGCGACAAGGGGCTGTTGTTTGCCGGCGCCTATGTGGCGATGCAGGTCGGGCGCTCGCTGTTTACCACCTACGCGATGACACGCGTCGACCGCCCCAACACGCTGAATTTTGTCCGTATCAGTACTTGGCTCGTGGTTGCCGGGGTCTTCTGGATTGCCGGCGGGCTGCTCGAGCATGAAGCCCGGCTGATCGCCTGGGTGATTGCGCTGGCGATCGAATATGCCGGGCCGGCCGCGGGCTTTGCCGTGCCGGGGCTCGGGCGCTCGACGGCGCGGGACTGGGATGTTTCCGGCGCGCATATGGCCGAACGCTGCGCGCTCTTCGTCATCATCTGCCTCGGCGAGGCGATCCTCGTTTCCGGCCGCACCTTTTCGGAGCTGCCGTTTTCGGGGCTGACCAACGTCGTCTTCGTCACCGGCTTCGTCGGCACGGTCGCCATGTGGTGGCTCTATTTCCGCTTCGGTCACGGGCGCGCCGCCCATCGCATCGAGCATGAAGAGACGCCGGGCAGCTTGGCGCGGCTGGCCTTTACCTATGGGCATATCCCGATTCTGGCCGGCATCATCGTCCATGCAGTGGCGGTCGAGTTCATGTTCTCGCATCCGCATGAAACCGGCAATCTCGGTATCGCCGCGGCCGTGCTCGGCGGCTCCGGCCTGTTCCTGATCGGCAATCTCTGGTTCAAGGGCGCGACCAGCGGCCAGCTGCCGCTATCGCATCTTGCCGGCCTGGTCCTTCTGATCCTGCTCGCCTTCGCCGCACCCTTCATCGAGGTCTATCTGATGGGCATCCTGGCGACGCTGGTGCTGATTATCGTCGCCGCTTGGGAATATCGCTCGCTGACCGGTACGGCGGCGGCGCCGACGCTGCATTGAACATCAGTCCTCGTCACGCAGATCTTTCAGCAGCAGGGTGATGATGCGCTCCATCGAATCGGCGGTCGCCATGCATTGTTCTATCGGTTCGTCCGATAGCACGCGGTCGATGAGGCCGGTCTGGATGGCCATGGCTTCCTCACTCAGCTTTCGACCGTCCGGCGTCAAATAGAGGCGCAGCACGCGCTTGTCGCGCTCGTCATCGCGGCGGAGGATCAGGCCACGCTTCTCCATCTGCGGCAGCAGCATGCTCATATTGGAGCGGCCGACCAGCAGCTTGCGCGCCAGCTCCTGCTGGGAGATGCCCTCGAAACGATAGAGATTGACCAGGATATCGAGGTGCGGCGGCTTGATGTCGAGATCGGCAAGCGAGCGGGCAAGAGATTGTTGCATCAGCTGGCAGGCGCGAGCCACCGCGATCCAGCTGCGAAAACGCGGATGATCCCAGGGAAGGGATTGATTTTTGTTCATCGTTGTACTTTATTGTTCAGTGTTGAACAGTCTTTTGGAATCCCACTATGGCAAACTTTGCGCTTGACGTCACCCGCCTCGGGTTTTCGGCTCTGCAGGCGATTTCGCCCGATCTGGCAGGCAGAGCGGCGTTCCGGCTGTTCTGCCGGACGCCATCGGCAAAGCCGAAGGGAGCAAAGGCGAAGGCAGCGCATGCGGCGGGTGCTGCCCGGCTTTCCGGCGCCGAACGCTTCACCCTCAGGCTTGTCGGCGGGCGCCAAGCGCATGCCTACCGGCTGAACGGCGGAGCGAGAGGCAAGCGCAAGCGCTATCTGGTGACCCATGGCTGGGGATCGAGCGCGGCATATATGGCCGAACTCGTCTCGATGCTTGCGGCAACGGGCGCGGAGGTCGTGGCACTCGATTTTCCCGGCCACGGCCGTTCCGGCGGGCGCTTCCTGCATATGGGGCTCGCGGTCGAGACGATCGCGGCGGCCGAGGAGCGCTTCGGCGCCTTCGATGCGACGATCGGTCATTCCTTCGGCGGCGCGGCGCTCATGGTCTCGGCAGCGGAGCTGCTGCCTCGCGTGGCGCCTGTCAGCGGTGAGCGCCTGGTGCTGATCGGTGCGCCGAGCGAGATGGGTTGGCTGTTTACCGACTTCGGCCGGATGGTCGGTCTTCGCTCTGCGGCGCAAGCGGCACTGGAGAACGAGGTCCATCGCGCCACCGGACGGAGGCTTGAAGACTTCGACGCCGGCGAAGCGGCGGGCGAGATCGGCCGCCCAGTGCTCGTCATCCATGCCGAGGACGACAAGGAGGTGTCGCCTCTCCATGCCAGGCGCTATGGCGCGGCGGGAAGGGGCGTTCGGCTGTTCTGGGCGAACGGCTTCGGCCACCGGCGCATCGTCGGCGCCGCGCCGGTTCTTGCCGCGATCGCGGCGTTTCTCGACGGCGATCGGGAAGCTGGTGAAGCGCCTGATGAAAACATCAAAAATGATGCGGAGATCATTCCGTTTTTTGAGCTTCCGGCAAGGCGCGCGGCATTGTAGCGTCCGTCGCGAAGATCAAGCCGCGGCGGGACGCCTCATGAAAATCATCAGCAGCATCGAAGAGCTCAATACGATCTATGGCGCCGGACTTTCGCCGGCCTCCGTCACCAAGGTGACGAAGCAATTGACCCCGCTCTATCGGGAGATGATCGCAATCTCGCCGTTCGCGGCGCTTGCGACCGTCGGGCCGGAAGGGCTCGATTGTTCGCCGCGCGGCGATCTTGGCGGCGTTGTGCGCGTCGCCGACGACGAGACGCTGCATTTGCCGGATTGGCGCGGCAACAACCGGGTCGATTCGCTCTCCAACATTGTGCGCGATCCGAGACTGGCGCTGATGTTCCTGATCCCCGGCTCGAACACGACGATGCGCATCAACGGCCGCGGCGTCGTCTCCGATGATGATGCGCTGCTTTCAAGTTTCGAGATGGACGGCAAACATCCGCGCACCGTCGTCGTGATTTCGATCGACGAGGTCTATTTCCAATGCGCGCGCGCCGTGATGCGGGCCGAGCTCTGGAATACCGAGCACTTCGCCGATCCGGCGAAGCTGCCGACGCCCGGGCAGATGCTGAAGGCTGCGACCGGCGATTTCGACCAGGAAACCTACGACCGGGAATGGCCGGGGCGGGCGGCAAAGACGATGTGGTAGAAAGCGTGCCGGTGGCTGCCGGCTTTTTACTCGGCGTCGCGGTGAACTCGTCCGTTTTCTCCCTCACGGATGAGCGAGGAATACGGCGCCGCCGCCCCAGCGGGGAGAAGTGCCGAGCGATAGCGAGGCGATGAGGGGGTGAGCGGCAAAGCCGCGAATGCGCTGAGCGCAAGCGAAGGCAACAATGAAGGGCATGCCGTGTGGCCCCCTCATCCGACCCTGCGGGCCACCTTCTCCCCGAGGGGAGAAGAGGGAGCAAGCCGCGCGAACTGGACAGCATCCCGCCGCCATTACCTTGCGGTGACAGTGTGCGTGCGGCGCTGGATCGCCGTCAGGTCTTGTAGATCAGCCAGCTCTTGGTGAAATCTTTCTGCATGCCATCCTGATAGAGGATGGTGCAGTTGCGGCCGGCATTCTTGGCGCCGTAAAGGGCGATGTCGGTCTTGCTGTAGAGTTCGCCGGCATCCTCGGCATTGGAGGCCATGCAGATGCCGATCGAGACGGTGACCGGACCGTAATTCACCCGCGTGCGGGAATTCTTGAAGGGCGTCGTCTCCAGTGTGCGACGAATGCGCTCGGCGATCGCGGTGACTTCCTCGGGCGTATTGCCATCGACAATGAGGGCGAATTCCTCGCCGCCGGTGCGGGCGACGAAGACGTCGCGGCGGACATTGCTGCGGATCACGGAGGCGACGGTGGCGAGCACCTTGTCGCCGACGGGATGCCCGTAGGTGTCGTTGATCTTCTTGAAATTGTCGATGTCGCAGAGCAGCAGCGCCGTCACCGGTCGCATGCTCGAATTGTCGAAGATGGCGGCGAGGCGGTCGTCGAAGGCGCGGCGGTTGGAAAGCCGCGTCAGCGAGTCGGTGTTGGCGATGCGCTTGTATTCGTCGAGTTCCTTGCGGACTTGATCCATCTCGTGCGAGCGCTGGACGACGTCCTCAACGGTACGTTCGCCATGCGCCATGGTGTCACCGGTCGCCTGGCTCAGGAGATCGATGGCGTTTTCGATCAGTTCGACGCTGGCATTGCTCTTGGAGGTGATGCGCTTGTGGGTTTCGCCGAGCAGCCTGGTATAGCTTTCGAGCGAGCTCTGCTCCTGCCTCAGGATCCGCAGCAGGCCGTCGAGTTCGCCTGATATGCGCGTATGGGCATCGTCGAAGACGCGGGCCGGGCTGTGGGTGAAGTACTGCGCGCCGAGAGCATCGAGTTCGGCCTGGCTCACCTGGCCGCCGAGGGCCGCGAGTTCGCGGGTGAGAGCTGGATTGGAGCCGATATAGGCCTCGTAGAAGAGTTCGTAATTGCGCGGTATCGGCGCAACGCCCATGGAGCGCATGGCATAGGTGATCTGACCCGCAACGTCGGGAATTTGCACCTTGGGCGCGACAGCCGTATTCATCCGGCGAACTCCTCATATATTCAAAGGCAATATTCTATTTGTTAGCTTAAATTTCTTGGGAAAAGATTAAAGCGATATATACCAAAGATTACATGCGATAAATGCCGCATGGGGAAATACTTCGATCAGGCCTATGATTCTCCACGGAAAAACGTCTCTTTATCGAGACAGTGCATACTCGTTGAGCGGGAGCGGTGTCTGAAAAACTTACAGTTCTTCTGTGCCGGAGAGCGTATTCATCTTGTCGACAGTTGGTTTTGGTCGCTTCGTATTGCAGCGGCGCAGAACATAAGCGCGTCGGATAAGGCGTCGGCTCGGTAAAGCAGGCGGCAACGCAGCCCGCCATTTACCCCAAATTCAGGTCCTGGAAAAAATCATTGCCCTTGTCGTCGATGACGATAAAGGCAGGGAAGTCTTCGACGTCGATCTTCCAGACGGCTTCCATGCCGAGCTCGGGATATTCGAACACTTCGACCTTGCGGATACAGTCCTGGGCAAGACGGGCGGCGGGGCCGCCGATCGAGCCGAGATAGAAGCCGCCATGTTTCTTGCAGGCCTCGCGCACGGCGCGCGAACGGTTGCCCTTGGCGAGCATTACCATCGAGCCGCCGAAGGACTGGAACTGGTCGACGTAGCTGTCCATGCGCCCGGCCGTCGTCGGGCCGAAGGAGCCGGAGGCGTAACCGGCCGGCGTCTTGGCGGGACCGGCATAATAGACCGGGTGGTTCTTCAGGTAATCCGGCATGCCTTCGCCCTTTTCCAGCCGCTCGCGGATCTTGGCATGAGCGAGGTCGCGGGCAACGATGATGGTGCCCGATAGCGACAGGCGCGTCTTGACGGGATGCCTGGAGAGCTCGGCGAGCACCTCGGCCATCGGCCGGTTGAGATCAATGCGCACCGTCGATTCCGACAGTTTGGCCTCATCGATCTCGGGCATGTATTTCGACGGGTCGGTTTCGAGCTGCTCGACGAAGATGCCGTCGCGGGTGATGCGGCCCTTGGCCTGACGGTCGGCGGAACAGGAGACTCCGAGGCCGATCGGCAGCGAGGCGCCGTGGCGGGGCAGGCGGATGACGCGCACGTCATGGCAGAAATACTTGCCGCCGAACTGGGCACCGACGCCCATCTGCTGCGTCAGCTTGTGGATTTCCTTCTCCATCTCGATGTCACGGAAGGCGTGGCCGCTCTCGGACCCTTCGGTCGGCAGCTCGTCGAGATAGCGGGTGGAGGCGAGCTTGACCGTTTTCAGGTTCATCTCGGCCGAGGTGCCGCCGATGACGATCGCGAGATGATAGGGCGGACAGGCCGCCGTCCCTAACGTCAGGATCTTCTCCTTGAGGAAGTCGATCATCCGGTCGTGCGTCAAGAGCGAGGGCGTGCCCTGGTAGAGAAAGGTCTTGTTGGCCGAGCCACCGCCTTTGGCGACGAAGAGGAATTCATAGGCGTCGGTGCCTTCCTCGTAGATGTCGATCTGGGCAGGCAGGTTGTTCCTGGTATTCTTCTCCTCGAACATTTTGACCGGCGCGAGCTGCGAGTAACGCAGGTTCTTCTTCTCATAGGCATCCATGACGCCGCGGGCGAGCGCTGCCGTATCCTCGCCTTCGGTCCACACCCTGCGGCCCTTCTTGCCCATGATGATCGCGGTGCCGGTGTCCTGGCACATGGGCAGCACGCCGCCAGCTGATATATTGGCGTTCTTCAGCAGGTCGTAGGCGACGAAACGGTCATTGTCCGTGGCCTCGGGGTCGTCAAGGATCGAGGCAAGCTGCTTCAGATGGCCGGGGCGCAGCAGGTGGTTGATATCGGCAAAGGCGGTTTCGGCAAGCAGGCGGATGCCTTCCGGCTCGACGGTCAGGATCTCCTGGCCTTTGAACGTATCGACCGAGACATGGTCGCCACTGATCTTGCGATAGGGGGTGGCATCCTTGCCGAGGGGGAAGAGATCGTCAGCCATCGAAGTGACCTTTCTGGTGGGGCGTCGCTAGATTGGAACCGGTCTAAATCCGCTGCGGAGCAAAAGCAATCGGGATGCGGGCTCGGGCGATTTCGGCGTCGCGGTAAGGGACGTGCCCTGCTGACCCTCGGACGCACTATATCGCGTCCTCGCAAGACCGGTTTGCGCGACAAGGATCAACTCTACGCCGTGTCCGGATATACCTCATGGTCGGCAGCAAAGCCTTGCCGCCTTTGATAGCGCACAGGGTTTTTCTTAAAAACTTAATTGAATTTGCAAATCCCTCGTGCAATGTTGCGGTGCACACAAGCGAGGTGGTTATGGTTTATTCCATACAGTATCTGCGAGCCATCGCAGCAATCGCCGTGACATTCTTTCATGTTGCGTTCATTTTTGGTTGGGATTTCGTTCCCATGGCGGCCGGAGTTGATCTGTTTTTTACAATCAGCGGCTTCATCATGTGGACCATATCGGATGCAAGGCCCACGACGTCCCTGCGATTCATCAAAAACCGTGTTCAGCGCGTTCTGCCCATTTACTGGATCTGCACGATTCTATTTTTGGTTGCGGCCACTGCCTCACCCAAGAACTACGACCATCTCACTTTCAATACCGTAGATATTATCCGGTCGTTGCTGTTTATTCCCTATTACGACAGCACCGGAATTGTTCAGCCAGTTCTCGTTCCGGGTTGGACACTGAATTTCGAGATGTTCTTTTATACGGCGTTTTGTCTTGCGCTGTTTTTGAAAGGACAGACTGCGCGTCTCCTGGCGATAGCGGGCTTTCTGATCGCTTGTGTTACGATCGGACTATTCACGCCAATGACTCCTTACTCCATCGTGTACGCCTCTCCGCTTCTGTTGGAGTTTCTAGCCGGCATTCTAATCGCGTTCGTTATGTGTAAGGCAGATATCAAATCGCCGACGCTGGCGGCAGCGTTGATTGTGGTGGGGCTCGCGGGTCTTGTCGCGTCTTCTGTCCTCGACAAGCCAACCGGCTTCATTCGGCTTCTTGCCTGGGGTGTGCCTTCGGCGTTTATTGTTTCAGGCGCCTTGATTGCAGAACGCGCGGCACTTGTCCCGAAGATCAAACGGTTGAAGATATTAGGTGACGCCTCTTATTCCCTCTATCTCACTCATATGATTACGATTGGCATCGCGAAGCTTGCAATCTATCTCATCGGCGCCGAGCGCTGGGCCGCGCCGCTTTCCGTGCGTATCTCATTGCTTATCGCGACGACAATATTCTGCGTCCTTGTTGGATTGGCTTTCTACTTCGCCGTTGAGAAGAAAATCGCGCAGTTCCTAAAAGCGCCGAGGAGAAGAAAGGTTGCGGCATATACGCCCGCCGAATAGGGTTTGAGGTGCGCATCGTGATAACGGCGAGATCTCAGGTTCCGGGCGATGCCGGCATTATTGGTTGGAATTGGAACCGATTGGCCATTCGTCCAGAGATTGACGCGGAGCGCGAAGGGAAATGAATGGTGTGCCGTGCGCGCCCACATCCGACCCTTCGGGCCACCTTCTCCCCGATGGGGAGAAGGTGGGAGCAAGATGAGGGGCATACGGCCCCATGGCCTTCTTATTTCGGCCCGATCATCGTCTCAGGCCGGACGATCGCGTCATATTCTTCCGACGTCACCAGGCCGCTGGCGAGGGCTTCTTCCTTCAGCGTCGTGCCGTTCTTGTGCGCTGTCTTGGCGATCTTGGCGGCTGCGTCGTAGCCGATCTTCGGGGCAAGTGCGGTCACCAGCATCAGCGAGCGTTCGAGGCCGGCCTTGATATTCTCTTCGCGTGCCTCGATGCCGACCACGCAATTGTCGGTGAAGGAGACGGCGGCGTCGGCGAGCAACTGCACCGACTGCAGGAAATTATAGGCCATCATCGGATTGTAGACGTTGAGCTCGAAATGGCCCTGGCTGTCAGCGAAGGTCAGCGCCGCGTTGTTGCCGAAGATATGGATGCAGACCTGCGTCAGCGCCTCACACTGGGTCGGATTGACCTTGCCGGGCATGATCGAGGAGCCGGGCTCGTTTTCCGGCAAGGCCAACTCGCCGAGGCCGGCGCGCGGGCCGGAACCGAGCAGGCGGATATCGTTGGCGATCTTGAAGAGGGCGGCAGCAGCCGCATTGATGGCGCCATGGGAAAAGACCATGCTGTCATGCGAGGCGAGCGCCTCGAACTTGTTCGGCGCGGTGACAAAGGGCATGCCTGTGATGGCAGCGATCTCTTCGGCGACCTTTTCGGCAAAACCGACCGGCGCGTTGAGGCCGGTGCCAACGGCAGTGCCGCCTTGGGCGAGTTCGCAGAGGTCGGGCAGGGTCATTTCGATGCGCTTGATGGCGGAGCCGACCTGAGCGGCATATCCCGAAAATTCCTGGCCGAGCGTCAACGGCGTCGCATCCTGGGTGTGGGTGCGGCCGATCTTGATGATGTGGCTGAACTCGGTGACCTTCATGTCGAGGGCGGCATGCAGGTGCTTCAGGGCTGGCAGCAGGTGATGGGCGATCTGCTCGGCGCAGGCGATGTGCATGGCCGTCGGATAGGTGTCGTTCGACGACTGGCTCATATTGACGTGGTCGTTCGGATGCACCGGCTTCTTGGAACCCATGACGCCGCCAAGCATTTCTATTGCACGATTGGAGATTACTTCGTTGGCATTCATATTGGACTGTGTGCCCGAACCGGTCTGCCAGACGACCAGCGGAAAGTGGTCGTTCAGCTTGCCGTCGATCACCTCCTGGGCGGCGTCGCCGATCGCTTTGCCGAGGGCAGGATCGAGTTGGCCGAGCGACATGTTGGCGCGGGCGGCTGCCTGTTTGACGATGCCGAGCGCACGCACGATCGACAGCGGCTGCTTTTCCCAGCCAATCTTGAAATTGCCGAGCGAACGCTCGGCCTGGGCGCCCCAATATCGGTCGGCCGCGACGTCAATCGGGCCAAAAGTATCGGTTTCAGTGCGGGTTGCGGTCATCGGCCTTGCCTTCCCTTTGGCTGCTGTTTTCGGGCATTTCCGAAAGATGAGGTCTTATAGGTTGGAAAGCCCGGTAAGAAAACTGCACGTCGTGCAAAATATTGAAAGCGGAAGTCATGTTTGCCCTGGCCTCGCGGCGTGCTTTTTCGGCCACTTTGGATATTTTATGCGCCGCGGCGTTTTTGCTGCACTGGTCTGCCGGGATAAATTCGGTAAAAAATTAACTAATAATTTCATAATTTTGTGTGAACTGCTGCGCGGCGCCGTGCAGGATCTCCGTCACATAGAATTGAGTCCGCCGGCGCTGGCGGCGCAGGCCGGTTTCTGATCAATGAGCCGGACGTTGCTTGAGTTTCGCGGGATTTGAGCTGAGAACAGCATGACACCGGGACTGGAATATATATATGACCTTCGTTTTTAAAAGCGCGGTATCCGCGTTGACAATTTCCTGCGGCGTGGCTGTGATGAGCGCCGCTCCCGCGCATGCTTACACACTGATGGATATGCTGCGCGGCGACAGGCAGCGGACCCAGAGCACCATCTTCATGGACCAAATGCCGCCCGGCCGTGTAGGCCAGCGCGGCGGCATCGGCGGATCGCTCGGCGGGCTCGACCCTGAGGCGCCGCTGCCGAAGGTGAGCGGTCCGCGTTATTATACCTACAAAACCGAGACGCTGCAGTTCGTCGATACGGGCAAGTTCGCCGATCCCGTCGTCACCGGCGCAGTCGCCGATGTTTCGGGCAGCGGCGATTCCAGCGCCGAACCCGCCGTACAGCGCCGCTTCCTGGCGCAGGCCAAGGTGCGCGCCAATGCCGACGTCGCAAAGGCCCTCGAAGCCTATTACGGCGACAGCCGCAATCCGCTCGTCTGGGTCGAGGGCAACCGGATCAACGACCGCGCCAAGTCGGCGATGTCAGTTCTTGCCGATGCGGCCGTCGTCGGCCTCGACCCAGAAGATTACGCCGTCCAGGCTCCTGATATCGACCCGGCCAATCCCGATCCCGCCTTCCGCGACCGGGCGCTGACACAGTTCGAACTCGAACTCTCCGCCAAAGTGCTTGCCTTTGTGCAGGATACGGTGCGCGGGCGGATCGATCCGAACAAGATCTCCGGCTATCACGACTTCCAGCGCAAGGTGGTCAATCTGGCCCCGGTGCTGAAGCTTGCCCGCATGAGCCCCGATGTCGGTGCCTACATCGCCAGTCGCTCTCCTGATAGCCCGCAGTTCCTGGCGCTCAAGGCGGAGCTTGCAAAGCTTCGCGCCATCGATGGCGGCAATGAGGAGCGAATCGTCGTTTCGCTGGACAATTTGCTGAGGCCTGGCGACAGCTCGCCCGAGATTGCCAATATCGTCAAGGCGATCGGCAAGCACGGCTCCGAAACGTTGAGGACCGATCATGCGGCAACGCTTGCTGCTTACGCAGGCAGCAGCGACTATTCGCCTGATATCGTTTCGCTGGTCGAGGACTTCCAGAAGGAGCGCGGGCTGAAGCCCGATGGCGTTATCGGCCAGGCGACCGTGCGCGCCATGACCGGCGGCGACAGCAATGCCTCGAAGATCGACAAGCTCGTCGTCGCCATGGAGCAGGCGCGCTGGCTGCCGGAAGATCTTGGTTCCCGCTACGTCATGATCAACCAGCCCGCCTACATGGTCTACTACCACAATGACGGCAAGGAACAGCTGTCGATGCGCGTGGTGGTCGGCGGCAAGAACAACCAGACCTATTTCTTCGACGACGAGATCGAGACGGTGGAATTCAACCCTTTCTGGGGCGTGCCGCAGTCGATCATCATCAACGAGATGCTGCCGAAGCTGCGCTCGGATCCGAATTATCTCGACCAACTCGGTTATGAAGTCGAGGTGAACGGCCATGCCGTCGCCTCTTCAAGCGTCGACTGGTACGGCTCGACCGATAACGTCTCGGTGCGCCAGCCGCCGAGCAGCGACAATGCGCTCGGCGAACTCAAGATCCTGTTCCCGAACAGCCACGCGATCTACATGCACGACACGCCGTCGAAGAGCTTCTTCAAGCGCGACATGCGGGCGCTGAGCCACGGTTGCGTGCGCCTTGCCGATCCGCGTGCGATGGCGGCTGCCGTGCTCAGCACGACGGTCGACGATGTCGCCAAGCAGATCGCCAGCGGGCAGAACCATGCGGTGCGCGTGCCGCAGAAGATCCCGGTCTACGTCTCCTACTTCACGGCTTGGCCGAATAAGGACGGCGTGGTGGAATATTTCGACGACGTCTACGGCCGCGACGCTTATGTCGACAAGGCCTTTGACGCGACGACGAAGGCGCGTGGGGCGCAGATCTGAAATCAGCTCTGATGATTGATGCTGGCGGGCGGCCTTGGGGCCGCTCGTTTTGTTTTGGGGTATCGGCGTGTAAGAAATAAGAGGAGAGGACGTGCCGTGTGGCCCGCTCATCTGCCTGCCGGCATCTTCTCCCCGCCGGGGAGAAGCGAAATCTTAGCGGCGTCTCGCCCTTCCTGAAAGCGCCATTTGTGGAAACGAGCGAAAGCAGCTTGTTCTCCCTCTTCTCCCCAGTGGGGAGAAGGTGGCCCAAAGGGTCAGATGAGGGGCCGCGATCGCAAAGACATATGGTTGATCGCCAAGCCTCAGACGGCAACCTTCTCGGCGTATTCCCGTAACAGCCTTTCCACCAGTTCCGATGTCAGCTCATCGAAATGGGTGATGATAACATCCGGATCGAGGCTCGAAACCGGCACGTCGGAATAACCGAACGGCACGGCAATCGAGGGCACGCCGGCATTCTTGGCCACGGCGATGTCGTTGATGCTGTCGCCAATCATCACCGTGCGCGCGATGTCGCCACCGGCGCGTTCGATGGTGCCAGTGAGGTGGCGGGCGTCGGGCTTGCGCACGGGAAAGGTGTCGCCGCCTGATATCGCGTCGAAATATTGGGTGAGGTCGAGCTTTTCGAGCAGGCCGAGCGCCAGGCTCTCCATCTTGTTGGTGCAGACGGCGAGGCGGTAACCCTTTGATTTCAGCCGGTCCATCGCGGCGACCAGGCCCGGATAGGGCTCGGTGCGGCCGGGCATGTTGCCGGCATAATGGGCGATGAAGCGCTCCATCAGTGCCGGCAGGGCGTCGCCTTCAAGCGGATGGCCGCGCAGCCGGCAGGCGCGCTCTATCATCACGCGCGCGCCCTGGCCGACGAGATGGGTGAGGTCGTCGTAGCTGACCGGTTCGAGGTCAAGGGCCGAGATCGTATGGTTCAGGCTCTCGACCAGGTCCACATGGGTATCGAGGAGGGTGCCGTCGAGATCGAAGACGACAAGCGCTGGGGGAGCGGGGGCAGGGGTCAAGGGCATGTCTCTTTGAGCGATGGTCGGCTTGAGGAGCGATGGATCGTCCTGGGGAACAATGGATCGTCCCTGGGAACGATGGATCGTCCCTGGGTAGGCGATCGCGCGGCGGAAAGCAACGTCCGGCGATGGCTGGGAAGGCCGCAGGCCTCTGTTTCGGCTTTTCATTTTCCGTGATGATTTTGACTTTCGTTTGCCAGGCGAGCCGTGTAAACAGCACATCCAACGCAATATCAGGAGCTGGCGGCGCATGGATGCCCGCGAAATGAAGATCAAGGCCGCCGAGGCCGCACTCGCCCATGTCGAAAGCGGGATGCGTCTCGGAATCGGCACCGGCAGCACGGCGGAAGAATTCGTTCGCCTGCTGGCGGAGAAGGTCGCGGGCGGCTTCAGGGTCGAAGGCGTCCCGACGTCCGAACGAACCGCGCGACTCTGCGTCGAACTCGGCGTGCCGCTGAAGTCGCTCGACGAACTGCCGGCGCTCGACCTGACGATCGATGGCGCCGACGAGGTCGATACGGGGCTCAGGCTGATCAAGGGCGGCGGCGGTGCGCTGCTGCGCGAAAAGATCGTCGCGGCCGCCTCCGAGCGAATGATCGTCATTGCCGACGAGAGCAAGCTTGTGGAAATGCTCGGCGCCTTCGCGCTGCCGATTGAGGTCAATCCGTTCGGGCTCGTCTCGACGCGCATCGCGATCGAAAAGGTCGCGGCCCGGCTCGGCCTCTCGGGTGAACTTAATCTGCGCCAGTCGGGTGACGGAGAGTTTACCACGGATGGCGGCCATCACATCATCGATGCATCTTTTGGCCGCATTCCTGATGCAGAGGCGCTTTCGAGCGAGCTGAATTCCATACCCGGCGTCGTCGAACACGGGCTCTTTATCAATATGGCGGCACTTGCGATCATTGCCGGTCCTGCGGGTGTGCGTACACTGCAGGCAAACAGATAACAGGAGCATATACTCATGATGAACATTGCAGGTCTTGGCCGTCTCGCCGCTGCGACCGTCGTTCTTTCCGGGCTTGCCTTCGGCTCCGCCGTTAAGGCGCAGGAAGTCTCCGAGGAGCAGTTGAAGGCGTCTCGCGCGGCGATCGACGCCATTGGCGCCACTGCCCAATTCGACAATATCCTGCCCGGTCTCGCCGAGCGCCTGAAGGCCGGCCTTATCCAGGATTCGCCGAATTACCAGGACATCATTTCGTCGACGGTCGACGCGCAGGCGCTGGCGCTGGCGCCGCGCCGCGGCGATCTGGAGAAGGAGGCTGCACTCACCTATGCCAAGACCTTCACCGTCGATGAGCTGAAGGCGATCGCTGACTTCTATAATTCCGACGTCGGCAAGAAGCTGCTGCGCGACGGTCCGGTCGCTTCGCGCGAGACGGCGAAGGCTGCCGACATCTGGGCGCAGGGCATTTCCCGCGACCTGGAAAAGCAGAGCAACGCCGAGCTTTCCAAGGTCATCAAGGCGCCGCCGCCGGCAACCGACAGCCCCGCCGCTCCGGCTCCCGCACCGGCTGCCCAGCAGTAAGGCTTGCCCATCAAATTTGCGAAAGCCCGGCATTGTCCGGGCTTTTTTGCTATGATGCGGCAAATGCTGCCGGCGAGGTTTCAGGTGATTGCAGATGTCCGATCATGACAAGACTGTCCGAGTGCGGATATCCGGCAAGGTCCAGGGTGTCGGTTTTCGCTATTGGACACGCGATGAGGCGGTACGGCTCGGTTTGACCGGCTGGGTTCGCAATGAAGAGGACGGCGCTGTCGTCGCTGTGATCGCAGGATCCGACAGCGCCATCTCGACGATGATCGAGCGTTTCAGGCGCGGGCCTTCGGGGGCGTCGGTTTCGGGCGTCGAGACGGGAGCAGCCCAGCTTGAAAAGATCCCGACGGATTTCCGCATTACCCGCTGACAGCAACAATCGCTAGAGCATGATGCCGAAAAGTGTGTGCGGTTTTCGGACGACATCGTGCTCTACTTCTTTGATGTAGATCAGGATACAGATTTCAGGCCGATCGGGCCTAAAATCATCCCGATCTAGGCATATGCAATTGGCATCGGATGTGCGCCGGAACTCAGTCCCTAGGCGTTCGGGTTCTTTGCAAGTTGCCACACACCCTCCTCATCCGGCTCCACGCGCTTGTTGCCGCGGTAGAAGATCGGCAGTCTCGTCTTCTTGTCGATCGAGAAACGGCTCGGCGTGTATTTTTCGTCCTCATGGCCCTGAATGGCAAGGCCAAGCGCTTCCTTGAATTTGCCAGCCCTGCACAGGTTGGCGAAGAGAGTTTGATCCATTTTTTGCTCCGGCATTCTTTTCCATCCCATGGATTGCCTGCCAGCCTTCGGCGACCGGTCAATCGCAGCCGTTTACAACGAAGATTCGGCGATGGGAACGGGATGACGCAGGAGCGGGCTTTTGTTTTCGTGATGATCGCCCCTATATCAGGGACATCCTTCCTACGATTCCCTTCCGGAGCTCCTCATGTCTTCCTACGACTACGACCTCTTCGTCATCGGCGGCGGCTCCGGAGGCGTGCGCGGCGCGCGTGTCGCCGCCTCGCTCGGCAAGAAGGTGGCGATCGCCGAAGAATACCGCTACGGCGGCACCTGCGTGATCCGTGGCTGCGTGCCGAAGAAGCTCTTCGTCTACGCCTCGCAGTTCCATGAGCATTTCGAGGATGCAGCGGGCTTCGGCTGGACGGTCGGCCAAAGCAGCTTCGACTGGAAGAAGCTGGTGGCAGCCAAGGATGTTGAAATCGCCCGTCTGGAAGGCCTCTACAAGAAAGGTCTCGCCGGCGCCAATGCCGAAATTCTGGAAACGCGCGCAGAGCTCGTCGATGCCCATACGATCCGGCTGCTGAAGACTGGACAGACGGTGACGGCCAAGACGATCGTGATCGCCACCGGCGGACGGCCGAACCCGCATGCAGCCCTTCCCGGTCACGAACTCTGCATCTCCTCCAATGAGGCCTTTCATCTCGAAGAGCTGCCGAAATCGATCGTCATCGCCGGCGGCGGCTATATTGCCGTCGAATTCGCCAATATTTTCCATGGCCTCGGCGTCGAGACGATGCTGATCTATCGCGGCGCCGAGATCCTGTCGCGCTTCGACGAGGATCTGAGACGCGGGCTGCACGAGGCTATGGTCGCCAAGGGCATCCGCATCCTCTGCCACGACACGCTGCAGAAGGTTTCGAAGGGTGAGGACGGGCTCATTCTGGAGACGCTGAACAACGGCACGCTGCAGGCCGGCGTCGTCATGCTGGCGCTCGGGCGCGATCCGAACACCGAAGGCCTCGGCCTCGAGGCGGCCGGCGTCGCCGTCAACGAACGCGGCGCCGTTATTGTCGATGAATATTCCCGCACCAATGTCGAAAACATCTATGCGCTCGGCGACGTCACCAACCGGGTACAGCTGACGCCAGTGGCGATCCACGAGGCGATGTGCTTCATCGAGACCGAATACAAGAACAATCCGACCCGGCCGGACTACGAGCTGATCCCGACCGCCGTCTTCTCGCAGCCGGAGATCGGCACTGTCGGCCTCTCGGAAGAAGATGCAGGCAAACGTTACGGCGAACTCGAGGTTTACCGCGCCCAGTTCCGGCCGCTGAAGGCAACGCTTTCCGGCCGGGCCGAGCGGATGATTATGAAGCTGATCGTCGATGCGGCGAGCCGCAAGGTGGTGGGCGCCCATATCCTCGGCCACGACGCCGGCGAGATGGCGCAGTTGCTCGGCATCACGCTGAAGGCCGGCTGCACTAAAGACGATTTCGACCATACCATGGCGCTGCATCCGACCGCCGCCGAAGAGCTCGTGACCATGTATGCGCCGAGCTATCGGATCCGCGACGGCAAGCGGCTTTGACTCGCGGCGGGCTTTAGCTCTTTGTTTTATGCATGTCGTTGACCCGAAACAGCAGCACACTTCCGGCGACATGCATTAGGTGCGCCGTGCGTCCTTTCGAACGCACAAAGGACGCTCTAACTTTCTGAATCTACGCATCGGCCCGAAAATCGATTTCGATTTTCGGGCCGATGCGCTAGCTGGTGATGCGCGGCGCTCGGATGACCTTCAGGAAAAGCGCCTTCATCGCATCGGCGATACCTTGGGTCGGCGTCACCTCGAAATAGAGGCCGGGCGAAGCGCATGCCTGCATCTTCGTCGGAATCTCGCTCTGGAAGGGGCTGATCCATTTGTTGTACCAATCGTTGCTCGGTAACGGCAGGTAGGTGGTGTAGAGCACGGCGATCTTGACACCGCGATCCTTCAACGGCTTGCAGAAGGAGGTGTCGATCGGTTCCTGACAGCGGCCGCCGGTCGTCTTCTTGGTGCATGTCGACGGCTTGTAACTGTCGCCGACGCCATCGGAAACGAAGAACAAGATCTTTTCGGGGCTGATATTCGACGTGCCGTCACCGGCCGGATCGATGATGGTATTCATCTGGGTCAGGGCGCTATCGAAGCTCGTGAGCTGGTCCTGGTTGTAGTTCTGGTAGGGAATGGTCATCAGATCGACGGCGTCGGTGTAGTTCTTCACCTTCGTCAGGTCGGATGTGGGGCTGGAGATCGTCGTCAGCTTGGCGTCTTCGGCCTTGGTGCCGAAAGTATAGACGCCCATGCGGAACTGGTCGCTGCTGACGCGTTCGGTCTTGGCCGTATCGGTCAACGCCTGAGTTGCCTGGCGCACGACGTCGATGCGCATGGCGACGCCGAGGCTCTTGGCGATAGTGTAGTTGTTGGTGCTCTGGTCCATCTGATGGCAGGCAAAGGCGCAGCCTGTTTTGGCCTGCAGCTTGGAAACATCGGTCGCGGTTGCGCCGACGCCCATGGAAGGCGTGTTATCGAGCAGGATGTAGAAATCCATGAAGGCGGCGGTTTGATATTCGGCCGTCGCAACGCCCGAGATCGTGATCGAGTCCCGGCCGAGGATGCGCATGAAGGTGGTGGGCACCGTCGCGCTGAAGGAAACCTGCGAGTTCAGCTTGTTGGCAGTCTTGATGACGTCGATGCCGAGATCGACATGAACGTCGGTCAGCTCGCCGGACATTTGAGACATGAAAATGCTACGGGCGTCGTCTTTGCCGAGCGAGATCGTGCCGTTGCCGCTCATGGTCATGGCGGCTGCGACCGCGCCGGATTTCTCGGCGATCGAACCGACGGCTGCGGCATCGGCGGCGGTATAAAGCTGTGTCCTCAGGCTGAGCGCATGGGCGAAATCCACGGCCATGCCGGCCGCGCCGAAGAGCGGCACCACCAGCAGCGCCGTCATGATGCCAAAATTGCCCGAGCGGTCCGATATGAACCCGGGCGGAAGGATCGCCATGCCATGTCCCCGATGTTGAAACTCTTTGCGGTTCTACATTGAAAGTCTAAAATATGGGGAAATCGACATGGTATATGCGGGTTTAACCAGACAGCGGCGAGCGGCGGCGGTGAGGCGACAACTGTCGGCGATTGGTCTTTGCAAGCCGGATCTAAAGGTCTATAAGCCGCCGCATATTGAGGGCATCCTGAGGTATGGATGTGAGAACAGGTGAGTGAGATGGCAGACAATTGGACCCCGAGCAGCTGGCGGCAAAAACCGATCCTGCAGGTTCCCGACTATCCCGACGCGGCCGCCTTGGCGGCAACGGAAGCCACGCTCGCCAGCTATCCGCCACTTGTCTTTGCAGGTGAAGCGCGCCGCCTGAAAAAGCATCTCGCCAATGTCGCCGAAGGCAACGGCTTCCTGCTGCAGGGCGGCGACTGTGCCGAGAGCTTCGCCGAGCACGGTGCCGACAATATTCGCGATTTCTTCCGGGCTTTCCTGCAGATGGCGGTCGTGCTGACCTTCGGCGCGCAACTGCCGGTCGTCAAGGTCGGCCGCATCGCCGGCCAGTTCGCCAAGCCGCGTTCGTCGAATGTCGAGAAGCAGGGCGACGTCACGCTGCCGGCCTATCGCGGTGACATCATCAACGGCATCGAATTCACCGAGGAGTCGCGCATTCCGAACCCGGAGCGCCAGGCCATGGCTTATCGCCAGTCGGCGGCGACGCTGAACTTGCTGCGCGCCTTTGCGATGGGCGGTTACGCCAACCTCGAAAACGTGCACCAGTGGATGCTCGGCTTCGTCAAGGACAGCCCGCAGGGCGAGCGCTACCGCAAGCTTGCCGACCGCATCAGCGAAACCATGGATTTCATGAAGGCGATCGGCATCACCTCGGAAAACCATCCGGCTCTGCGCGAGACCGATTTCTTCACCAGCCACGAGGCGCTGCTGCTCGGCTACGAAGAAGCGCTGACCCGCGTCGATTCCACATCGGGCGACTGGTATGCAACGTCCGGCCACATGATCTGGATCGGTGACCGCACGCGCCAGGCCGATCATGCACACGTCGAATATTGCCGCGGCATCAAGAACCCGATCGGCCTGAAATGCGGCCCGTCGCTGCAGGCCGACGACCTGCTGCAACTGATCGACATCCTGAATCCTGCCAACGAGGCCGGGCGCTTGACGTTGATCTGCCGCTTCGGCCATGAGAAGGTCGCCGACAGCTTGCCGAAGCTCATTCGCGCCGTCGAGCGCGAGGGCCGCAAGGTTGTCTGGTCCTGCGATCCGATGCACGGCAACACGATCACTCTCAACAACTACAAGACCCGTCCCTTCGAGCGGATCCTGTCGGAAGTCGAAAGCTTCTTCCAGATCCACCGCGCCGAAGGCTCGCATCCGGGCGGCATCCATATCGAGATGACCGGCAAGGACGTGACCGAGTGCACCGGCGGCGCCCGCGCGGTCTCCGCAGAAGACCTGCAGGACCGCTACCACACCCATTGCGATCCGCGCCTCAACGCCGACCAGGCGCTCGAGCTTGCCTTCCTGCTTGCCGAGCGCATGAAGGGCGGGCGCGACGAAAAGCGCATGGTCGCCAACGGCTGAGATCAGTCTGAAATGAATGACAAAAAACCCGGCGCGATGCCGGGTTTTTTGTTGATAGCTGCCCCTCTAGCCCTCTCCCCGTAAACGGGGCGAGGGGACGTGCCAAACGCAGCGTCGAGTTTGGGGGAAACGGGTGCGGCATGTCCCTTCGCCCCGTTTACGGGGGTCCGAAGGACGGGTCGAGAGCCGTGGCTCGACCCTGGTCGGTGCCGGCAGGCGGATGAGGGGCTGACACAGACGCTCATATACTCGCCTGGACGCTGTGCAGGTTGGCGTAGACGCCGTCTTGCGCCATCAGCTCGTCATGGGTGCCCTGTTCGACGATGCCATCAGCCGTCAGGACCAGGATGCGGTCGGCGTGGCGGACGGTCGACAGGCGGTGAGCGATGACCAGGGTGGTTCGCCCGCTTGCCAGGCTGAGCAGTGCCTGCTGCACCGCCCGTTCGCTTTCGTTGTCGAGCGCGCTGGTCGCCTCGTCGAAGATCAGAATCTGGGGATTCTTGAGGAAGGCACGGGCAATGGTGAGGCGCTGTCGCTGACCGCCCGAGAGCTTGACGCCGCGCTGGCCGATATCGGTGTCATAGCCCTGAGGCAGGGCGATGATGAAGTCGTGCGCATTGGCCGCGCGCGCGGCCGCTTCCAGTTCGGCATCGATGGCCTCCGGCCGGCCGTAGCGCAGGTTTTCCGCTACCGTGCCGGCAAAGAGGTAGACATCCTGCTGCACTACGCCGACATGGCGGCGGAGCGAAGTCAGCGTCACGTCGCGGATATCGGTGCCATCGATACGGATCGCGCCAGCCTCGACATCGTAGAAGCGCGGTATCAGCGCGCAAAGCGTGCTCTTGCCGACCCCCGAGGGGCCGACCAGGGCGACGAACTCCCCGGGGGCGATGGTGAGCGATAGCTGCTCGAGCACCCGCGGGCCATCGCCCTCGTAGCCGAAGGCGACATCGGTAAAACGGATCTCGCCCGTTGGCGCCGGCATCGGACGGGCGGCCGGCCGGTCTGTGATATCGGGGGCGATCTCCAGGATCTCCATGGCCCTGATGAAACCGGTGTAGCCCTCCTGCCAGAGGCGCACGAAATTGGCGAGCCGCTGCACCGGATCGACCAGCACGGCGACACAGAGCAGAAAGGTCAGCATATCGGAGACGGTTAGTTCCGCCGTCAGGATGCGCAGGCCACCGATGACGATAACGATTATGGTGATGAGCTGGGCGAAGGTTTCGGTGCCGACCGAAAACCAGGCCTCGCTGCGATAGCCCTCGGCGCGGCTTTGCAGGAAGCGCCGGTTCTGCTCGGCGAAACGTTCCTTCTCCAGCGCCTCGTTGGCAAAGGACTGGACGACGCGAATTCCCGAAAGAGCATCCTCGACGCGCTCGTTGACGGCGGCGACCTGCCGTTTGCTGGCTTCGAGCGCGCGGTTCATCCGCCGGTTGAAATAGAGCGCGTAGGCCACCGCCACCGGGGTGAGCAACAGGATCAGGGCTGCCAATGGCGGATCGATGAAGAAAAGCACCAGCATGGCGCCACCATATTTGAGCACGGCAATGGAAAGATCCTCGGGGCCGTGGTGAAAGAGCTCGCCCAGCCACAGGCTGTCATTGGTGATGCGGCTCATCAACTGGCCGGTGCGCTGCTGGTCGTAAAAGCTGAACGAGAGCTTCTGGCAGTGCTCGAAGAGTTCCTGCCGCACCGTGGCCTCGATGCGGGCGCCCATCACGTGGCCGCGATAGTCGACGAAGAAGATGGCAACGATCTGGACCGCCAGAACGGCCAACATGATGCCGCCCATCGCAAGGATTTGTGCGAAGGCCTGCGGCGCATCGGGCAGAGCGAGAAGACGGCTCGTGACGATGTTGGCGCAGAGCGGCAAGGCAACCGCCGTGCCAGCGACGAGGATGGCACAAAGCAGATCCGCCAGCAGCAAAGGCAGATGCGGGCGATAGTAAGAGAGGAATTTGCGCATGCGCGACCAGCGCCGCTTGCGGTCTGCGGCATTCGCGTCGTCGCGGAAGAGTTTCGGGAAGCGATTATGAGGTCGCGAGCTTTTCCTCGCGCGAGAGAACGAAATGTTCATGAAGCTGAATGTCCTTGTGGGGGATGTTTCCTTTCTGTTCGGACAGGGTCGCTCTCATGTCAGTCTCCCGAGGGTTCGGATTAATTGCTCCATAAGTATCGCCGACAATGATGGTCGATTCAATGCTGTGATGCGAAGAGCTCTGCGGGTGTTGTCGATAAGCAACAGGGGTGATCGCTCCGGCCAAGTATGCACAAGGTCGACGACCCTCAAGATTTTTGATGATTTTGTTAAACGGAATGGATTTGACGCCGGAGAAGATCGGCGGCAACGTTTCTTTCAGGAACAGGGGACTGATATGACCGAGCGACATGCAGGCGGCTGCCTTTGCGGCGCCGTGCGATTTTCAACGGCGGCGAAGCCTGGGCCTGTCGTCGGCTGTCATTGCTCGCAATGCCGCCGGCAGACGGGGTTTTATTACGCTGCGGTCAACCTGCCGCGGGCGGCTCTTTCGGTTGATGGCACTGAGGCGGTCCGCTGGTACCGGTCGAGCGAAGAGGCGCAGCGCGGCTTCTGCTCCAATTGCGGCTCCGCGCTGTTCTGGCAGGCGGACGGATCGGCGGAAGTTTCGGTCATGGCAGGCGCGTTCGACACGCCGAGCGGCCTGGCCTTCGGCCATCATATCTACTGTGCCGACAAGGGCGATTTCTACGAGATAACAGATGGCCTGCCGCAATATGCGGTGAATCCGGTTTAGCCTTTGGCAGCGAGTGCGGCGCTGAGGCGGGCCACGTCCTCGCGCAGCCCCGTCAGCTCGGTCAGTACGTGCATGTCGATCTTCTGGTGCAGGGAGAGTACTTCGAGCTCGGCCTTGAGATTGACCTCGTAATCCTTGGCGGCCTCGAAGCGGTCGCGCTCGGCCTGGCGGTTCTGCGACATCATGATGATCGGCGCCTGGATGGCGGCGAGCATCGACAGGATCAGGTTCAGGAAGACGAAGGGATAGGGATCGAAGGCGCCGGTCATCAGAATGATGGTGTTGATCACCGTCCAGGCGATGAGGAAGACGAAGAAGGCGATGATGAAGGACCAGGAGCCGCCGATGCGGGCGATGCTGTCGGCGATACGCTCGCCGAAGGAGGCTTCGGCTGAAAAGGCGGCGTTGACGTCGGTCGAGATGACCTTGCGTTGGTGCGCTTTCGCCAGCACGCGCTTTTCGACGTCGCCGAGTTCGTCGGCCGGTTTGTCGAAATGATGGTGCACGAAGTCCGAGAGATTAGACATGGCCTGTTTCCGATACCGTTATCGATGCGGTCGCTTCCGGCGCCAGTATTCCGCTCCGGAGGTAAATTGCAATGCGCATCAATGCCGCGTGACGCCATGCGTGATCCGTTCGTAAAAATTTCGTCGTCGCGAGGCTCCGCTTTTGGCGCCAACATGTTGCGGTCGCGAAAGGCGCAGGCTAAATAAATGACATGACACAGGAAAACGCCCTTTCTGATATTTTCCGCATCGCCATCGGCCAGCTCAATCCGACGGTCGGCGATGTCGCCGGCAATCTCGCCAAGGCGCGCGAGGCGCGTATCGACGCGGGACGGGAGGGCGCGCATCTGCTCGTCCTGACCGAGCTTTTCATCTCCGGCTATCCGCCTGAAGATCTGGTGCTGAAGCCCGCCTTCATTCGCGCCTGCTGGAAGGCGGTCGAGACTCTCGCGGCCGATACCGCCGATGGCGGGCCGGGCGTCATCATCGGCTTTCCCCGGCAGGACGAGACCGGCCGCTACAATTCCGTCGCCGTACTCGACGCCGGCAAAGTGATCGCGGTGCGCGACAAGATCGACCTGCCGAATTACGGCGAGTTCGACGAGAAGCGCGTCTTCGACCAGGGCGCCATGCCGGGGCCGGTGAATTTCCGCGGCGTACGCATCGGCATTCCGATCTGCGAGGATATCTGGGGCGATCTCGGCGTCTGCGAGACGCTGGCCGAAAGCGGGGCCGAGATCCTGCTGTCGCCGAACGGTTCTCCCTATTATCGCGGCAAGGTCGATATCCGCCATCAGGTGGTGCTGAAGCAGGTGATCGAGACCGGACTGCCGCTGATCTATGCCGCCCAGCTCGGCGGCCAGGACGAACTCGTCTTCGACGGGGCAAGCTTCGCCTTCAATGCCGACAAGTCGCTTGCCTTCCAGATGAGCCAGTTCGAGACGGCGCTTGCGGTGACGACATGGAAGCGCGGCGAAAACGGCTGGCATTGCGCGGAAGGGCCGATGGCGCATATCCCTGAAAGCGAGGAGGCCGATTACCGCGCCTGCCTGCTCGGCTTTCGCGACTACGTCAACAAGAACGGCTTCAAAACCGTGGTGCTCGGCCTTTCCGGCGGCATCGACTCGGCGATCTGTGCGGCAATCGCCGTCGATGCGCTGGGCGAGGAGCGGGTGCGCACCGTCATGCTGCCCTATCGCTATACTTCCGAGGATTCGCTGAAGGATGCGGCCGATTGCGCCAAGGCGCTCGGCTGCCGCTACGACATCGTGCCGATCGAACAGCCGGTGACGGGTTTCAGCAGTGCGCTCGCCAGCCTTTTCGAAGGCACGGGCAGCGGCATCACCGAGGAGAACCTGCAGAGCCGGGCGCGCGGCGTCATCCTGATGGCGATCTCCAACAAGTTCGGCTCGATGGTGGTGACGACGGGCAACAAGTCGGAAATGTCGGTCGGCTACGCCACCCTTTACGGCGACATGAACGGTGGCTTCAACCCGATCAAGGACCTCTACAAGATGCAGGTCTATGCGCTTTCCCGCTGGCGTAACGAAAACGTGCCGCCGGATGCGCTGGGGCCGTCGGGCGAGGTAATCCCGCAGAATATCATCGACAAGGCGCCGTCGGCCGAGCTGCGTCCCGACCAGAAGGACCAGGATTCGCTGCCGCCCTATCCTGTGCTCGACGATATCCTCGAATGCCTTGTCGAGAAGGAGATGGCGGTCGAAGAGATCGTCGCCCGCGGCCATGACGTGGCGACCGTCCACCGGGTCGAGCACCTGCTCTATCTCGCCGAATACAAGCGCCGGCAGTCGGCGCCGGGCGTTAAGATTACCAAAAAGAATTTCGGCCGGGACCGGCGTTATCCGATCACCAACCGTTTCCGGGATCGCTAGCGCAATCGAGATCGCTGACGGCGGCAATTCAAAGTGTTCCAGCGTCCTTTACGCGTCTGAACGACGCGCGGCGCTGTAGGATTTTCGGGAGGAAACATGCGCAGCTCGGTTGAGATCTACAATGTCAGGACGGGCAGGGCCCGCGAGGTCTGGCAGACGGACAGGCTGGTCGAGGCGCCGAACTTCTCGCCGGATGGTTCCTACCTGCTCATGAACGGCGACGGGCTGCTCTTCCGGCTGCCGCTCGATGGCGGCGACGTGGTCAAGGTCGATACCGGCTTTGCTGTCAACTGCAACAACGACCACGGCATTTCGCCCGATGGGACTGAGATTGTCATCTCCGACAAGACCGAATTCGGCAAGTCGGCGATCTATATCCTGCCGATCGAAGGCGGCACGCCGCGGCTCATCACGCAGAACCTGCCATCCTACTGGCATGGCTGGTCGCCGGACGGGCGCCAGCTTGCCTATTGCGGCATCCGCGACGACCTCTTCGATATCTACACCATTTCCGTCGATGGCGGCGCCGAAACGCGGCTGACGCATGGCGAGGGACGCAATGACGGGCCGGACTGGTCGGTTGACGGCCAATGGATCTACTTCAATTCCAGCCGCACCGGGCTGATGCAGATCTGGCGCATCCATCCCGATGGCACCGGGCTCGAGCAGGTGACATCGGACAATCAGGGCAATTGGTTCGCCCATCCATCGCCTGCCAATGACAAGGTGCTGATCCTGTCCTACGACCCTTCGGTGTTCGACCATCCGCGCGACCTCGATGTGCGGCTGCGGCTGATGGACATGGACGGCGGCAATCTGAAGACGCTGTTCGAACTCTTCGGGGGGCAGGGCACGATCAATGTGCCCTGTTGGTCTCCTGATGGCGAGGAATTCGCCTATGTCAGGTATTTTCCGGTGAGATCTTGAGACTGGCGCACCGCCATTTTATGATGGGGTGGTGGGTATCTGATGATATCGCGAGACCGCCTACTCGAACACTTTGCTTGGAATCGTTTCAGAAACGGGCTGTCTTTTAACGCCAGCGGCGGCCACCAGCCAGAACAGTCCACCAGCAGCAAAGCCGAATACAGCTGTCACTGCGAGCGATTTGACGGTCTCTAGCAATCCCCACCATGTCATCATGCCGTTTTGGTAAGTGATGTGGTCACCAGCATAGGCCTCGTCAGGGCCGAAAAATGCAACTCTAGGCACATCGCCTGAAGTAGAATAGCAATGGAATCCCCAACACAGCAGTTGGCGGATACGCACCAATGAGCGCGACGGCCTGAGTTGATCGGATAACGCGCTCGGTCATATCCGGCAGGCCCTGATACAGTGGGCTGTAAACAGCGTATGCGAAGGACGCGATTTAGGGAACTACGATCAACGCAATCGCTACTCTCCACCAAGGTGGAGATGGAAGAGTTTTTACAGGCATGCGTCCCCTATCGAAAAAGTTTATTCGGCAGGATTGCACGTCACAGTGTGAGTAACAACGTCGCGCCCGGCCTCATCTTCGAATTGCTGATGCGCACGCTTTTGAGGGGTGGGTGATTGGGGCTCCCAAGTTTGATTGCAGTAGCTACCTCTAGCTCCGTGTAACTTGCCGAAGCGGACGGGGTATTCTATTTCAAGATGAGCTGTGGCATTTATTCATCTTCCTATTGTGGGGGAAATATTGTGACCTGAATATCAGTGCTATTCTGGCTGGTAACGACGCCCACTGCTCCAACCCGCTCTTTTGGCATCCGCGAACATGAGGAAGAACCTGGGGGTATAGACTTGCTGGCTGTCTTGAGATGCGCGTGGACGCTGCGTGGTTTCACGGTCGCCGGCTCCTTGGTGGCAATGGGTTTCACGCTCGCAGGTTGTTCATATCTTTTTGTCCGTGGCGTCGAGGGAAGCTACCTCGCAACGGGTACTCCGGTGCTCGGAAAGGTGACTGCGGGGGACGAGAGTGAGGAGATGGGGGGGACGATTGAGATCGGCTCGGCCGAAAGGCAGCAATGCAAGGGTCGCTACAGCGTATCGCAGGTGAAGACGAATTTCTGGAAGCTTGAGACCGGCGAGCGAACCTACCGCGGGAAGATCTACTGTCTGGATGGTCGAGCAGGGGCGTTTGAACTCATATCGAAGGATAAGGGGAAAACCGGCTCGATTACCGGCGAAATCAATGGCGAGGCATTTCAACTCGATATGTTCGGATCGAAGAGCCGTGAGTGCATGACGGAAGAATGCAGATGGGGCTTGAAGTGGACTTACGAAAAAGAGCGCGACGACATGCGTACCTATTACAGGGTCGCGACTGAACACGAGCCCGATTCAATGCATCCATGGCTCTATTAAATCTACTCCTATTCCGCGTGCCGGTGATCCGGTCCCGAGCTCCGCCCATGATGGCGGGGCGGTGGGTTAGTAATCTCACGCTGCTTGGGGATCGGCGACTTCGCGGATGATTGGACGAGAAATCTGATGTCGGCCTTGGTTCCAACCAGCCCACCGGTACCAACAGCAGCGCCATAGTAATTGTTATAGCCGACCTCGCTGTTGGCAATTGCGGCGAACTTAGCGCCCATCGCGAGCGGCATTGCGGCCAGCGCCACGAATGCGACGACAGGCCCG
The DNA here is from genome assembly GCF_052871115.1 of Rhizobium sp. LARHSG275. NCBI lineage: Bacteria > Pseudomonadati > Pseudomonadota > Alphaproteobacteria > Hyphomicrobiales > Rhizobiaceae > Rhizobium > Rhizobium sp. LARHSG275. Next base: position 14,920 of record NZ_JBIXJN010000007.1, on the reverse strand, counting down.
AGCACCGGCGTAGTGGTGACGATCGATTGAGCACCGTTGATAGCCGTCTCCACAAGACGAAGGTATTTTCCGACCAAGCCGGCTCCGACGACAAATGACGTGCCCGCGAAATATGCGCCTGTGTCGGCCCATCTGGTTCGCTCCATCATCAGACGCCTGCATTTGGCGGCTGTGGCTCGTTGGGATGAATGGGCATGAACTGGCGGTCACAGCCAACGGCAGTGTCGCCATCGGCGTACCCGTGAGATAACCGGGTTGCCCCCACCGCCCTGTAATGGGCGGCGGGTTTCTGCCCGCTGCGTTTAATGCTGACTATCAGGCTGCGACGGCTGCCTTGCGCCGGGCGCGGGCGGATTTTGCCAAGTCCTCCAGCACCGCGACCGACATATCCCAGTCGATGCAGCCGTCGGTGATGGACTGGCCGTAAACCAGCGGCTTGCCGGGAACGAGGTCCTGGCGGCCGGCGACGAGGTTGCTTTCGATCATCATGCCCTTGATGTCGCCGTTTCCGGCGGCAATCTGGGCAGCAACGGATCTGACGACGAGCGGCTGGTTCATCGGGTCCTTGCCACTGTTGGCATGGCTGGCATCGATGAGGATGCGCGGGGCGACGCCGAGCTTGACGGCGTCGCTCGTGACGGCTTCGACATCGGCCGTCTCATAGTTCGGCCGCTTGCCGCCGCGCAGGATGATGTGGCAATCCTCATTGCCTGTCGTCGAGGCGATTGCCGCCTGTCCGTCCTTGGTCACCGCCGGGAAGTGATGCGGCTGCGAGGCGGCGAGGATGGCATCGAGCGCGACGCGCACGCCGCCGTCGGTGCCGTTCTTGAAGCCGATCGGGCAGGAGAGGCCGGAGGCGAGCTGGCGGTGGATCTGGCTTTCGGTCGTGCGTGCGCCGATCGCGCCCCAGCTGACGAGATCGGTGATGTATTGCGGCGTGATCGTGTCGAGGAATTCGCAGCCGGCCGGAAGGCCCATGGCATTGATGTCGAGCAGCAGGCGCCTGGCAATGCGCAGCCCTTCTTCGATACGGTAGCTGCCGTCGAGATGCGGGTCGTTCATCAGGCCCTTCCAGCCGACGGTCGTGCGGGGCTTTTCGAAGTAGACGCGCATGACGATCTCGAGATCGCTGGCGAAGAGGCGGTGCTGTTCCGCCAGCCGTTCGGCATATTCCCTGGCGGCAACGGGGTCATGGATGGAGCAGGGGCCGATAACGACGATCAGGCGATCATCTTCGCCGTGGAGGATCTTATGGATCGCAGCACGGTTGCTGGTCACGGTCTCGGTGACCTCGGCATTGCGGGGAATTTCCGCGATGATATCGGCTGGTTTGGTCAGCGGGGTGATCTCGACGATGCGCAGATCGTCAATGGTATCAGACACGGTATGGCTCCTGTTTGGTCATACCGGCGGAACAAAAAAAGCCGCCAGGTAGACTAGCGGCTGTTCGGGTTGTCGTCGCGTCGAATTCAGTTACGCATGGACCCGCATCCGCTGAGAGTAGCGGTACCAATAAAATCGCGAGGCGTAGATTGATGTGATCGACATGAGGCGTATGTAGTGTCACGGCCACGCGTTGTCACGCAGAATTTTCTGGCTGAAAATCCGGCGTTCCCCGAGATGGCAACGGCTTCTGCGGAAGGGGCACCCCCGGCGAGGCAAGAAGCGCGTCGCACTCGATCTCGTGCAGGCGACGCGCTCTAAGCTTTGTTTAAACCTGGCGCCCTAAAGATGCTTCCGGGCGACGGTCATTCGAACTGTTCCAGAAAACTGAGTTCCTGAGATCAGAGAGCGTCGACGTTCACGCCGACGGTGATGGCGCCGATCGGTGTTCCCTTGTCGTCTGATATCGTGACGCTTGCCTGCGACTGCAGTGTCTGGGTCGATTCATCCTTTTCGATCTCGTCGACGAAGACGGCGTCCTTGCCGGCTCCGAAGGACTTCTGGAACTTGGCCTCGTCGCCCTGCCAGTAATCCGATGTGGTGTCGCTTTGACCGACATTCAGGCCTTTTGTATCCATGACGAAGATTTCCGTGATCTTGCCGCCGGAAGCCTCCTTCTTCCCCTGAAGGAATTTCGACAGTGCGTTGTTGAGCACATCATCGATCATCGAGTGGTCTGAGCCATCGACCTCGGCACGCCACTTCTTGTCAAGGGCGTCGACATCAGCAGCGCTGAGATTGGCGTTGGCAGCGTTCTGCGCCTTGATAGCCTCGATGATGGCGGGGTCGTTAAGCCAGGGCTTTACATCGCTTGTCACGTAGTCGGAGATCGGGGCAAGCTTGGCATCCTGTGCCATGGATACGTCCACGGGCATGGCAAATGCGGTGCAGGCCAAAAGAAATGCGGGCACGATTTTCTTCATAGGCGTTTCCTTCCTGGTTATAGGTTGCTGAGATCTAAGGCTTATCGGATGCAGACGACGTCAGAACTCCTCCCAGGCACCGGGAGCAGCGGCAACGGCGGCATTGCCTGCATGACGCTGCGTGAAGGCTCTGGGCTCGGGACGAGCTTGGCGGGCGGCTTGAACGGGTTTGGGCTGGCTGGCGGTAGACCCACCGACCACGAACCTGCCGGCCGAGTCCTGCAGCAGGCGTCCTTGCGACAGCAGTTCGTGGCAAGCCGCGTTGGTTTCCTCGACCATTGCCGCGTTCTGCTGTGTCGTCTGATCCATCTGGTTGATTGCGCTGTTGATTTCCTGCAAGCCCGTCGCCTGTTCGCGATAGGATTGGACGATGGAAGCGATGCTATCGCTGATGCGGTTGATCTGCTCCTCGATCTTCAGCAGGGCGTCACCGGTTTCGTTCACCAGCCCGACGCCCGCGGCAACTTCCTGGCCGGATACGTTGATCAGGTTCTTGATTTCCTTTGCGGCATTTGCCGACCGCTGAGCGAGTTCACGCACTTCCTGCGCGACGACCGCAAAACCCTTGCCGGCCTCGCCGGCGCGCGCCGCCTCGACACCGGCGTTCAGCGCCAGCAGGTTCGTCTGGAAGGCGATTTCGTCGATGACGCCGATAATGCGGCCGATCTGGCTCGATGAGGTTTGAATCCGGTCCATCGCGCCGATTGCATCGCGCACCACCGTCGCCGAGACATGAGCGCTCCGCTTTGTCTCCTCGACCAACTGCCCGGCATTTTCAGCCCGTTGCGACGATGTTCTGACCGTGGTGGTCACCTCATCCAGTGCCGCAGCGGTCTGTTCCAATGCTGCTGCCTGTTGCTCGGTCCGCCTGGCGAGTTGATCCGCGGAGTTCGCCAGCTCGCTGGAGCCGGTTTCAACCGCCACGGAAGCGGTCTTGATCTCTGTCAGAGCGGCCGCGACCGCATCGACCATGTTGTTGAAATCCTGCCGCAATTTATCGAATTCTGGACCGACATCGGCCAGATGTATCGAGAAATCACCGGCGGCGAGCCCTTCCAATGCATTTGCGAGAGCGTTCATGACCAGCCGCTGGGTATTGCTGGCATCTTCCGTCAACAATGCGTTGCGCGCCCGTTCGGCGTCGAGCGAAGCGCTCTGCTCGGCCGCGGCCTGCTCTCTCTCGACCTTCGCAATCGCCTCGTGACGGAAAACTTCCAATGCGCGCGCCAGAAAGCCGATCTCGTCGCCATTTTCCCTGTAGGTGACGGGAGAGACCAGATCGCCTTTCTGCAACGCGCTGATTCGTTCGCTGATCACCCTGATGGGCCGACCGACGAGGCTGCGCATGGCGAGAAGGAAAGCAACGACGGCCATGGCGGTGATCGCGGACTGCGTAAGCAGCGAAATGAGAACTTTCTGCCTGACTTCGGAAGCGATTTTTTCGACGGACCAGTTCGTGACGACGTAACCGGTGGCCTTGCCCGACTTATCCAGCGGGAGCGGCGCGATGATCGTCACGACGCCGGCAGATATTCTACCGTCATCGATGGTCGTCTTTTCCGGTTTCGCGCTGAGGCTCTTTGCCAGATCGGCTGGTGCCGGCAAACCATCGACGCCATCGCGCGCCCAAGTATCGACGGCGGCAGGTTCGGCGTTGAATGCGGCAAACTGCACGAGATCGAGCGAGGGGTCGTCGCGATAGAGCGAATAAGCCTCTCGAACGGCGTTCGCCTTCCCCCATTTGACGCCGCCCGCCGCCAGAGATGCAAATTGCTCGGCATCCTTGGACCAGTTCGCCTTGGCGCCATCGATCAAGGCCCGGGTTTCGTACATCCAGGTATAGGTGGCGAAAGCGGAAATGCCGCAGAGGTTCACGGCAACGATAATCGCCGCCAGCTTGGCGGTCAGAGGCATCGTTTTCAAAAATTGGAACATTCCGCGGCGGCCTAGAATTGCGGCTCAGTCGGACATGTTCCCGACTGGCGTATCAATACGGGCATCGACGCCGACGGTCACATCACGAGCCCTCATGCCCATGTCCTGATAGCAACCCAAAACGCGCAAACGCAGTGTGTATTTGATGTGTGAATAAATCATAAAGTAGAATGGGGTGCTGGGTACATGCGGGTCGTTTCACCCTGGCGCCTGCCGGCGCCAAGCCCAGCCAACCGGCGGGTACTGCCGTATCGCGCTGGACGGTGGAGGAATGGAGATACGCTGGGCAACGGCATTGATCGCGGTTGCCTGGCTGCTGTCGGCGTCATCGACATCGCCGAAGGCCAATGCAGCGTGTCGGCGGCGTGCGGGCCGCCTTGCCGCCGCCGCGCTTTCCTGAAATAGATGCGCCGTCAGGTGCCCGCCGGTAAGGCGGGAGAATCGGGAATCCGGTGCAAAGCCGGAACGTGCCCAACGCTGTAAGGCCGACGTTTGCCGCTTATCACGCCACTGGCTTCTTGCCGGGAAGGCTGCGGCAGACGGATGACGCCCAGTCAGAAGACCGGCCTGGCTAGATAGACCGATCCGCGCGGACGGCGGGGCGGTTGCGTTGTTGGGGATTTGACGATGCGACCCTTTGATGAGGATGCCCTTTCGGCGGCGTCCGGTTTTTCCTTGGCCGAACGCGAGGCCGTCTATCATGCGATCATGACGCGGCGCGACGTTCGCAGCCAGTTCCTGCCCGATCCCTTGCCAGACGATGTCGTGGAGCGTCTGTTGACGGCCGCCCATCACGCGCCGTCGGTTGGTTTCATGCAGCCGTGGAATTTCATTCTGGTGAAAAGCCCGACTGTGCGGGCGCGCGTCCGGGATGCCTTTGCCAGCGCCAACGAGGAGGCGGCGCTGATGTTCGAAGGCGAACGGCGGCAGGCATATCGTTCGCTTAAGCTCGAAGGCATTACGGAGGCGCCGCTCGGGATCTGCGTGACCTGCGATCCCACCCGCGGCGGCAGCGTGGTGCTGGGGCGTACGCACAATCCGAGGATGGATAGCTATTCCACAGTCTGCGCCATCCAGAACCTCTGGCTTGCCGCGCGGGCGGAAGGGGTCGGCGTCGGCTGGGTCAGCATCTTTCATGAAGGCGACCTGAAGAGCATTCTCGGCATACCCGAGCATATCGAGGTGGTCGCCTGGCTCTGTGCCGGTTTCGTCGATCGGCTCTATGACGAGCCGGAACTCTCCGTCAAAGGCTGGCGGCAGCGGCTGCCGCTCGAGGAACTCGTCTTTCATGATGGATGGGGACGAAGCGAGCCCTAAATAAAGTGCGTCGCATCGAAGATGCATGTCGTAGTCCCAAAACCGCCGCGCGGTTTGGGTGGCTTGATTGATATCACTGCTGTTGTTGTGGTTGCGGGCCCGGCGTTGCCGGATTGGTGAGGTCGATCGAGCCCTGATCGCCGGCCAGAAACTGCGGGCCGACCTGACGGACGCGGTTCTGCGTCGGATCGTAGGGGCGCTCGGGAACGGATGATTGCGGCGCAGCTGCGGCATCCTTCGCCGGGGGATTGGTGCGGATGGTGGTGATGGAGCTCTGCTGCGGCGGTTCGCTCACCACCTGCTTGCCGCGCATCTCCTCATAATAGGCGGTGAGATTGCAGGCGCAGGAGGACTTTTCCCCGGGCGTGCGGTTCTTGTAGGCAAAGGCATTTTTCATGGCGCTGTAGGGCGTGCCCGTTGCGACCGAGATCATGTTCGAGGCTTCGGTGCTCGTCACGTCACGATAGAACAGTTCGGTCTCGATGCCCGGGCACATCTTGGCGCAGGTCTGGGCGTCGCGGCCGAAATCGACCGATGTGGCGTTCGAGCTGATCGGGAAGAAGCCGCCGTCGCAACTGCGCACGCACATGGTGCTGACCGGAGATAGCATCTCGGCCCGCGGCACGCCGTAACGCGGATCGACCTCGTCACCACCGCCGAGCGGAATGAAGGTATCGGTGCGCATCGCCTGTTCCTCGACGCTTGGAGCCGGTTCGTCGGCGCTGCGATCGCTCGGGGCATAGACGTTTTCGCTGTTGCAGCCATTGCGGTCGAGAGCGGCGGTCAGCTCGCGGCGCGCGTCGTCATTGCCGTCGGTCTGGTTGCGCAGCTCCTCACGGCGGTCCTGGAGATAGCGGATGTTGTCGATCATGCGGGCTTCGGACTGCGAGAGCTCGGCGCAATAATCGGCATTCTCGCCGCCGATGACGACCATGCTTCCCGAGGTGCAGCCGTTGCCGCGCAGCTCGTTGCGGACCTTGCGCAGCTCGAGGTTCTGCTCGGCCATGGCGCCGGCATATTGGCGCGCTTCCGAGCCGTTGTTATTGCCGATCGACCGCGGCAGGTCGGCGAGGCGGCCACGCAGATCCTCACAGATAGTAATGGTCTGCGCGGCAGCGGGCGCTGCGAAGACAAGGAAGACGGCAAGAGACAGGTTTCGGCGTTTCACGGCGTCGTCCCGGAATGAGCAAAGAATCGATCGGTCACTGTCGGCGTCCATCCGCCGCGCGTTGTCTCTTAGCTTGTTTCTCTTAATAAGCTTGGAGATATTCCTAGCGTATTTTCGGGATTTTATCCAGCGGACAGCCAAAGACCCAGTGTTCGATTATGAAGAAGCTGTCGATGGTAATCAACGAGGCCAAGTGCCCACTCCAATCTCCTGGGGCGCTTGAGATACGTACTCATATCCGGACGCTGAAAATGACAGGAATTGCCAATGAACTCAGCTCCCCCGCAACGATAGTCGGGCTGCCGGAAACCCAACACGGCTTCCACGTCTTCGTGGACGGCTGTTATGAACCCGGTTCTGGGCACGGAGGTTGGGCATTCGTCGTTTATTGCGATGCCGCGGAAATTGCGTCCGGCTTCGGTGGCGCGGAAGATTCCGCCAATAATTCGATGGAAGTGATGGCCGTCCTCAAGGCTGTGGTTTGGATCAACAGCGAGGCAAGCGGCGAGCCCGCGACCATCTGGTCGGATTCCATCTACGCCATCAAAGGCTGCAACAGCTGGCGACATATCTGGAAGAACAACGGCTGGAAGAAAAGCGGCCCGAATGGGAATGCGCGAAGGCGAACGATCGCCAATGCGGAACTCTGGAAGGCGGTCGATCTTGAACTTTGCCAGAATGGTCTGGTGACCATCGCCTGGTGCAAAGGCCATTCCGGCATTGCCGGCAACGAGCGCGCGGATGCGCTCGCAGATAAGGGGCGCCTGTCGATACGGAGTGCCTGAGACGGCATCAGGGCATGGATTTTATCCAGGGCCCCGGGCCTCATATCTGCTTGATATCAACCGGCTGCAGATGCTCGGGACAAGCCCGAACATGACGAAAAGGCTGGCCGACTTTGTCACAAGTCTGAGCCGGCTCAAGCCGGTTGCGATGCCTCGACGACGGCGAGTGCCGCCATGTTGACGACGCCGCGGGAGGTGACCGAGGGGGCGAGAATGTGGGCGGGCAGGGCGGTGCCGAGCAGGATCGGGCCGACATGCAGGCCGTCCGTCATCGACTTGACCACACCGAGGGTGATGTTGGCGGCGTCGAGGTTCGGGAAGACCAGGAGGTTCGCCTCGTCGTGCAGGGTCGTGTCCGGCATGACGCGCTTGCGCAGCGCTTCGGTGATGGCGCTTTCGCCGTGCATCTCGCCGTCGACCTCGAGGTCGGGCGCGGCTTCGCGCACGAGCTGCAGGGCGTTGCGCATCTTCGTGGCGCTTTCGGACTCACGCGAGCCGAAGTTGGAATGCGAGACTAGCGCGGCGCGCGGCGTGAGGCCGAAACGGCGGATTTCCTCGGCCGCCAGCACCGTTGCCTCGGCAACCTCCTCGGCAGTCGGATTGAAGGTGACGTAGGTGTCGGTGAAGAAGGTGGCGCCGCGCTGCGAAATCATCAGGCTGAGGGCGGAGAAATCGCGGACATTCTTGCGCTTGCCGATGATCTGGCGGACGTCGCGCAGGTGCTTCTCGTAGCGGCCTTCGAGGCCGCAGATCAGCGCATCGGCCTCGCCGCGCCTCAGCGCCAGCGCGCCGATGACGGTGGTGTTGGTGCGTACGATCGTGCGGGCCGCTTCCGGAATGACGCCGCGGCGGCCGACGAGGGAGAAATAGAGATCCACATATTCGCGGAAGCGCGGATCGTCTTCCGGGTTGATGACCTCGAAATCCGACAGCGGCCGGATGCGCAAGCCGTAGCGCTTCAGGCGCGTCTCGATGACTTGCGGGCGGCCAATCAGGATCGGTTCGGCAAGGCCTTCCTCAAGCAGCACCTGGGCGGCGCGCAATACGCGCTCGTCCTCGCCTTCGGAAAAGATGACACGCTTGCGCTCGGCAGCCTTGGCCGCGGTGAAGATCGGCTTCATGACGAAGCCGGAGCGGAAGACGAAGCGGTTCAACTGGTCGAGATAGGCGTCGAAATCCTGGATCGGGCGGCGTGCGACGCCGCTCTGTTCGGCGGCCTTGGCAACGGCAGGCGCGATGCGCAGGATCAGGCGCGGATCGAAGGGCGATGGGATGAGGTAATCGGGGCCGAAGACCGGTGTCTCGCCGGAATAGGCGCGGGCGGCAACATCCGACGGCTCTTCGCGGGCAAGGGCTGCGATGGCGCGCACGGCCGCCATCTTCATTTCCTCGTTGATCGTTTCGGCGCCGCAATCGAGCGCGCCGCGGAAGATATAGGGAAAGCAGAGGACGTTGTTGACCTGGTTGGCGAAATCCGAGCGGCCGGTGCAGATCATTGCGTCGGGACGGGCGGCACGGGCGAGATCGGGCATGATCTCCGGCGTCGGATTGGCGAGCGCCATGATCAGCGGTTTATCGGCCATCTGCGCCAGCAGTTCCGGCTTCAGAACACCGGCAGCGGACAGGCCGAGGAAGACGTCGGCGCCGCCGATATTTTCGGCGAGCGTGCGCGTATCGCTCTTCTGGGCATAGATGGATTTCCATTCGTCCATCAGCTCGACCCGGCCCTCATAGACGAGGCCTTCGAGATCGTGGACCCAGATGTTTTCGCGTTTTGCCCCGAGAATGACCAGCAGGTTGAGGCAGGCAAGCGCGGCGGCACCCGCGCCGGAAGCGACGATCTTGACGTCCTCGATGGCCTTGCCGGCGAGTTCCAGCCCGTTCAGGATCGCGGCGGCAACGATGATCGCCGTGCCGTGCTGGTCGTCGTGGAAGACCGGGATTTTCATCTTCTCGCGCAGGCGCCGCTCGACCTCGAAACATTCCGGCGCCTTGATGTCCTCAAGGTTGATGCCGCCGAAAGTCGGCTCCAGCGAGGCGATGGTCGAAACCATCTGGTCGACGGCTGCCGCGTCGATCTCGATATCGAAGACGTCGATGCCGGCGAATTTTTTGAACAGCACCGCCTTGCCCTCCATGACCGGCTTAGAGGCAAGCGGGCCGATATTACCGAGGCCGAGCACGGCGGTGCCGTTGGAGATGACGGCGACGAGATTGGCGCGCGAGGTATATTCGGCCGCCATTTCGGGATTGTCGCGGATGGCAAGGCAAGGGGCGGCAACCCCCGGCGAATAGGCGAGCGCCAGGTCGCGCTGGTTGCCGAGCGGCTTGGTTGCCTGGATTTCCAGCTTGCCGGGGCGGGGATAGCGGTGGAAGAAAAGCGCCTGCTCGTCGAGATCGCCGCTCGTCAGGTTCTTTTCGGTCTTCGATTTTTCCAGGTGATCCATCGCCGCCTCCGTGCACGTCTTTTTGAGCTCCCTCCATACATCAATCGGCAACGGGCGACAGTATGGAAATGGGGGGTGGGCGAAGTTTTCGTGAGGTGATGGTGCGTCGTGGGCAACCCCTTCTGTCCGGCAGGCAGAGGGGTATCCTCATGGTACGATAATTCGCTCTGTACGCGCGGCGTGTGGTCGTGCCGGCCCCGGTACTAATCCTTTTGGAAACTTGTTTGGCCGCGGCAGCAAGCGCAGAATGCCGGGCGCGACGGTGCGGGGCGCCGGTCGCATGGAGGAAACCATGGACAATTTGAACCTGACGACCCTGCAAAAGGGTCAGACGATGGTCAATGACGTGGCCATCGATGCCTTTGCCGCCGGATTTCGCGGCAGTCTTCTGACCAGTAAGGACGTGGATTACAACGAGGCGCGGGCGATCTGGAATGCGATGATCGATCGCCGGCCCGGGCTTATCGCGCGCTGCGCCGGTGCTGCCGATGTCGTGCGCGCAGTGCGGTTTGCACGCGACAATAGTCTGCTCCTTTCGGTGCGTGGCGGCGGCCACGGCATTGCAGGCAATGCCGTCTGCGAGGGTGGCGTCGTCATCGACCTGTCGGCGATGAAATCGGTGCGGGTCGATCCGCAAACGCGGCGCGCCAGGATCGAGCCGGGCGCAACGCTTGCCGATGTCGACAAGGAAACGCTGGCCTTCGGGCTGGCGCTGCCGACGGGCATCAATTCCACCACCGGCATCGCCGGGTTGACGTTGGGCGGTGGCTTCGGCTGGCTGACCCGCAAATTCGGGCTGACGATCGACAATCTGCTGTCGGTTGATGTGGTGACGGCCGACGGCGAGTTGGTCAAGGCGAGCGAGACGGAAAAACCCGACCTCTTCTGGGCGCTACGCGGCGGCGGCGGCAATTTCGGCGTCGTCACCTCGTTCGAGTTCAAGCTTAACCCTCTCAACACGGAGGTTCTCGCCGGGCTGGTCGTACATCCCTTCGCCGATGCGGAAATGGTGCTCAAGGAGTACCGGCAGGCGCTGGAGGTGGCACCTGACGAACTGACCTGCTGGGTGGTGATGCGCCAGGCGCCGCCGCTGCCGTTCCTTCCCGCCGAATGGCACGGCAAGGAAATCGTCGTGCTCGCCATGTGTTATTGCGGAGACATCGCAGCGGGAGAAAAGGCGACGGCCAGATTACGTGCGATCGGAAATCCGATTGCCGACGTCGTCGGCCCGGTGCCGTTCACCGGCTGGCAGCAGGCGTTCGACCCGTTGCTCACGCCAGGTGCGCGCAATTACTGGAAGAGCCAGGATTTCGCCTCGCTTTCGGATCCGGCGATCGACGTCCTGCTCAATGCCGTGCGCAAGCTGCCCGGCCCGGAATGCGAGATCTTCATCGGCCATGTCGGCGGTGCAGCCGGCCGTGTTCCGACCGAAGCCACCGCGTTTCCGCAGCGCAGCTCGCATTTCGTCATGAATGTACATGCGCGCTGGCGGGAAGCCGGGATGGACGGAAGCTGCACCGGCTGGGCGCGCGAGCTTTTCGAGGCAACCAAGCCGCATTCGGTCGGCACCGCCTATATCAACTTCATGCCGGAAGACGAAACCGATCGGGTCGAAATGGCATACGGGACCAACTACCACCGCCTTGCCGAAATCAAGCTGCGCTACGATCCGAACAACCTGTTTCGCATGAACCAGAACGTCAAACCCGTGGCGGCCGTACGCGCTGCCTGACGGGATGGCGTGAAATCAAGGCGTTGGAGCCTTCGCTGCGCGTTCGCTTAACACGCGGCGGGACGATGATGCTGGCGCTCGAAGCATAATGTCCTTGGCTGGTGACATGCCGTTCGTTTCGGTCCGGCGTCGCTATCCGCCGGGCTTCGGCGTGATCGTCACGTCAGCGCCATAGGCATCGCGCAGTTCGCCTTGCTGTCCCGGCTGCCGGTCGGCGGCCTGATGCAGCAGGATCGACTCATATCCTTGCGAGCGCGTCCCCTCGATCAGGGTGATATCGGCGTTTCCGGGATTGTCGGAGCGCTCGAACCACTCGACGGGGCGGTGCAGGAAATTCATTTCAACCGCCCGGTTGGTGACGCCATGGCCGACGATCACGACGTTGTGGTCGCTATTTTCGGCATCGTGCATGACGGTCTGCAGGAACAGGCGCACCCGCTGGGCCACATCCGCCCGGCTTTCGCCATCCGGCGGCCGTGCATAGAACTTGCCGCTGTTGCTGCGCAGCCTCGCCCATTTTTCGAACTCCTCGGGAAACTTCTGCTTCTGTTCGGCGTGGTCGTAGATTTCGGTGAAGAGACCGAAATCCTGCTCGCGCAGCAGATAATCTTCCCTGATATCGCCAATGAATCTTTCCGGCAGGGCTTCGAGCAGCGCATCCTTGCTCTGCCGCGTCCTCAGAAAGGGCGAATACCAGATATGCAGCTTGCCGAAACCCGCGCTCGACAATGCTTGCAGATAGGAGGCGATCACGCCGCCTGCTTCGAGAGCCTGCCGATGGCCCCACTGCGTCAGCGGCACATTGTGATCGCCGAATTGGCGGTAGGCCTGTTCGTTGATGTTGCCGAGGGATTCGCCGTGGCGAACGAGAAAAAGACGCATCAGCCATCCCGCATTGTCAGATATGAATCGCCGCCATCATGAACGCCCTGAATGCGCAGGGCAACATGGTCGGCGGGCCTGCGCGGCGACGGCCAAGTGGCCGCGCGGAATGGACAGGTTTGCAGGGCTTTTCCCCAGCTTGTCATCTTCCTGAAACACGAGTCTGGTTTTGGAAGGCTAGATGAAAGATGGGACATGAGCGGCAGCTCATGAAAGACATGATGGAACCCAGACATTTCCGCACGCTCTTCATTTCCGATGTCCATCTCGGCTCGAAGGCCGCGAAGGCCGACTTCCTGCTGGATTTCCTGCGCCACCACGAGGCCGATACGATCGTGCTCGTCGGCGACATCGTCGACGGCTGGCGCCTGAAGCGCAGCTGGTACTGGCCGCAGGTCTGTAACGATGTCGTCCAGAAGCTGTTGCGCAAGGCGCGCAAGGGCACGCGCGTCGTCTATATTCCCGGCAATCACGACGAATTCCTGCGTGCCTTTCCGGGCATGCATTTCGGCGGCATCGAAGTCGTCGAGCGGATGATGCATGAGGGCGCCGACGGCAAGAAATACCTGATCCTGCACGGCGATGAGTTTGACGTCGTCGTCCGCAACGCCCGACTGCTGGCTTATCTCGGCGACTGGGCCTATGACACGGCAATCCGCATCAACATCTTCCTGGCGGCGGTGCGCCGCCGGCTTGGCATGCCCTACTGGTCGTTTTCGGCCTGGGCGAAGCTGCAGGTCAAGCATGCCGTCAATTTCATCGGCGAATTCGAGCGCGTCGTGGCCGAGGAAGCCCGCAAAAACGGCGCCGATGGGGTGATCTGCGGACATATCCATCATGCCATCATCCAGGACATGGACGGTATCCGCTACATCAACACCGGCGATTGGGTGGAAAGCTGCACGGCGGTCGCCGAGCACGAGGATGGCACGTTCGAACTGATCACCTGGCGGGCGCTTGCCAGTAGCGTGCCGGCGCTTGCCGCCATCGAAATGCATGATGAGGGCGAACTGGCCCCTCAGGCCGCTTGATACTGGCGGCGGCGCATCCGCGTCTGCGCTTTAGGAAGTGTGGACACTTATCTGATCCATAGGACGATTGCTGCGATAGTGACGACTGCGAGGTAGTTTTCGGCGGTTTTTTCGAAGCGCGTGGCGACCCTGCGGAACTGCTTGAGTCTCGAGAAGCAGCATTCGATCAGGTGGCGCTGGGCGTAGAGATGCTTGTCCAGCGGGTATTTTTGCGCGCGGGAAGGATTGTTGGGGATCACCGCCACAGCGCCTTTATCAGCGATGGCATTGCGCAGGCGATCGCTGTCATAAGCGGTGTCGGCCATGACGATGTCGGCGGGTAGGCCCTCGATCAGGGCATCGGCTTGCGGCGCATCGCCCTTTTGGCCTGCGGTCAGTGTGAAGCGGACCGGGCAGCCGAGACCACGCACGGCCATGTGGATTTTGGTGCTCAGGCCGCCGCGAGAACGGCCAAGGGCTTGATCTTCAGCCCCTTTTTTGCGCCGGCAGCGTGCTGATGGGCGCGGATGATGGTGGAATCAACGATCAGGTATTCGAAGTCCGGATCGTCCGACATCGCGGCGAACATGCGCCACCAGATGCCCTTCCGGCTCCAGCGGCTGAAACGGCGGAAGACACTGTTCCACTCGCCGAACACCTCTGGCAGGTCTCGCCAGGGCGAGCCGGTGCGCACAATCCAAAGCACGGCTTCCACAAACATGCGGTTGTCGCGGCCAGACGAGCCGCGCGTGCGCTCGTCACCAATGATGTGATGCGCTATCCGCGCCCACTGCTCGTCCCGAAGGATCAGACGATCCAAAACACCCATGACTGCCTCCAAAAGACAGTCTTGAATCTGATTTGCTCAGCCTTGGAAACCCAAGAGTCCACACTTCCTAGATGTTTAGTCCCGGCATTTGATGGTGCATTATTTTCCTTAGAATGGAGGGAGGCACTATGGGCCAGGTTCTACACGGGAGCGCCACAACGACAGAGGCAATCCGTCGAGCAATACAAAATAGTGAAGAGAGCCTGAGAGCGCTTTCAAAGCGGTATGGGGTCAATCAGAAGACGATAGCCAAATGGAAGAGACGGACATCATTGGCCGATCTTCCGACAGGCCCGAAGGACCCGCATTCGACAATCCTCTCCCTTGAAGAAGAAGCCGTCATCGTCGCCTTTCGCAGGCATACATTGCTGCCTCTTGATGACTGCCTCTATGCCCTTCAACCGACGATCCCGCATCTGACGCGTTCGTCCCTGCACAGGTGTCTGCAG